>JAQYWI010000029.1:0-40211 GCA_030145015.1 Desulfobacterales bacterium
GTGCCACCCGGCGCAAACGCCGCACAAGCGCCGGCGCTGGGTGAGTGAAACCATAATTTTAGGCATTTTAGATCATTTTAAATTTTAGCTCATTTTTTGTTGTAAGCACTTTTTATCGGTTTAAAATTTTACCATCGGATATTAAATGTATTTTTGAGATAGCTTCTACTCATGTGTGCACGCTAAATGCCGCAGCGGTATCCAATCAGTAAACATATGATTTTCAGGAGGGTTATGAAATGAAAAAAATTGACTTTGAAGCTCACTTCTATCCAGAAGAATATGTTCAGGCGCTGTATAAAAATGAAGGGTATCCGAATTTTCGGGATGATCCCAAAACAGGTAAGCGCCGCCTGTGGTACAACGCCGAAGTCGGACAACCCTTCGGCGACTTCCTGCTGGATGCCCTGACGGATTTGGGCGAGCAACGCCTGGCCAAGATGGATGCCTGCAGCATCGACATCCAGACCCTCAGCCTGTCGGCCCCGGGTCTTGAACAACTGGATCCGGCAATCGGCACCGAACTCAGCCGTAAAGCCAATGACACGCTTTCAGGTGTGATTCAAAAATACCCTGACCGGTTTTTGGGCTATGCGTCCCTGGCCCCGAAACACCCCCGGGAAGCAGCCGCCGAGTTGGAACGCGCGGTAAAAGAACTCGGCCTTATCGGGTGGAACACCCATTCCAATTTCGGCGATTCCTATCTTGACGAGCCGGTATACTGGCCGATCCTGGAAATGGCGGCCAATCTCCAAGTCCCGGTTTATCTTCATCCGACGGTCCCGGCCATACCCGGTGCCTGGGCCTACGGCTTTGCTCTTGCCGGAGCCCCTTTTGGATTCGGTGCCGAAACCGCACTCTGCATGATGCGCCTTATCTACAGTGGCGTATTCGACCGGTTCCCCGGCCTGACGATTATATTGGGACATCTCGGCGAAACACTTCCGTTTCTATTCAACCGCATCGATTGGGCCTATGTCCGGCCGTTTGATCCGGAGGCCAGACCGAAACTGGAAAAAAAGCCCAGCGAATATCTGAAGAACAATGTATTTGTAACCACCAGCGGCAATCATTACACGCCGGCCTTTATGTGCACGTATGAAGCCATGGGGATCGACCGGATTCTGCTGGGCACCGACTTTCCCTATGAAGACACCGAGGAATGTATGCAGTTTGTTAAACAATTGCCGATCGCTCAAGAAGAAAAGGAAAAAGTTTATTACCGCAATGCCGCTCAACTCGGTATTACCTAAACAACAGCTTTATAACCTAAAATTCAAAAGGAGAAAAAAACATGACCGCACGATCTTGGAACGCGCTACCTTTCGTATTGGTGGTCCTGCTGGGAGTTGCCCTGGTATTTTCGAATCCCGCATTTGCCTACGACGAGAAAAACCCAATGGTGTTGAAATGCGCCATCGACAATCCGCCCAAAGATATGAAGGCCGTCACGATTAAACGCATGGGCGATGAAATTGAAAAACGTACCAATGGCCGCGTCACGTTTAAATATTTTTACGGTGCGTCGCTGATCAAAAAACCGCAGTTCGCAGACGGCGTTGCCAGGGGTATCGCTGATATTTCAACCGGACCGGTATCCTTTATCACCGGCAAAATACCCGCGTTGAGTATATTTGAAGTCTACGGTGCCTATAAACTCGACAAGTTTTTGGAAATGCAGGAAGCCGTTGAGCCTACCATGATCGAGCTTTTCGCAACAAAGGGAATTCGCCCCCTGATGATCCAATACAGCGGGCCTTGCATTTACGCGCACAAAACAAAATTTACGAAAACACCCGCTGATTGGAAGGGACAAAAAATGAGACTGGCAGGACGCTGGCAGTCAACGCTGGGGAAGCAATGGAATGCCAGTCCGGTCTTCATGCCGCCCAACGAGCTGTACCTTGCCCTCCAGCGCGGGGTGATCGACGGGTACATGCTGATCTGGGATATTATCTACGGCCTGAAGTTATTTGAGGTGGCGCCGTATAACGTTGACACAGGCTTCAGCAACAATGCCGAAGTCGTCACGATGAATTTGAAAAAATGGAATGCATTGACCCCGGCCGATCAGGAAATCTTCAATCAGGTCCGCAACGAAATAAAACCCTGGACCTACAAGGAAACCCTTAAACATTACGAAAGGCTGCAAAAAGACATCATCGCAAAGGGAGGCAAAATTCATCATTTAACCGCAGAAGAAAAAAGCCTTTACTTGAAAGATGCCTTTGCACTCTACCCTGAAGTCAAAAAGGTATCCGGTCCCATCGGTAATAAATTTATCGAACGGTTGGCACCCTATCGAGATAAATAACGCCTGTCTTGCCCCGCTATCCAGAACCACAAACTGTTATGGCGGGGTGATTTCATTATTATTCGCAAGTCTACACAATCAAATGAATCCGGATTATTATTTACTAAGTAAGAATTATCTGAGGTTTTTAAGCCACTTCTAACAGGGGAGCGAAGATGGGAAATATAGAAAAGTTGACCAGCGGTACAACCGGCGGGCCGGTTTTCGTTTATGTGCGGGACGGTCGCATAATTCGGATCACCCCGATGGAATTTGACGACAATGATGCGCCATCATGGAATATCGATGCCAGAAGCCGGACATTCTCGCCGCCCCGCAAGACCACCCTTTCGCCTTACTCGTTTGCTTGGCGCTCCATGGTATATTCTCCTACCCGATTGTTACATCCGCTTAAACGGGTCGACTTCGATCCCAACGGGCAACGCAACTGCACCAAAAGAGGGGAATCCGAATATGAGCAGATCAGTTGGGATGAGGCCGGGGACATTGTGGCCGGCGAGATCAAGAGAATCAAACGGGAATATGGTCCGGGAGCGATCCTGTCCACGGCAGGGTCCCATCATCTATGGGGACACATGGGTTACCGCCACAGCGCCTATTTTCGGTTTATGAATCTTATCGGCTATACTTATGCAGACCACAATCCCGATAGCTGGGAGGGATGGCACTGGGGGGGGATGCATCAATGGGGTTTCAGCCACAGATTGGGCATCCCCGAGCAGTACGACCTGCTGGAAGATGCGCTCAAGCATACCGAATTGATCGTATTTTGGTCGAGCGATCCCGAGACGACCCACGGGATCTATTCTGCGTTTGAGAGTACCTGCCGGAGGTTTTGGCTGAAAGAGCTCGGGGTTAAAATGATCTTTATCGACCCTTTCTATAACCATACGGCCGGGCTGTTTGCCGACAAGTGGTTTGCCCCGAGACCGGACACCGGCAATGCGATGGCCTGTGCCATTGCGCACGTCTGGCTAACTGAAGATCTTTATGACAAAGAATATATTCAGACTCGAACAACCGGTTTTGGTAAATGGAAAGATTATATTTTGGGCAAGGAAGACGGTATCCCCAAGACGCCTGAATGGGCCGAAAAAGAGAGCACCATCCCTGCCAGAGAAATTAAAGCCCTGGCGCGAGAATGGGGAACCAAAAAGACCATGCTGGCCGCCGGCGGTTTAGGCGGCTGGGGGGGTGCCTGCAGATCGGCTACCGGCACTGACTGGGCGCGTCTTATGATTAGCCTGCAAGCGATGCAGGGTCTGGGCAAGCCCGGCATCAATATTTGGGGTACGACCCAGGGGGCGCCCCACAACTCAGCGTTTCTTTTTCCCGGCTACACCGAGGGCGGAATGTCCGGTGATGTGGACAATTCAGCCGCCGGTTTTCGCTGGGTCTATCGAATGCACAAACAGCCGACCCGCTCCAGTATAAACACCCCGATGGGGCAGCACATTCCCCGGCTTAAAATTCCGGAGTGCATCCTGGACGGAAAGTATGAATGGCGCGGCAAAGGATTTTGCGGCCAGTCGATTGAAGCCCAATTTCATAAATACAAGTATCCGGCTGACGGGTACCCGCCGATCCAGATGTATTACCGCTACGGCGGTTCTTTTATCGGTACCATGAACGAAACCAATCGATACGTGAAAGCTTATCGAACCGAGCGCCTGCCGTTTGTCGTCAACCAATCCATCTGGTTTGAAGGGGAAACCAAGTTTGCCGATATTATCTTGCCGGCCTGCACCAATTTTGAACGTTGGGATATCAGCGAATTTGCCGGATGTCACGGATACATTGCAGACTCCACCAGCCAGGTGAATCATCGGGTCATCAGCCTGCAAAAGAAATGTATTGAGCCTTTAGGAGAATCAAAATCAGATTACAAAATTTTTTCTTTTTTGGCCGGGAAACTGGGCTTTTATGATGTTTACACCGAAGGCGGTTTAGATGAACTTGATTGGGCCAAACGCGTGTTTGATGCCAGTGATCTGCCAAACCACATTTCCTGGGATGCCTTTTTCAAGAAAGGTTACTTCGTGGTTCCCCTGTCCGGCAATTACCAATCAACTCCGGCCTTGCGATGGTTCGCCGAGGATCGCAAAAGAGACACTCCGGACTGGGGGCCCCATCCGGAATCCCAGGAAGAATTCGGCAAAGGGCTTCAGACAACGTCCGGCTTGATCGAGTTCGAGTCTTCCAGTCTCAAGAAATTTGATCCTGATGATGAAGAAAGGCCCCTGATACCCAAATACCGTTTTTCCTGGGAGGGACACCATACGACGGCACTATATAAAAAGTATCCCCTGCAGTTGATATCACCCCATCCCCGGTTCAGCTTTCACACCATGGGTGATGCCAAAGAAAGCTGGATAAACGAAATCAAGGATCATCGGATTCTCAAGGAAGACGGTTATTATTATTGGATCATACGGATCAACACCAAAGATGCCGCAAAAAGAGGAATCGGAAAGGATGACCTGGTTCGAGTCTGCAATGACCGGGGTACCGTTATATGTGCGGCCCAGATCACCGAGCGGGTTCCGCCCGGCACGGTTCACTCCTATGAATCGAGCGCAGATTATGACCCAACGGGCAAACCTGGCGAGTCGGCGGATCGCGCCGGATGTATCAATCTGTTAACGCCGGGGCGTTACATCTCCAAAAATGCCTGCGGCATGGCCCCTAATTCGTGTCTCGTTCAAATTGAAAAGTGGAAGGAGGCGTAAAAATAAGAGTGAAAAAGTGGAACCTGATTATTGATGTAGCCAAATGTCACGATTGCAACAACTGTTTTCTGGCTTGCAAAGACGAATTTGTCGAAAATGATTTTGCGCCTTTCTCTTTGGCCCAGCCCAGACATGGCCATAGATGGATGAACATCATGCGTAAAGAGCGCGGGCAGTATCCGAAAGTGGATGTGTCCTATTTGCCCCTGCCTTGCATGCACTGCGATGATGCTCCCTGTATTAAAAAATCCCAGGATGCAGCGGTGTACCAGCGCCAGGACGGAATTGTCATCATCGATCCGCACAAAGCAAAGGACCGCAAGGAAATTGTTGATACCTGCCCGTACG
Organism: Desulfobacterales bacterium; assembly: GCA_030145015.1. Next base: position 5,392 of record JAQYWI010000029.1, read on the forward strand.
GAGCGATCTGGTGGAGTGAGAAGACGGCGATGCCTCAAAAATGCACGTTTTGCGTGCACCTTCTGGAAGACGGATGGAAGCAACCGAGGTGTGTCCAGGCCTGTCCGACCGACGCTTTAACCGTGGAGTATGTTGAAGATTCCGAGATGCAGACGATTAAAAAATCCGACCTCCTTGAGGTTTACCAGCCGCAGTACAAAACCAAACCGCGGGTCTTTTACAAGAACCTATACCGCTATACCCGGTGTTTCATCGCGGGCAGTGTGGCATTAAAAGACACGGACGAATGTGCCGAGGGTGCCAGCGTGACACTGATCAAAGACCCAAAAATGAAGATGGGTGATGCCAAAACGAATAATTATGGTGATTTTAAAATTGATAATCTCGAAGAAAACAGCGGTAAGTATCGCCTGGCGATAGAACTTCCCGGTTATAAGAAAAAAGAGTTGCGTGTCGATTTGAAGGCCAGTGTAAATCTCGGCACCATTTTTATTTAAGGGTCGTGCCGATCCCGCCTACGGGTAATTAACCGGCGAATTATACTGGAAGAAAAATCTTGACAGCGTAACTTTAAAAACATACACAAAAAGTCTCACATTATAATACAACAGTTGCATAATATGAGACCTTCTGCCAAAAAAACCAATTCTATCGAAAAGGCCCTGGAAATCCTCCAGGCTTTTACGCCATCCAACCAGGGAATGGGAACGATTGAAGTTAGCAAGAAGCTTGGTTTTCATAAAGCAACCGTCTCCCGAATCCTGCTGATTCTCACCAAATTCGGCTTCCTCCAGCGCGACAAGCAAACTAAAAAATTCAGATTAGGACACGCGGTTATTCATCTTGGCTTGGCGGTCAATCAGTCCATCAATAACAATTTAGTTCAAATTGCGAAGCCGTATATTGATGATCTGCGTGACAGAGTCAAAGAGACCGTCATTCTGGAAGTGCTTTCCGGGGAGACCACCGTGATGGCCTGTATAGCTGAAGGGCCCCGGTTGGTACGCCTTGCAGGCAACATTGGAGACCGTGTTCCGATTCATGCCGCTGCCGGAGCAAAAGCCATTCTGGCGTATTCAAATCTAAACACCCGAAATTCACTTCTTGATGTAACGTTTCACCGTTTTACCGAGCACACCATCACCGAGCGAGTCGTGCTGCTGGAACAATTTAAAAAGATAAGACGATTAGGCGTCTCTTTCGACTTAGAGGAAATCGACGAGGGCACCTGCGCTATTGGCGCCCCTATATTTAACCACGAAGAAAAACCGGTCGCGGGTATTGTCATCGCAGGACCGCCCCAACGAATCACGGCAAACAATAGTATAGAGATGATTTCCGCGTTGAAGGAAGCTGCGGCAAAGATTTCAGCACGACTATATTATAAGAAATCAAATCCGCAAGCGGACCGGGATACCCAGTAATTAAGATATTAACAGGATTCTGATTGATGGCGGATATACTGGCTGTAAATAATTTGCAAAAAAGCTTTGGCCGGCTGGTTGCTGTGGATGACCTGTCCTTTGAGGTGAGAGAGGGCGAAATTCTGGGTATGATGGGTCCCAACGGTGCCGGCAAGACCACGGTATTTAACCTTCTAACGGGAATGATCAAGCCCGACGGCGGCGCCATCACTTTTAAAGGAAAAGATATCACCCAAGAATCGCCGTCCGGCAGATGCCACCTGGGATTGGGGCGAACCTATCAGATTCCGCAACCCTTCGCTAAAATGTCCGTCTTCGAGAATCTTCTGGTCGCCGCTGTGCACGGCGGGGGGCTGCGTGAGAGACAGGCCCGGGACGAGATTCACGCTAATCTGGAAATGATCGGATTGTTCGCCAAAAAAAATGAATTTGCGGGCGGACTGCCGCTGCTGGACCGGAAGCGACTGGAGTTGGGCCGCGCATTGGCTACCCGGCCGAGTCTTATTTTGCTCGATGAGGTGGCCGGTGGATTGACCGAGGCCGAGACCGAACAGGTGCTGGAAATTGTAAAGCAAATCCAGAAAAGAGGTATCTCTATCATCTGGATCGAGCATATCATGATGATGATGTCTGAAGGCGTAGACCGGTTACTGGTAATCTCCGAGGGCCGCTGGCTTAAGTGCGGCAATCCGGGTGAAGTCATGTGCTCCGAGGAGGTTCTCGAATGTTACCTGGGAGTAGAGGAGGATTAGTGCCGCAACGCCCTGCCCTGAAAGTCAGTGAACTGGATGCGCATTATAAAGATTTCCAGGCCCTGTGGAATGTCTCGTTTGAGGTCAATAAGGGGGAGATGGTCTCAATAATCGGGGCCAATGGCTCGGGTAAATCCACCCTTTTAAATTCAATTGCAGGGCTTCTGGTGCCATCTCGCGGAACCATTGAATTTTTCGGAGAAAGAATCGACGGCCTGCTTCCCCATGAGACGGTGCCGCGCGGCATAACCCTGGTTCCCGAAGGAAGAAGAGTATTTCCCCGGCTAAGCGTTTATGAGAATCTGGTGATGGGGTCCTACACGCCGAAAATGAGAGCCAAAAAGGACGAGATGCTGGCCAAAATTTATGAATTGTTTCCCCTACTTAAGGCGCGTCGCCGTCAGATGGCAAACACGCTTAGCGGTGGGGAGCAGCAAATGCTGGCCATCGGGCGGGCCATGATGTCCGAGCCGCAACTCATTCTTTGCGATGAGATTTCTCTCGGGCTGGCACCGGTTGTCATCAAAGACATTTATAAGCGCCTGAGGCAGATCAACCAGGATGGCATCACGATCGTGCTGGTGGAACAGGACATAAAGCGCAGCCTGAAGGTGGCCAATCGGGCTTACATCATGCTGGAAGGAAAAGTGGTCTTGGAGGGGGAACCCTCCTCGCTTACTGAAGAGCAGGTCAAGAAAGCATATTTCGGTATTCGCCCGGCTTGAGTCCCGGCTTGATACCGGGGCAATCCAACTGAGGCAAAGCAGACCGGGTGGCTCAATATATCTGCAGGAGTTGAGATGCAGGATCTATTACAACCGATTTTAAACGGCATTTTGCTCGGGGGGCTCTATGCGGTCATTGCTCTGGGAATGAACACCATGTTCGGGATTGTAAAATTGGTGAACCTTGCCCATGGCGATTTAATGATCTTAAGCAGCTACCTGAGTCTCGTTTTTATCGCCTGGCTGGGTCTCAACCCGTTCTGGTCTCTTTTGGCAGTTGCCCCGGTCATGTTTGTTGTCGGCTTTTTGATTCAGGGATTTCTTTTAAACCGCGTCCTGGGAAAAGAAATGGAACCGCCCCTTTTGGTTGCTTTCGGGCTTTCGATTATTCTGCAAAACTCTCTGCTTCTGGTTTTCACCCCGGATGCACGCAGCCTGATGACCGATCTATCGGTGAAGACAATTCCCCTGGGCAGTTCGCTAAACCTGCCGGTATTGTACTTCGTGGATTTTTTATTGGGCTGCGCCGTCATTCTGGCGCTTCATCTCTTTTTTAAAAGAACTTACCTGGGCAGGGCCATTCGGGCTTCGTCGGACGACGAGGTCGGCGCCCGATTGATGGGGATCAATACCAGAAACATCTATGCTTACGCTATGGGAATAGCGATGATGACGGCTGCCGTGGCGGGTGTACTGGTGGGAATGACCTTTACGTTTTACCCGCATACCGGTCCGCAGTACCTGATTATTGCCTTTGGCGTCATGATAATAGGCGGTCTGGGCAGCATGGCCGGGTGTCTCGTCGGCGGGATCATTCTGGCCGAAGCCCAGCTTTTGGGTGCCCACTTCACCGGACCGGGCTACCAGCTTCTGTGTGGTTATCTGGTATTGCTCATTGTTTTGGGATTAAGACCCCAGGGAATATTTGGCAAGGCTTAGGGTGTTATGGCAGACAGACCTTTTAAATACAGATGGTGGCTTTTAGGTATCCTGTTTGTGGTCCTGGGGACGATTCCCCTCTGGGGTTCGGATTACATGCTCCTTTTTGGCCTTCTTTTATGCCTCTATATGGCCATGTCCCAGATGTGGAATCTGCTGGTGGGCTATTCCGGTCTTTTATCCCTGGGTCAACAGGCGTTTATCGGCTTTAGCGGTTATACCGTGGCGGTTCTGACCAACTATTACGGCGTGTATGTCTGGCTGAGTGTATTGATCGGCGGACTGTTTTCTGTTCTGCTGGCACTATTTATGTCTCTTTTCATCTTTAGAATGAAAGGGATATTCTTCGGTATCGGCACCTGGATTTTTGCCGAGATCCTGCTGCTGTGGTTTAGCAACTGGGAATATGTCAAGTATGGAACCGGATTATTTATCAAACCCGCCCCACCGCCTTCGATGATAATGATTTTTTATGCCGCATTTATCATGGCTTTGGGTTCTTTAGCTGTCGTGTATCTCATTCTACGGTCCAAAATCGGTCTAGGACTCATGGCCATGCGGGATAATGAGGAGGTGTCCGAGACCATCGGAGTGGAGATTTTTCGATCAAAACTTTTCTGTTTTTTGGTGGCGGCCTTCATTACCGGTACCACGGCAGGGGTTTTATACGTGTTCCAGATATTTATTCAGCCCTACAAAGCGTTTGCCATAGATTGGACCGTAATCCTGGTATTTATTGTTATTATCGGCGGGATCGGCACCATTGAAGGGCCGATTGTGGGGAGTTTTCTTTACGTTTTGCTCACCCAGTGGCTGGCCGACTACGGCCACACCAGCATGCTCATTCTGGGGTTGATCGCCATCACGATTATGCTGGTGGCACCGAAAGGAATCATGGGGACCCTACAGGAAAAAACCGGATTTACGATCCTGTCGCCCCGGCGGATATAGATGGATCAAACACGATCACATAACGCCAACTTCTGAATAAGACAAGGAGGGGAATCATGGACAAGAAAGAGAAGCAAAAGACGAAACACGGTGGTGTCAACCGGCGCGAGTTTATGAAGAAGAGCGCCATGGCGGTGGGGACCGTGATGACTTCAGGGTTGACGCTCCCCGCAATGGTAAAAAATGCAAGTGCCGCCAAGCGGGATCATATTTTAATCGGTCGGCCCAATCCCGGTACCGGACCGCTGGCATCTTTCGGGGAGGGGACGCCCTGGGTAGACGACAGAGCACTGGCTCAGATCAACAAGGACGGTGGAATCTACATCAAGGAGTTCGGCAAAAAGGTTCCCGTAAAGGTGAAAATTGTTGATACCGAAAGTAATCCCACCAAAGCCGGTGAGATGGCTTCCAGGCTCGTTGTGAAGGACAAGGTTGACCTGATGGTTTTTTACCACACGCCGGATACGGTCAACCCGGTATCCAGCATGGTCGAAAGGTACAAGATTCCCGGAATCTCTCTGGACTCTCCCCTGGAACCCTGGTTGGAGGGCGGACCTTACAAATGGACTTTTCATGCCTTCTGGTCGGTGGAAAAAGATATCGTTCCGAACTACATCGGCATGTGGGAACAGGTCAAGACAAACAAGGTCGTGGGCATACTGATGCCCAATGATCCCGATGGTGTGGCCTGGTCGGCCGTTTTCAAAAAGGTGCTGAAGCCGAAGGGTTACAAAGTTATTGATCTAGGGCGGTTTCCTTATTTCAACAAGGATTTCAGCACGCATATCAACCGTTGGAAAAAGGAAAAAGTCGAGATCTTACTCGGAAACATGATCCCGCCGGATTTTACGACAGCCTGGCGGCAATGCCATCAGCAGGGTTTCGTACCCAAGGTCGCCACCATCGGCAAGGCCATCCTTTTCCCTTCGGCCGTTGGCGCGCTGGGGGGCGATCTGCCCAATGGTCTCACCACAGAAGTCTGGTGGAGCCCCCACCATCCCTTCAAGAGTTCCCTGACTGGCGAAAGCGCAAGGGATCTATGCGATGCATGGACGAAGGCCACCAGCAAGGAATGGCTCCAACCCCTTGGATATAAGCATGCCGGGTATGAAATTGCAGCCGATGTCCTGCGACGGGCCGGCACCCTTGAGAAAGAAGCACTGCGCAAGGCCATTGCCGACACCGACCTGAACACCATTGTCGGCCATATTAAGTTCAACCAAGAAAATTACAGCCGCACACCGCTGGTGGGTGGTCAATGGGTCAAAGGGCAAAAATTCCCCTGGGACCTCAAAATTGTTTACAACAAGGAGCATCCCAACATCCCGATGACCGGAAATGTGTTTGCGATCAAATAGAGCTGATAGCGAAATCCCGATGGGTAGGCAGTGGCCGGCTATTTAGGCTGCGAGGCCGGCTGCGCCTATCCGCACTTTAAGATAATCTGAGAAAATCTCCGGTATCGCTGGAGAAAACAAAAAAGGAGGTAACTGAATTATGGGTAAAGTAAGACTCGTCGATTTAAGTCAACCTTTTGGCGGCAAGCGCTGCACCATTTCCGGCTTCCCCATTCGCTGGGAGAAAGGCGATGGGTCGATTGTCAGGCTTGTGGCTATCGTAGAGGAGGATGATTAAAAAACCGTAACCCATTTATTTGAGGTAAACCCATGAAAAAAATCCAATTAAAAGATGTAAAGTCTTACGCGGCCCCGGGGCATTTCGGCATGACCGCTATGCGATTGCACGGCAAAGAGGAAACCGGCGCTTCCAAATTCTGGGTTGGGCTGTCTCACTTTCAGCCGGGTGGTGGGGCCGAGTTTGCTGCTCCGCCGGGTGAGAAGATTTACTTTGTACTTGAAGGTGAAATCACCATCAAAACACCGCAAGAAGAGATCGTCCTGGGACCCAATGATCTGATCTACATCGGCCCTGAGGAGGGCCGCGAAATCATTAACCGGACCGATCATCAAGCCAGCATGCTGGTGGTTTACAGTTACGATTAAACACTGCGGAATTGCAAGCGAAAGGTTAAAATGCCCTTTGTGGACGGGCACGCTGTTCGGGTTCGACAAAACCTTTTATAACAACATTAGCGAGGCCAAAAAATGAGCTTACCGGATATTAAAAATCTTTTCGATGTCAGCGGGAAAGTGGCACTCATCACCGGGGCCACCGGCGGCTTCGGTCATGCAGCTGCCTTGGGACTGGCTGCGGCCGGCGTAAAAATAATGGCCACCGGCAGATCCGATGAAACGCTTCAAGCGCTGGTCAAAGAAATCGAAGAAGCCGGCGGCAACGCCGCACACTGTTCAGGATCTCCGATCGTTTATGATGATGTTCGGCGCGTGGTCCATGAAACGGTGGAAACATTTGGCGGTATTGACATTTTGATCACCGCGGCAGGTGTTAACAAGCCGGGGCCGATCACCGAACAACCCCTTGAAGAATGGGATATGATTATGGACGCCAATGTTAAAGGCACGTATTTGTTTTGCAAAGAAGCCGGCAGAGTCATGATCGAACAGGGCCGCGGCGGCAAAGTTATTTTGCTCGGGTCGGCCCGGGGAGAACTCGGGATGGCGAATTACACCGCCTACAGCCCCTCAAAAGGCGCCATTCATCTGATGACCAAGTCACTGGGCTGCGAATGGGGTCCCCATAAAATCAATGTCAATGCCATCGCCCCGACGATATTCCGTACGGCTTTGACCCAATGGATGTTTGATGATCAGGCGTTTTATAAGAATTTTTTAAGGCGCATTCCCATCGGACGCCTGGGCGAACCGGAAGATTTTATCGGAACGTTGATTTATCTCTCTTCGGAAGCATCCGACTTCATGACGGGTGCCGTACTTTGCGTTGACGGCGGGTATACCGCCGGATAGAGGTGACCATGTCGAAACGAAAAAATATTGCCGTAATCGGTGCGGGATTGATGGGTCACGGCATCGCCCAGATATTTGCCGTGCACGGCCATCCCGTGAACCTGATGGATCTCGAAGACACGGTGCTTTCCAATGCCATTCAAAGCATTCGCTCCAATCTGGCGTTAATGGCTCGAAAGGGAATCGGTTCGGAAGCAGAAATTGAACCGGCCATTCAACGAATCAGAACAACGACAGATTTGGCAGAAGCCGTGTCACAGGCCCAATTTGTGGTTGAAGCCGTCCTCGAAAAACCGGATCTGAAGCAGAAGGTTTTTAAAGACATTGACGCCCTTTGTCCGCCGGATACCATTCTGGCCACCAACACGTCGGTGATCAGTATTACCGAGATTGCTCAAAAAGCGAATCACCGGGGGCGGATTGTCGGAACCCATTTCTGGAATCCGCCCTATCTGATTCCCCTGGTTGAGGTCATCCCCGGGGATGAATCGGATCAAGAGGCCGTCGACCGAACCTTTGATCTGCTGCAAGGCGTTGGAAAACATCCGGTGCGGGTGCACAAGGATACGCCGGGTTTTGTGGGCAACCGGCTCCAACACGCGCTGTGGCGGGAAGCCATTTCGATTGTGGAGCACGGAATTGCCGATGCGGCAACCGTGGACGAGTGTATCCGGTACGGCTTCGGCCTGAGGCTGCCGGCCCTGGGTCCTCTGGAAAATGCGGACATGGTGGGCACGGACCTGACACTGGCCATCCATGACTACATTTTAAAGTATCTGGAACGTTCGCCAACCCCTTCGCCCCTGCTGAAAGAAAAAGTGAAACAGGGAAAGCTGGGCTTTAAATCCGGTGAAGGATTTCAGAGGTGGTCGGCCGAAGATGCCCAAAAATCACGCAAAGCCCTCGTGGAATATCTTTTGGAGGTGACCGGCAAATCATAGCAACCATTTTAATAAGGAGTTTGTCCGATGAAAAAAGCAATTATTACGGCCGCCCTTACGGGCTCAATCCATACCCCCAGCATGTCGCCCCATCTTCCGGTTACGGCCCGCCAGCTGATCGATGAGGTACTGGCGGTTCATGCAGCCGGCGGAGCGGTGGCCCACCTGCATGTCAGAGACCCGGAAACCGGGATACCGAACGCCGATCAGGATATTTACCGGGAAATCGCCACGGAAATAAAAAAACACTGCGACATTATTTTGTGTACCACGACCGGCGGCCGGCTGGGTGAACCGGTGGAAAAGAGAGTTGCCGTTGCCTCATCCCTTAAACCCGAGCTGGCATCCCTGAATGCCGGCTCGCTTAATTTTGCGCTGTTTCACGTGGTTGATAAAGTCAAAGAGTGGAAATTCGATTGGGAGAAATCCTACCTTGAAAACACGGACGATTTTATCTTCCCGAACACGTTTAAAACCATGCGGCAATTTTTAGAAATTTTTGACAAAACGCAAACCAAGCCGGAGTTTGAAATCTACGATACGGGCATGATTAACAATCTTGCTTTTTTAATTCAAAAAGGCATCACCCAAAAACCGGTTTACCTGCAGTTTGTCATGGGAATTCTCGGCGGCATACCCGCCACCCCGGAAAATCTGGTGCATTTGCATGAAACCGCCAGAAGGCAGATCGGAGATTTTGAGTTTTCGGTCTGTGCCGCCGGCAGTGCCCAATTTCCCCTGTGCACCCAATCGCTGATTATGGGCGGCAATGCCCGGGTCGGGTTGGAAGATAATCTTTATCTGGAAAAAGGGGTCTTGGCCAAAAGCAATGCCGAGCAGGTGGCTAAAATTATCCGAATTGCAAAAGAGCTGGGCATCGAACCGGCCACCCCTGCGGACGCCAGGGAAATTTTGGGATTGAAGGGACTCGACCAGGTAGCGTTTTAAGCGAGGAAGTTATGACTTTTAAACAGATGCAGTTTGCCACCCTTCTTTTTGGCCTTGGAAAAGTAATCAATCGCACCGCTAAAAAGCATCCCGTCTTTAAAGCGCGTTTGGCGGAGAAAAATTTCACGGCTCAAATAAAAATTATCGATGATTCGGTTGGCAGATATTTTACATTCGACAGGGGCAAGGTCGTCTCCGGGAGGGGGCTGCATGACAATCCCGATATTTGTATGCTGTTCAAAGATGCCGAGCTGGCCGTTAAGCTGCTCATGCCGCCCAGAGACCACCTGGCCATGATCAATGCCATGAAAAATTTTCAAATCGGCCTGCAGGGCCCGGATGATTTGACCATGTGGTTTATGGAGACGCTCAATCAAATTTTAACCAGCGGGATGGAATACGGCACCGCTGCGGGCAACGGCGTCAAGCGCTACACCAGCAATACCAACGGCGGACCGGTTTTTGTTTATGTGAAAGATAATAAGATTATCCGCATTACGCCGATTGAATTCGATGACGGCGATCCCGACTCCTGGACCATCAGGGCCCGGGGCAAAGAATTTACGCCGCCGCGCAAGACCACCGTCAATCCGTATACCCTGGCCTGGAAATCCATGGTCTATTCCCGGGACCGGCTATTATATCCCATGAAACGGGTGGATTTTGACCCCCACGGTGACAGCAAATGTAAAAACAGAGGCATATCCGGCTATGAGAGAATTAGCTGGGACGAGGCCCTTGATATTGTTGCCGGCCAAATCAGACGCGTTAAGAAAGAATATGGCCCCGGCGCTATATTAAACGGCAGCGGTTCCCACCATACCTGGGGGCATCTGGGCTACTGGCTGAGCAGCCGCCTTCGGTTTTTTAATACAATCGGCTTTACACCGGTGGCCCACAATCCCGATAGCTGGGAGGGGTGGTATTGGGGGGCCATGCATCATTGGGGACACAGCTCGCGTCTCGGAGCACCGGAGACCTATGGTACGGTGGAAGATTGTCTGAAGCATTGTGAGATGGTTGTCTTCTGGTCCAGTGATCCCGAATCCACCAGCGGGGTTTACGGTGCCTTTGAGGGTACCATCCGGCGTCAATGGTTGAAAGAATTGGGAATAAAAATGGTTCATATCGACCCATTTTATAACCATACCGCCGCGTTGATGGGTGGCAAATGGCTGGCCCCCAGACCGGCGACCGGCAATGCCTTAGCCCTTGCGATTGCCTATGTTTGGATCACCGAGGCGCTTTACGACCGGCAATATGTCGCCGGCCGCACGGTCGGGTTTGACAGGTGGAAAGATTATATCCTGGGCAAAGAAGACGGCGTACCCAAAACGCCCGAGTGGCAGGAAAATGAATCCAACATTGCCGCCAAAGACGTCAGAGCGCTGGCCCGGGAATGGGGATCCAAAAAGACCTATCTGGCCGCCGGGGGGTTGCAGGGGTTTGGCAGCGCCTGCCGATGTGCCACGGGCAATGAATGGGCCCGTTCGATGGTTTGTTTGATGGGCATGCAGGGCCTGGGCAAACCCGGCGTTAATATGGGATGTCTGCAGCAGGGCACCCCGGTTGATACGAAGTTTTTCTTCCCGGGTTATGCTGAGGGCGGATTGTCCGGTGACATCCAGGGCACCGCCATGGCGGTCAATATGTACCAGCGCATGCCCCAGCTTCCCACCGTCAACTCCGTGTATCAACGCGTCCCCCGCTTGAAAATACCCGAAGCGATCCTGGACGGACATTGCGAAGGCTATCCCACCGATCCGAAAACCATTGAAGGACAATTTCTCAAATACGGTTATCCGACACCGGGCCATTCACCCGTAAAAATGTATTATAAATACGGTGGATCTCACTTCGGCACCATGACGGAGACCAATCGATATGCCCGAGCCTACCGATCTGATAATTTGGAATTTGTGGTCAACCAGTCCATCTGGTTTGAAGGTGAAGCAAAATTTGCGGATGTATTATTGCCGGCCTGCACCAGCTTCGAAAGATGGGATATCAGTGAATTCGCCAATTGCGGCGGATACATCCAGCATTCATTTACCCAGTGCAACCATCGCGTTGGTGTCCTGCAGCATAAATGCATCGAGCCTCTGGGGGAATCAAAGTCCGATTACCAGATCTTCTGGGATTTGACCAAGCGGTTGGGGCTGGCGGCCCCGTTTTCCGAAGGCATGAGCGAATTGGACTGGTGCAAGCGACTGTTTGATGCCACCGACCTGCCCAACCACATTTCCTGGAAAGACTTCCTCAAAAAGGGTTATTTTGTCATCCCGCCTCCGCCGGAAAATCTCAGGGACCCGGTATCCTTTCGATGGTTTGCCGAGGATCGGCCCAAGGATACCCCCGAGCTGGCGCCCTTGCCCGCGGATTACACCGAGCAATTCGGCCGGGGGCTTCAAACCCAATCCGGCAAACTCGAATTTGAGTGTTCCAGCCTGAAACGGTTTGACCCCCATGACCCGGAGCGGCCGACGATCAGCAAATATATTCCGGCCTGGGAAGGCCATCATACCACGGCGCTTTATGAAAAATATCCATTGCAGCTGATATCGCCGCATCCGCGTTTCAGCTTTCATACCATGGGCGACGGCAAGGACAGTATCGTCAACGATGTGAAAGATCACCGGGTGCTGATCGACGGATATTACTACTGGATTGTACGGATCAACTCGCAAGACGCCGCCGACCGGGGAGTCGGCCAAAACGATTTGGTGAAAGTCTTCAATGATCGCGGTGCGGTTGTTTGCGCGGCCCAGGTTACCGAAAGAATTCGTTCCGGCTCGGCACACGCTTATGAATCGGCCGCCGATTACGACCCGGTCGGCGAACCCGGAGAGTCGCCGGATCGCGGGGGCTGCATTAATATTTTAACGCCGAGTCGCACCATCATCAAAAAGTCCCATGGCATTGCCTGCAATTCCTGCCTGGTGCAAATCGAAAAATGGGAACAAAAGGGAGCGTAATGAACCCATGAAGAAATGGAACCTGATCATCGATATTGAAAAATGTGAAGATTGTAATAATTGTTTCCTGGCCTGCAAGGACGAACATGTTGACAATGACTGGCCCGGCTATGCGGTAGCGCAGCCCTTACACGGGCAGCGCTGGATGAATATTATGCGCAAGGAAAGAGGACAATACCCGCTTATCGATGTGGCTTATTTGCCGGTTCCGTGTATGCATTGCGATAAGGCCCCCTGTATCAAAGCCGCCAGGGACGGGGCGGTTTACAAGAGAGCTGACGGTATCGTCATCATCGATCCGATCAAGGCCGGGGGCCAAAAGGATATCGTCAAGAGCTGCCCGTACGAGGCGATCTGGTGGAACGCAGAACATCATACGCCGCAAAAATGCACGTTCTGCGCCCATTTGATGGATGACGGCTGGAAAGCGCCCCGCTGCGTTCAGGCCTGCCCGACCGGTGCCCTGCAGGTTGTGCAGACTGAAGACGCTGAGATGCCAAAAATCATCGAATCCGAAAAACTTGAAGTCTGGCAACCGCAATACAAAACAACACCACGTGTGTTTTACAAGAATCTGTATCGTTATTCCCGCTGTTTTATCGGCGGCAGCATAGCGGTTAACACCGACGGCATCAGTGATTGTGCCTCAGGGGCGCGGGTAACGCTGATCAAAGACTCAAAAAAGATTGATGAAACCGTAACCGATGGCTTCGGGGACTTCAAGTTTGATAATCTTGAGAAAAATGGCGGCAACTACCAGCTAGAAATAGCGTATGAAGATCGTGACCGCAAAACAGTTGCGGTTGAATTGAAGACCAGCATCAATGTCGGAGATATTTATCTATAAGGAAGGCATACAGGAGGTAAGCATGGCATATCCAAGCGTCTATCCCATATGTATATTTCAGCTTGCGATACATGTCATCATTTGATATTTTACAAATTTTTATTTCAACATAATTACATCCTAAGGAGGTATTAGATATGGGAAAGAAAGTATTCGTTGACTTGACTCATCCATTCAGTGCGGAGATCCCTCGTTGGCCTTATTTCGCGAAGCCGGTCATCGATTCGATGCACTCCATGGCAAAGGGCGGCGTCCTCACCCAGAGGATCGATTGTGTTCAGCACACAGGCACTCATGCCGACGCACCTCGCCACGTCATGGAACGCGAATTCGACGGCAAAAGGGCTCGTTATACCCACGAAATGCCTGTCGACGCATACACGGGTGACGCAGTCTGTCTTGAAATCAAGATCCACCGCTGGGGCCTGATCCTGCCCGAGCATCTTGAGGATGCCTGCAAGAGGGCGAACATCAAGCCGGAAGAGCTCAAGGGCATGGTTGTCTGCCTGAATACCGGCATGCATCGCAAGTTCGACGATTCCAAAGAGTACTATCACTATACGTGCGGTACTGGCGTCGAAGCTGGCAAGTGGTTCGTAAAGCACCAGGTCAAGTGCGTGGCCATGGATATGCAAGCTTTGGATCATCCGCTTCATACGGCTATGGGCAAAAACGGCCCGCCTCAAATGAATCTGCCCGGAGCTTCGGGAAAGCCTATCACGGAAGAATACGCCGAACAGTTCGGTGAAGAGGCGTATGCCGAATTTGAGAAAGCGGCCTACATCAAGCTGCATGGCCAAGACGCTTATGATGCCAAATTCGGTGATCTCGAAGCGATTGGATGTGAGGGAACCTGGGAACCCTGCCACAAACAGATGCTGGGTCACGGCATTGTTGGCGTCGAGAACCTCGGCGGAGACTTGGACAAGGTGTCCGGCAAGCGCTTCCGGTTCTACTGCTTTCCGATCCGCTGGTACATGGGCGACGGCGCGATGGTCCGCTGCGTGGCCGAGATTGAAGAATCCGAGCTGAACGACGTTCCAGAAAGGACCTATACGTACTGCGGTACGGGGTACGGCCCCGCCTGCGAACGATAGTATGTGACAGGCGGTCCGATTTCGCTCGTCGCTAGGCGAGGGGATGAAAATTTGTTAGATGTGCTGACCCAATATGACATTTTGGAATTTACGGATTGTCTGCATTCTTAGCGCCACACTTCATTTGTGCTTGTGCGCCTTGATGAAGCCAACCAGCAGATCGGTCAGCGCAGCCAGGTAAGACTCGCCGTTAGCGGCCGAAGCATTGCTGGGATCGCCTAAAACGCCGTTTTCGGATGCGGCCCGGAAGCCCTTCTCGAACACCACTGCGGCAATACTGAGCTGGTCACCCACATAGCCGGGTTGGGCCGCATCCATCGCCACCAGGTCCGGGCGAACCGTCAGCATCAGGGAGGTTTCGAACTCACCGGAATGGCCTCCGGCCTGCTCCGGGGTCACCTCCAGGGCCTTGCCGACCCGAAAAATCTCATCCATAAAACCCATCAGATCGGTATAGGCAATTAAATTGACCCCGGATAACTCGGGCCGGATGGCCTTGACCGCTTTTGCCAAGGGTGCAAAATTACCCCCGTGGGTGGGAATCAGGGCAATGTGGCCAAATCCGTGATGGGCCAGACTGCGACAGATATCGGCCACCACCGCACTGAAGGTCTCCTTGCTCAGGGTCAGGCTGCCGGCAAAGTCCATGTGGTGTTCGGAGCAGCCAATCGTTAAAGCGGGCGCCAGCAGGGCGTTTCCCAGGGCACGCGCCACGCGATCCCCGATGGCCTCGCCCAATATGGCGTCGGTCCCCAGGGGCAGGTGGAGTCCATGCTGTTCGGTGGAGCCCAAAGGGACGACAACCGTGTCGACGCCGGCGGCAATGGCCTGCTCGACCTCGGGTCGCGTCATCTCGAATAGATTTATCTTTTGCATCACCCATCTCCCGTTTCGTTTATCGGGTTTTAAGTAATTCCAGCCCTACCCGGCAATGAGTTTCCATTCCCAGCAGCAGAACGTCTTCATTAAAATCAAATTTGGGATTGTGAACCGGCACAGCCCCTTCGCGACCCACACCGAGGGCGAAAAAACAGCCTTTAGACTTTTGGGCGTAAAATGCAAAATCTTCACCCCCCATGGTCTTCTGGGGCTCGACGACGCGGTCTTCACCGACCACTTTGGCTGCACAGCGGCGCACAACCTCGGCGGCGGATTCATCGTTGATCGTGACCGGGTATCCCTGGCTGTATTTGAGTTCAAAATCGACGCCCATGGATTCACACACCCCGCGAACCACCTTTTCAAGGCGCGCTTCCCACGTCTTCCAGGTTTCCGGGTTGAAGGTTCGGGTGGTGCCGCTCAGTGCGGCTTCCCCGGGGATAATGTTAAAAGCGGTTCCGGCGTGAAAGGTGCCGACGGTGACGACGGTCGGCTCCAGCGGGTCGGTCTGCCGGCTCGCGATCCGTTGGAGGGCATTGACGACCTGGGTGCCCACTTCAAGCGCGTCTGTACACAGGTGCGGCATGGCACCATGCCCGCCCCTGCCTATTATTTTAAGATCAAAGCGATCCATGGCCGCCAGGAACGGTCCCGACCTTACGCCGATGGTCCCTTCCGGAATATCAGGCCACACATGGCAACCGATCGAATAGTCTACCGTTGGATTTTCCATCACACCGGCCGCAACCATGGGTTTGGCCCCGCCGGGCCCTTCTTCCGCCGGTTGGAATAAAAACTTAATATTGCCGGTGAGTTCATTTTTGATCTTGTTGAAAACGGTTGCGGCTCCTAAAACCATGGTCATATGGGCGTCATGCCCACAGGCATGCATGGCGCCTTCATGTTCTGATGCAAAGTCAAGCCCGGTATCTTCTTTTAAAGGCAGAGCATCCATATCAGCGCGGATCATTAGAGTCGGACCCGGTCTATCGGTTTTTAGTAGCCCCACCACGCCATATTGGGCGATTTCGGTCTGAACTTCGAGGCCCAGGCTGTTTAAATAATCAGCCACATAGGCGGAGGTTTTCTTTTCAGTATAGGCCGTTTCAGGAATCCGATGCAGGTCACGACGCATTTTAATGATTAGATCTTTGTGTTCACTCACCAGTTGATGGATATTTTCCATGATAAGACCTCTCTTGATTTAAGTACCATCGTTATAATTTTTTAGCATTTTGTTGCAAAAATAGACCTATTCCGAATTTCTATCCCAACATTCCATCATTCCATTTCCGCTTCAGCAGAATCCGTTTTCAGTAATTAATACAATGACGGCCTGTCGGTTCCGACTCGTCCGGGTTGGGGGTTTATAAAATCGTTGGCGCTTTATTCATGAGAAGAAACGGTGAATGCTTTTGGATCCAAAAGCTCAGCCTGAAAACTATGGCATACTTTTCACCCCGGGATCAATGAGAAAATTCGGCAATAAGAGGTGCCGGGCTTTTGTAGGAATTGGGTGCCGATTTAAGCGTGCAAAAACGGATTGAGTATGTTATATGCGAGGCATTAAGATCTCCCGCAATTACAGGGCGGTGAAATCATCCCCCTCATCTATAAAGTTGATCGTTATTTAGGAATAACCATTCGATCGACAAGACCAAATCGGGCATTTCCCGAATACGAATAACTTATAAATACCCGATCCTTTTTTTTACATTCGAATTCACACCGGAGGTTATGATGGCGATCGCCTTTGTCGACGGCCCCGTACTTGTAGGCGACGGCCGTGTCCTGGAGCATGCCACCGTGCTGGTGGAAGGTGAAAAAATTGTAAAGGTCGCCGAGGGAAATGTAAACATTCCCAAAGATGCCCAAAAGATACCCATAGAGGGGCAGATGCTATTGCCCGGGTTTATCGATAGCCATATCCATATATGCTTTGACTGCAGCCCGGATCCCATGACCAGTGCCGCATCCGAATCACCGACCGTGACAGCTTTAAAGGCGGCTAATTCTGCAAGGCAAACGCTTTTGGCCGGGGTGACAACCATCAGAGATATGGGCGGCAAAGACGGAATCGATCTGGGACTTAGAGAGGCCATCAATTCCGGATTAATCCCCGGACCCCGCATGATTGTGAGCGGTCAGCTGATCTGTATGACCGGGGGGCACGGCTGGCAGGTGGGCCTGGAAGTCAACGGTGTGGATGAGGTTCGCAGGGCCGCGCGTGAGCAGATCAAAGCGGGTGCGGATATCGTCAAGCTCATGGCCACCGGCGGTGTCTTGACCCCCGGGGTGGAGCCCGGTAGCGAGCAGCTCACCGAAGCGGAACTGCGGGCAGGTGTTGAAGAGGCCCACAAGGCCGGTAAAAAGACGGCAACCCATGCCATGGGAACCAAAGGAATACTCAATGCCCTGCGTGCCGGAATCGATAGTATCGAACACGGTGTCTATCTGGATGACGAGGCGGTTGCTTTGATGATCGCAAAAGATGTCCCTTTAATCCCGACCCTCTCGGTCCCTTATAATATCGAAAACAAAGGCATTGAGGCGGGTATTCCCGCCTTTGCGGTTGAAAAAACCCTCAAGGTCAAGCCCTTTCATCTGGAAAGTATCCGCATGGCGCACGCGGCCGGCGTGCGGATTGCAATGGGTACCGATGCCGGAACCCCTTTTAACATGCACGGAGAAAACCTGGGTGAGCTTAAACGTTTGATGGAGTGCGGTTTTTCGCCGATGGAAGCAATTGAGGCCGGCACCCGCATTGCTGCCGAAGTTCTCGGGTTGCAACAGGAACTGGGTACCGTTGAAGAAGGTAAACGCGCCGATCTAATTCTGATTGAAGGTAATCCGCTGGAAGATATAGAAATTTTGTGCAAGCGCGAGCTTATCCGACTTGTCATGCAAGACGGGAAACACATAAGCGGTGAATTCTTTTAACCGTTAACGAAAGGAGGCAAAGAATGAAGAACACCGGCTTACGTATCAGAAACCTTTTCTTGATACCCATGTTAATCGTCGCGCTGGGGCTGTGCTTTTCCGCGAGGAATGCGCAGGCCGAGGTCAAAGAATTGGTCATCGGGATCGGGATTGATGCCGACACCCTGCTGCCTTATGATCAAACAACGACCCTCATGCAAAACATGGCCGATCTGATATACGACAGCTTTTTATATCAGGATCCCGAAGGCAAACTCCATCCGCGACTGGCCACGGCCTATGATGTTTCGCCGGATGGGTTGACCTACACCATTCATTTGCGCAAAGGCGTGAAGTTCTCCGACGGCAGCGATTTCAACGCCGATGCCGCCAAGGCCGGCTGGGATAATGTCCTCAATCCCAAAACACGGGTGCCGCTTCGTTTTGCGGTGGGCATGGTTAAAGAATGTGTTAAAATCGATGATTACACCATCCAGCTAAAGCTAAAATTTGCATTTGCCCCGCTGGCGCCGTCCATGTCCATGTCGCTGATCTCGCCCATCAGCCCGGCGGCTCTCAAAAAGTATGGTGAGGATATTCGCCAACACCCGACGGGTGCCGGTCCCTACATTTTACACAAATGGGTCAAGGGCGACCGCATCGAAATGGTTCGCAACGAAAATTACTGGGGCAAAAAACCTACCGTTGCAAAAATCATATGGAAGATCGTTCCCGAAGCTGCCACCCGCGAAGCCATGCTGAGAACCGGTCAAATCCAGATCTGTTATAAACCATTGCCTTCCAATGTTGCCGCCCTCAAGGCGGATAAGAACGTAACCGTAGAAATGCCGTTGGACACCCGCACGATCTTTATGGGATTGAACTACCAGAAAGGGGTCACCACCAACAAAAAGGTCCGTCAGGCCTTTAACTACGCCGTGGACAAAAAGGCCATCGTCAAAAAGATCCTGTTCGACACCGCCGAACCCATGGACGGCCCGGTTTCTCCCAAAGTCTTCGGTCATTTTAAAATGGCTCATCAGTATGACTACAATCCGGAAAAAGCCAAGCAGCTCCTGAAAGAGGCCAACTTCGACTTTTCTAAAACGGTCAGCATGCGCACGCCTCAAGGCCGCTACCTCTTTGACCGGCAGGTTTCCGAAGCCATCCAGGCGTATCTGCAGGCCATCGGCGTCAAGGCCGAGCTGCGGACCTATGACTGGCCGACCTATGTGGCCGGACTGCTGAAACCCCTGGCTGAGTCCGAACTGGAAGTCTTTTTGCTGGGATGGGGCCCGCTGATTCTGGATGCGGATATGGGCCTTTACGGTCAGTTTACCTGCGAGGTCAATCCGCCCAAAGGACTCGGTGCGGCCTTTTACTGCAACCCGGAATATGACAGGATCATGAAGGCCTCCCGCGAAGAGCAGGATCCACAGAAAAGACTGGCCTTGCTCAAACAGGCCTCGGAGATCGTCTGGGATGACGCACCCTGGATGTGGTTGCATGTCGAAAAATTTGTCATCGCCTATTCGAGCAAGATCAAGGGCATGGTGGTCACCCCCACCGAGAAATTCTACCCGCATTACATCACCATGCAATAAATTAAAGTCACAAACCGGAGCCGGGGTGTCCAGACACCCCGGCTCCTAATTTCTTACGACTTAGATTTTTGGGCAAACTCTCCAACAACCGGCAGATCGATGCACAACTATCTGATAAAACGTCTGCTCTCAACGATTCCGGTCTTAATCGGCATATCCCTGCTGCTTTTTTTTATGCTCCGCATGCTGCCCGGGGATCCGGCGCAGGTATTGGCCGGTCAGATGGCCACCCCGGAGGAAATTGAAAACATCCGCCACCAACTGGGACTCGACCGGCCCATTTACGAACAATATGCCGTCTATATGAGCCATCTGGTGCGACTCGATCTGGGCCGCTCGGCCCGCACTCGGGATCCGGTTATCGATGAAATCTGGGCCCGTTTGCCCAACACCCTCTTGCTGACCGTGGTGGCCATTACGCTTGCCTGCCTCTTCGGCATACCGGCCGGGATTATCTCCGCTGTCAGACCCTACAGCTGGATCGACTATCTGGTGACCCTGTCGGCGCTTTTCGGTATTTCCATGCCGGTCTTCTGGCTCGGACTGATGCTGGTGGTTTTATTTGCGGTTATTCTGCAGTGGCTGCCGGCCGGCGGGACCGGAAGCTGGCAGCATGTTATCCTGCCTTCGGTTACCCTGGCTTCTTTTGTGGTTGCTTTTATTGCCCGTATGACCCGTTCAACCATGCTGGAAACCCTGTCTCAGGATTTTACCACCACCGCGCGTTCAAAAGGGCTTACCGAAAAGGTCGTCATTGTGAAGCATGCCCTTAAGAATGCGCTGATCCCGATCATCACGGTGGTCGGTCTCCAATTCGGGTTTCTCCTGGGAGGTGCGGTTTTAACCGAAACCGTCTTCGCATGGCCGGGTCTGGGTCGTTTGCTTTATGATTCCATTTCAGCCAGAGACTACCCCATGATCCAGGGAACGATTCTTATCTTTGGGTTGCTTTATATTTTTGTCAATCTGGGGGTTGATCTTATCTATGCTTTCGTGGACCCGAGGATTCGCTATGACTGAGATCAAAGAAGATAATGTCTGTCAAACCGGAGAATGGGTAACTGAAAACCGCTTCAGGCGCAGCTGGGCCAAGCTCAAGCGCAATAAGGCGGCACTGGTCGGCGGTGTTCTGCTCCTGGTATATGTATTGAGCGCTTTTTTTGCACCGGTTCTTTTCCCCGGCAACCCCTCAGCACCCAATCTGATAAAGTCTCTGGAGTCCCCGACCCTTAAGGAGCCCCTGGGTACCGACGAGCTGGGACGCTCGATTCTGGGCCGCATCATTTACGGCTCGCGCATATCGCTCCTGATTGCCGTGGGGGTCGTCTCCGTCGGAATCATTCTGGGAATCCCGCTGGGGCTTGTTTCGGGCTACTACGGGGGCAAGATCGATTTCGGTATTCAAAGGGTAACCGATACCATGCTGGCGTTTCCGGGTTTTCTACTGGCCCTGGCCCTGGTGGCCGTATTAGGGGTCGGTCTCAAAAATACCGTGATATCCATCGGCATCAGCATGGTGCCGATGTACATCCGTCTGGTACGGGGCTGTGTTCTTTCGGTAAGGGAAGAAGATTACGTTGAGGCCGCCCGGGCGGTCGGAACCCGTGACGTCATCATTCTGTTCAGACACATCCTGCCCAATGTCATGGTTCCGATTACGGTCCAGACCAGTTTAAGTATGGGAATGGCCATTCTTTTTGCCGCCGGCCTGGGTTTTTTAGGCATCGGGGTGCAGCCGCCCACCCCCGAATGGGGGACGATGCTCGGTTCTGCCCGGTCTTACCTATTCCACGCACCGCATGTGGCGACTTTTCCGGGCATTGCCATCTTTCTGGCAGTCCTCAGTTTCAACCTGCTGGGTGACGGCCTGCGCGATGCCCTGGACCCGAGATTCAAAATATGAGTGCACACACAAAACCGCTCCTGGAAATCAAGGACTTACATACCTGCTTTCACACCCTGGACGGCGATGTAAAGGCGGTGGATGGGATCGATTTTGAAGTCTATCAGGGTGAAACACTGGGGCTTGTCGGGGAAAGCGGTTGCGGTAAAAGCGTTACCGCCCTTTCGATTTTACAGCTTTTGGCCTGCCCGCCGGCTGAGATCCAGGGACGCATTTTTTTTGAAGGCAAAAATCTTTTGGACCTCGATCAAGAGGCTGTTCGCAAAATCAGAGGTAACGCCATCTCGATGATCTTCCAGGAGCCCATGACATCTTTAAACCCGGTTTTGAGAATCGGCGAACAGATAGCGGAAGCCGCCAAAATTCACAAAAACATGACGCGCCAGGAGGCCTGGCGCTGGGCGGTGGAAATGCTGCGGATGGTTCAGATCCCGGGACCGGGTTCGCGGTCACGACAATACCCTCATAAATTTTCCGGCGGCATGCGCCAGCGGGCCAT
This sequence comes from Desulfobacterales bacterium, assembly GCA_030145015.1. The sequence goes on from JAQYWI010000029.1 coordinate 27,680, forward strand.
GATTGCGATGGCGCTTTCCTGCAATCCCCGGCTCATCCTGGCCGATGAACCCACGACCGCCCTGGATGTGACGATTCAGGCTCAGATTATGACCCTCTTGCAGGGCTTAAAGGATGATTTCAAGACCGCGATTGTGCTCATCACCCATGACCTCGGAGTCATTGCCGAGATGGCCAGCAGGGTCGTGGTGATGTACGCCGGTAAAGTGGTGGAAGAAGCACCCATAAAGGCGCTCTTTAAAGACCCCCGGCATCCATACACCCAGGGTTTGCTTGGATCCATTCCGGTTATCGGGCGCAAAGAACAGACCGGAGGTCGTCTTCAGGAAATCCCGGGCATTGTACCCGGCCCTCTGGAAACCCCTTTAGGCTGCAGATTCCATCCGCGTTGTCACAAAGTAATGAATCGGTGCTGCGATCAGGAACCCCCGATGATCCGCCTGGCAGAACACAGGCGCGTAAGTTGCTGGCTGGAAGCATAAAGAATATATTGGATCACAGGAATAGAAATATAATTCTAAAATTGTTCCCTATACCAAATCCGAAATCCAAAATCTAAAATCAAATATGTCTCTTCTAGAAGTAAAAAACTTAAAAAAATACTTTCCCATCAAAACGGGGTTTCTTTCCAGAACCACGGGACAAGTAAAGGCCGTCGACGGGATCAGTTTTACCCTAAAGCGGGGCGAAACGCTGGGTCTGGTGGGTGAGAGCGGATGCGGCAAGACAACCGCCGGCCGATCTATTCTACGCTTGATCGAGCCTACCGCCGGACAGATAACCTTCAACGATCAAAATTTGCTCGAGCTGGAACGGGAAGAACTCAGAAAAGTACGGGCTTCACTTCAAATTATCTTCCAGGATCCTTTTTCTTCCCTGGATCCCCGCATGAATGTCGGCCGGATTATTGCCGAACCGATCCGCAACCACCTTAAGGTTTCCAGGAAAGAAATCAGAGACCGCGTGGCTTATTTGATGGAAAGAGTGGGGCTGCATCCGGAACAGATCGGCCGCTATCCGCACGAATTTTCCGGCGGGCAGCGCCAGCGGATTGGAATCGCCCGCGCCCTGGCCTTAAATCCATTGGCCATTATCTGTGATGAGCCGGTTTCGGCCCTGGATGTATCCATCCAGGCTCAGGTCATCAATCTGCTGGCCCAGCTTCAGGAAGAGATGAACCTCTCCTACCTGTTTATTGCCCACGATCTCAGCGTCGTGGAACACATCAGCGATCGGGTGGCGGTCATGTACCTGGGGCGCATCGTCGAATTGGCCACGGACAGGGAGCTCTATCAAAATCCATTGCATCCTTACAGCCGGGCATTACTCGCCGCTGTTCCCATTCCTGACCCGGAGATTCAAAGAAAAAAGATCGTTCTGCAAGGAGACGTGCCCAGCCCGATAAATCCGCCTTCAGGGTGTTCTTTTCATACACGCTGCCCCGAATGTGAAGAAGTATGCTCCCGGCAAGAGCCCACATTACAAGATATGGGAAACGGGCACTGGGTTGCTTGCCATCTATAAAAGGTTGAGCGCCTTGTCCGGTTACCCGTTTGCCCGTTAATAAAATCGAACATTTTTCCTCTTTTAATCCCGCTATAAGCGGGACTCGACGGGCTAAACCGGCTAACCTTATAAATGGAGAGACTCGTGTCAAATCAAGAGATCTGTTTTCTAACCGCCACCGAGATGGCCCGCCGCATCCGGGCAAAAGAATTGTCCGCCATTGAAGTGATGGAAGCTCACCTGGAGCAGATCGAGCGCGTTAACCCCAAGGTAAACGCCATTGTGACTTTCCTGCCCGAACAGGCCCTGGAACAGGCCCGGGCGGCCGATAAAGCGCTGGCGCAGGGCGAAGATGTGGGGCCGCTGCACGGTCTTCCCATCGCACACAAAGATCTGGTCTTTACGAAGGGCGTCCGCACGACTTTGGGCTCACTGGTTTTCAAGGACTTTATTCCGCAAGAAGACGACTTAATTGTCGAACGCCTGAAGCAAGCCGGCGCCATCTCCGTCGGCAAGACCAACACCCCCGAGTTCGGCGCCGGCGCTCAGACCTATAATGCGGTGTTCGGTGAAACGTTCAACCCTTACGATACCTCCAAAACCTGCGGGGGTAGCAGTGGCGGCGCGGCAGTGGCGCTGGCCTGCGGGATGATTCCCATCGCCGACGGCAGCGACATGGGCGGCTCACTGCGCTTTCCCGCCAGTTTCTGCAATGTGGTGGGGTTGCGACCCTCCCCCGGCAGAGTGCCCACCTGGCCGGCCTATGTGGGATGGTTTACGCTGCCGGTAAAAGGACCGATGTCCCGCACGGTACAGGATGCCGCCCTGATGCTGAGCGCGATTGCCGGGCCCGATCCGCGCGCCCCCATAGCGATCAACGCGCCCGGCAGCCAGTTTTCTCAATCCCTGGAACGAAACTTTAAAGGAGTACGCGTTGCCTGGAGTCGTGATTTGGGGGGTCTGCCCGTGGATCCCCGGGTGACGGAAGTCATCGAAGCCCAGCGGCAGGTGTTTGAGAATCTGGGCTGCCGCCTAGATAACTGCGAACCGGATTTCACAGATGCAGATGAAAGTTTCAAGGTTTGGCGTGCCTGGTACTTCGAGCTCGTTCTTTCCGAACTGCTGGAAGCCCACCGGGACAAAATAAAAGATTCCGTGATCTGGAACATCCAAGAGGGTCTGAAGCTCAGCGGCCCCCGGATAGGGCAGGCAGAACGCAGAAGAACCGAGCTTTATCACCGCGTTAGAAAATTTATGGAAACCTATGCGTTTCTGATCCTGCCTGTAAGCCAGGTGCCGCCTTTCGGCATAAAGCAGCGCTATGTCCAGGAGATTAACGCTGAAAAAATGGAAACCCATATCGACTGGATGAAGTCCTGCTACTATATCACCACCACCGGTTTTCCGGCGATTTCCGTACCCTGCGGTTTCACAAAGGACGGTCTGCCTGTGGGAGTTCAAATTGTGGGCCGGCACAACGACGATCTGGGTGTATTGCAGCTGGCTTACGCTTTTGAACAGGCCACCGGGTTTTGGAAACAAAAGCCTCCGGTGGCTCTTTAATGAACCCATCTCAAAAATGTCTTTTGGCCCAATATCTTTGTTGGTGCCTCGCTTTAAATCCTCAACATACAGCAGTATGCCTCCGGTTTAAAGCTCGGCCCCGCCGCGATTTTGAACCAAAATCCTATTTTTGAGATGGGTTCATGATATAACGGATCAGTTTGAAACGGATTTGTCCGGCAAAAGGTTTAGACCAATCCCGCTGCTGAAGATCAGTAAGGCTCCGGCGATCAGCTGCCAACCGAGCGGCTCCCCCAAATAAATCACGCCGAATGCGGCAACCAGGGGCACTTCGACGGTCATCATAACGCTTACCTTTGGCGCCGGAATGCGGACCAAGGCCTGGTTGATGGAAAGTTGTGCGCCGATTGAAAAAACAGCCACCGCGGCAACGCCAAGCCAGCCGGCTGTTTGCTGAGGTAAAATTGGAGCCGCCTGCATGAGTAAAGGCGCCAGGCCGGCCGCTGTGCCGGTTAGGCAAAGATAGAAAAACAGGGTGTAGATGTTGTTGTCCCTGCTTAATCGCCGGACCAGCAGAAGGGTAAACGCACATAAAACCGAAGCAATTACTGCAAATAAATGGCCCAGGTTCAAAGCTACGGAGGTTTCAGACGGCCACAGGATCAGGATGATGCCGATGAAAGCACAGCAAATAAAAAGCCATGCAATTCGGGCGGTGGGCTCGCCCGTGACCCAGGGCGACAAAAGGGCTGTGAAGGCTGGATACAGGTAGAAAAGTATCAATGCCACAGAGAGCGGAATCCGCTGCAGGGACGCTACTAAGAGCAGGAATGCAACCGAACCGCATAGACCTCTTACGGTAAGAAGAAAACGCTGTTTCCCCCAAAGGCTCAACCCTAGCGCCCTGACAATCGGCGGGATCACCAGGAGACCAAGGCCGAACCGGCCCACACCAATCTGCCAAACACTCACGTGGGCCCCGGCTAATTTGGCTGCCGCACTCATGGCGGCATAAAACAATGGGGCCAGACATACCCACAGAAGCCCACCTGATATGAACCGTATCACGGTTGAAAATACCTCTTTTTAGGTTACTTGATGTTTGGCAGACTTTAGTCACTTCCAACTTTAGTTCACTTTAGTCACTTCTTTTTCGGCAGCCAGATCGCGAATTTTTTGAATCAGCTGTTTGATATCATCCAGGCTTGTATGCGGGTGATTAAAAACCATGCGCAAATAGCGTTGACCGCTAAACGCAGCGGTGGACAGATAGAATTCACCCCGGGCGATCAATTTGTCTCTTAGATCCAGTTGGAGTTGATCGCTGCCGGCTAAGCGGAAGCAAAGAATGTTGCTTTGCGGTGCTGCCGCACATTCAAACTCCGGCTGGGACTCAATATAGTCATAGGCTTGCCGGGCCAGTTTAAATTGATCGTCAACATGTTTTTCCAATCCCTGCTCGCCGAGTGCCGCCAGAACGAAAAACCATTTCAGCCCCAGGCCGGACTTGGTGCATTCAACGGTACGGTGGATAAAATCAAAACCGGGCTGCTCTTTTTCATGAAACAGGTAGCTGGCTTCCTGCTGGAAAGCCAGGTCGATGGTACGAAAATCTCTGACCAGCACCGCCGTGCATAAAGACGGCGTACGCATTAACTTGTGGGCATCCCAGATCAGCGAATCCGCCAGTTCAACCCCATCCAACAGGCCTTTATGTTTTTGCGACAGCAGGGCGCTGGCACCCTGGGCCCCATCGATATGAAACCACAGATCGTGCGCCTTGCAAAATTCCCCTATTTCACGGATGGGATCATACAGTCCGGCGGCGGTACTGCAACCATTGGCAACCACGGCGAAAATGCGTTTACCCTCATTTTTTAATTGCGCATACACCTCGGGCAGTTTCTGCGGGATGACCACTCCTTTTTCATCCACCGCCATAGGACAAACCGCCTTCCGGCCAAGGCCCATAATGCCGGCTGCCCGGGCAATTGAATAATGGCTTTCAGCCGGCGCCAGCAGCACCAGATCCCGAGGGTTGCCCTCCTGCCAGGCTTGAGGTGCCATTCGGCTGCGCGCTGCCAGCAGGGCAGTCAAATTCGCTATCGAGCCGCCGTTGGTTAGAACGCCACCGCCATAAACCTGATCATGATTGTTTGGCATCTTGAGCGGCTGTGGATGCCAGCCTACTTTTTCGAGCAACCAGCTGATCATGTACCACTCTATGCTGGCGGCTCCGGGCCCCATTTCATAAATGGCCATGGGGTTGTTGGTAAAGCCGTCGATCAGCGAAGCCAGGGCGCCGGCATAATGAGAAGTTCCCACCTGATGGGCCAAATAGGCCGGGTGAAGCAGGCGTGTGGTGGATTCCAGATATTTAGCTAAAAATTGCGCCAGATGTTCGCCGCTTAAGCGGCCGTCCTGGATAAGGGCGCTTAAATCCAGATCGGATATCAATGTTTCCAGGGGAATTTGATTGATGACCGGCTTTTGCCTGGAAATGGACTCCCGGTGATAGTCCTCCAGGGCGGTGATAACAATTTCAGCATCTGCTAAAAAAGACATTTAGGCAAATTCTCCTTTTTAGTGAGGGGTCAAGTCTTCGTTTGACCTTTCTTGTTAAGCGCTGTTTTATTTTTTTTACCCAGGAATGGAGATTATGGTTCGTAATCACTAAAAATTTCAACAATTGATTGTACTGATGCTAAAAGTGCAGAGCAAAAGGCCAGCTCCATCCCAATCTCTCGCGGCCCTTCCAAGTCTCCAAGTCCGAAAAAGAGTATAGCATGGCTGTCGTGATTCACAAGAAGGTTTGTGTACGTCCTGCTGTTGGGATTTGTTTTGAATGCTACCCTAAAAAATCAAACGAAGACTTGACCCCTATTTCAGTTTGGCTGCTTTTTTCTTATAAAACCGGCTGGCCTTGGCGCGGTTGCCGCAATCGCTCATATCGCACCAGCGTCGGCTTTTATTCCGGCTGGTGTCTAAAAAAAGCCATCCGCAGGCCGGATCGCCGCACTTTTTAACGCTTTTGCGCTCATCTGAAATCAGCAGATCAGCGGCCGAACGGATCAGGGGATTGAGTATCCAATCCAGCTTTGCCATTTCACCTCGCGAATCCAGGTTGTAGCCGTCTTTGGCCCTGACAATTTGTGAATTTTTCATGGTTCGCGAAAGGAATTTATTAAATGCTGCCAGGTCTTCGGTTGCGGCCGGCCTGCCTTCAGAGAGGGATGAAAAAACACGATAAATGGTCTCCCTCAATTTAATGGCTTTACCCAGAACCTTGGTTTGTTTTGAAGGCCGGTTTTTAGAACGTTGCGAGATGATCCCCGCCTCTTGAGTGGATATCGTGCCTGCGTGCCGGCTCCAGGCCACCAGATCCTGATAGGTGTGCAGAAATTCTAAGGGATGGTCGGTGCCGCGCCAATCCAGCGTATTAACAAAATCCAGGCAGGGACAGCCTCCCAGAAGACTCAAATTTCCGGCGTGTTTTTTGCCATTTTTCACCTGATTTCTCTCCATAATATAACCGGCAAATAGTTGTTGACAGGTTATAAAATAAATTGTTATAAATATAACTGCCTAAAAATTAATAGATGGTTAGGCACATGTCAAGCAATTTAACTCGGAACGGTTCATCTAATTTTTAAAGGAGACCGCAGATGCGCTGCTCGCAATTAACAGGGGCATTGTATGAAAGCATAGAAAAACAGGGCTTTCAAGGCAAAATCGTTTCCATTGCCCACCTTAAGAAACTCCAAAAAGATATCGAGGTCCATCACAAAAAAGGCCTGCTGGATAAAGAACTGTATGATGCCTATCTGGCTTCTTTTGATTTTGAATGTCAGCGCAAGCTTGCAGGAGCCAATTCACTGATCATCATATCCGTACCGCAACCCCAGGTGCGGATTATGTTTGTCCGGGAGGATAAATCTTACCCCGTTATAATTCCACCAACCTATAATTTCTCACTGGATGATCAGGTGGCGGATCTTCTGGAGGCGCATCTCGGCCCGCAGGGCTACAGGCTGCAAAAAGTCAGGCTGCCCCAAAAACTGCTGGCGGTGCGCAGTGGTCTGGCACAATATGGTAAGAATAACATTACCTATGTAAAGGGATCCGGCAGCTTTCACCGCCCGGTGGTGTTTATTTCCGATTTTCCCTGTGAAGCAGACAACTGGAGAGAACCCGCGGTCATGGGGCAGTGTGAAAAGTGCAGCGCCTGTGTGAAGGCCTGCCCCACCGCTGCCGTCGGGTCTGATCGCTTTCTGCTGCACGCCGAACGCTGCCTTACCTTTCTGAACGAACGGCCCAAAGATTTTCCCGAATGGCTGTCGCCTGCCTGGCACAACAGCCTGGTGGGGTGTATGATTTGCCAGAAAGTCTGTCCGGCCAATAAAGAAGTCCTCAAATGGACCGAGTCCGGTGCCACTTTCGAGCGTGAAGAAACCGCCCTTATTCTGGACGGCGTCTCCGATGACCGGCTGCCCCGCAAGACCCTGGCAAAACTAAAAAAACTGGATATGATGGAATATTACGATGTTCTGGGAAGAAATTTGAGGGTTTTAATTAAGCAGCAGATTTAGCAGGCGATATCAAAAGACAGGTGCTTTTCTAAATCCAAAATCCGGTCATTACCATAAATCTGAAACGGCTGAGTGAAAATTTGACCGAGGTCAGCTTTCGCATCGGTACGTTCGGTGATCGGGTACTGAGGGAGAAGCTCCCACGGTCTACTCGAAGAATGTGGTTTCAACTCTGTGTCCCCAGCGCTCCCGCGCCCGCCATCGCGAGCCGCTCAGGCGAGGCGGGCGGGTCTGTGGTGAAAATCTTTACCGAACTGTCAAATGCTGTCAAGTGCTGTAAAGTAATGTCAAATACTGTAAAGATATGTAAAGCATTTGAGAAAAAAGGGGGACGTCCGTTCTATTTATATATTTACATGCTGATGGGGATCTGATACGTAAAGAACATGCCACGTCAAGCCCGCATTGATGCACCCGGTGCACTGCATCATATCATCATCCGTGGAATCGAACGCAAAGCGATCTTTAAAGACAACGCGGATCGTACTAATTTTCTAAAGCGTCTATCTCGCATTGTCTTAGAAACTGAGACTGTCTGTTATGCCTGGGTGTTAATGACCAATCACGTTCATTTGCTGTTAAAGACCGGTCTTGCACCCATCGCTACTGTCATGCGGCGGTTGCTAACCGGTTACGCCGTCTCTTTTAACCGAAGGCATCGGCGTCACGGGCAGTTGTTTCAGAATCGCTACAAATCGTTTTTGTGTGAACAGCAGCTGTACCTGATGGAGCTGGTGCGCTATATTCACTTGAACCCGCTGCGGGCAACAAGAATGGTAACAGATCTAAAGGCGCTAAAGAGCTATCGGTGGTGCGGCCATAGCGCGCTGATGGGCAAAGCTGAAGCTAAATTTCAGGATACCGAATTTGTTTTAAAATTATTTGGCCAATCATTTAGACAAGCCCGGCGGGCATATGAAAGCTATGTATCCAAAGGTATAAAGCAGGGCCGGCGTCCGGATTTAGTAGGTGGCGGCTTATTAAGATCCGTAGGGGGGTGGGCCAAACTTAGAGGTATTCGCGATATTGGGGTGCGTATCAAAGGCGATGAACGCATATTGGGCTCTTCTGATTTTGTTGAGCGGGTATTAAAGGAAGCAGACGAACAATTGGAAGAAAAATATAGGCTTCAGGTGAATGTTATCAGCCTGCAAGCGCTTGTGGAGAAAGTAGCGCACTACTATAAAATCGAAGCTGAGGATTTAAAGTCTGCCAGCAAAGAGCGGCTTGTTACAAAAGCACGCCGAGCGCTTTGCTATTTAGCGGTGCGTAAATTGGGCTATAAATGTACCGATGTTTGCAAAGCCATGGACATTAAAGCGGTCACGGTAAGTAAAGCGGTTAGTCTGGGCCGTAAATTGCCAGAGATTGAAAAAATTCAGAAACAAATACTGGGCGACTAATCGCTTATACTGCAGTCGCATGCAACACAATTTACGAAATATATAAATAGAACGGACGTCCCACTTTCCACCAAGGAGGAAAACAATGCCACGTAGAGCAAGATTGGATGCTCCAGGAACTTTGCATCACGTAATGGTGCGTGGAATCGATAAGCGACGGATAGTCAATGATGCAGCTGACCGCAAAAACTTCGTTAAGCGTATGGGAGAGCTTGCGGCCGCAACCAAAACCACCATTTACGGCTGGGCGCTGATGACCAATCATGCCCACATTCTTTTGCGCAGCTCAGAAATCGGTCTTTCCGGTTACATGCGGCGGTTGCTGACCGGATATGCCATATCGTATAATCGGCGTCATCGACGCTGGGGGCATTTGTTTCAAAATCGATACAAGTCGATTATCTGTGATGAAGATGCCTATTTTAAAGAACTGGTGCGATACATACATTTAAATCCGTTGCGGGCAAAATTGGTAAAAAGTTTAGACAAGCTAGATCGCTACCGCTGGAGTGGTCATGGGGTATTAATGGGCAGGGGAAACAATGAGTGGCAGGATAGAGACTACGTATTGAAATGGTTTGGCAAAAAAGAAGCAGAGGCCAAGAAAGCTTATCGCAACTATGTCAAAAAGGGAATTGATGAAGGTCGCAGGCCCGAGCTTGTTGGTGGAGGTTTAATTCGTTCTTTAGGTGGTTGGTCGGTCGTGAAGGCCTTGCGTCGATCAGGGGATCGTGAATTGAGTGATGATCGGATATTAGGCAGTGGTGAATTTGTAGAGCGTATCCTCAAAGAAGCTGGAGCCAAAATCAGGCACCAATTTCGGGTCAAGGAACATCCGGGAAAAATTGATGAATTTATAGCCAAACTATGTAAAAATGAAAATGTATCGATTGAGGAATTAAAAGCAGGTAGCCGCCGCAGGGAGGCGAGCAGAGTGCGGGCTCTAATTGCGACTGCGCTGGTAAAGACCCATGGGGTATCTTTAGCAGAAGTCGCCAGACAACTGGGAGTTTCGACCTCAGCGGTATCAAGAATAATCACACGAGCAAATCAATAGATCAACTCTGTCAACAACGTCCCTAATTTGCTCTACTGAGTTAAGTTTGATTTGAATGATGCAGCAATCCGGCCATACAGATTTGACAGGGTAAATGGAGTTTGGTAGTTTTAAAAATCAAAGGCATTTAATTTTAACACGTTTACACCGGGGAGGAGACATGGTCAAAAGACGACTTCAACTGATCGCATTGTTATGCTGTTTTTTAATCGGTTTAAGCGCCTGTTCGCGCAAGTGGGCGGTTATCGGAGCCGCCGCTGCGGCGGTGGGTGCCGGCACTTACTATTACATTAAAGGGGATCTCAAAAGAAACTATGAAGCCCCGATGGATAAGACCTGGGAAGCAACGATTAAAGCCGTTGAAGCGCTTAAATTGAACGTTGAATCCCAAAACCATGATGCCCTCACAGGGGTCATAAAAGGCAAAATGGCGGATGAAAAGGGCTTTGAAATTAACCTGAAAAGGATAGGTGAAAATTTGACCGAGGTGGGTGTTCGTATCGGCACCTTCGGCGACCGGGAGCGATCTGAAGCCATCCACAATAAAATTCACTCAATGCTTTAGACACCCAGGTCTAATTTTCAACAGCCGGATACAAATTATAGAAAACGAAGCGGCGTTATTGGCGCCGCTTTTGTATTTTTAACCGTTATCAATAGCCAAACTTTCTCAACGCCCGGGTATCCTTTCGCCAGTTTTTCTGGACCCGCACAAAAAGCTTCAAAAAGACCTTGGTTTCCAGCATGTGTTCAATTTTTTTGCGCGATTCGGTGCCGATGCGTTTGAGCTTGCTGCCATCTTTGCCGATGATGATGCCTTTCTGGGAATCGCGTTCGATGTGAATGGCGGCCTCAATTTTAACCAGTTTGCCGTTTTTTTCTTCTGTAAATGAATCCACTGTCACGGCTGTGGCGTAAGGTATCTCTTCACCGGTTAGCCGGAAAACGGTTTCGCGGATCATTTCAGCGGCAATAAAGCGCTCTGTCAAATCGGTTACCGCATCCTCAGGAAAATAAGGCGGCCCATTAGGCAGAAAACTTTCCATGGCGCCAATGAGTTCCTCGATCTGGGTGCCTTCGGCGGCTGAAATGGGTACGATGACATCAAAGTGGTATTCGGTTGACCACTTTTCGATAATCTTCAGCAAAGCCGATTTTTCTATCAAATCGATTTTATTCAGGGCTAAAATAACCGGGGTTGTATGCTTTTGAAGCCTTTGAACCAGAAAATACTCGGAGGTTGGATCCGGGTTGGCCGCGTCCAGCACAAAAAGAAACATATCCGCGTCACCTAAAGCTGAAAGGGCGGTATCAACAATACGCAGATTCAGCGTATCTTTGGCCTCAAATATTCCCGGTGTATCGATAAAAACAAGCTGGGCTCCGGGCCGGTGCATTACACCGAGAATCCGGTTGCGGGTGGTCTGGGGTTTTTTGGAGGTGATCGAAATTTTTTCACCCAGCATGCGGTTTAACAATGTCGATTTGCCGACATTGGGGGCCCCCACGATGGCGGCGTAGCCGGATTTGAAGTTGTCGTAATTGTTGGGAGTGTCTGTCATTTAATTATTGGACAGGATTAACTGATTAACTGGATATTTTCGTCACTTCCCAGCTTGCCCCGGCATAGCCAAGCTATATTGGCGACGACGGGAAGAAAGTGATGAAACGCAATCCGCCTGCGGCGGAAAACATTTATTAGATTATAGTATCCTTATCAAAAAAGATAAGGGTTACACAAGGGATTGCAAATGTGCGCGTAGAACGCAGGCCGTTTTTAGCGGACCGCTTGGTTATTTTCGATGTCAACTAAGGATAAAATCGCATTCCAGAGCGCATCTCTTCCTCGACGGGATTTGGCCGAGAAAAGAATAAAATCGTTTTTATCTCTCTCAAGAACCTGGCCAATTAGATTAAGCTTTTGGGCCTGTTTGCTTTTGGAGAGCTTATCTGTCTTCGTTAATACTAAAATACCGGGGATGGAATAATGCTGGAGCCAGCTGAGCAGGTCGAATTCCTCCTGCCTGGGGGTGCGCCGGATGTCCAAAATTACGATCACACCTTTTAAGGCCTTTCTAGTGGAAAGGTAGGTTTCTATCATGGGACCCCAGGTCTTTTTAACGGACTCGGGTACTTTGGCATATCCGTACCCCGGAAGATCGACAAAACCGATCTGCTGGTTGATATCAAAAAAATTAATGAGCCGGGTACGGCCGGGAGTTGAGCTTGTTTTTACCAGACGCTTGCGGTTGACCAGGGTATTAATCAGGCTGGATTTTCCCACATTTGAACGACCGGCAAAGGCGATCTCCGGCAACAGGGCGGAGGGATATTGAGAGGGTTTGGTGGCGCTGGTGACAAATTCGGCGGAGGTGATTTTCATATAAAGTGCCTAAAATGAACTAAAATGAGCTAAAGTGCCTAAAGTTAAGGTGTCGCTGCGCTCCATCTATT
>JAQYWI010000029.1:40221-42071 GCA_030145015.1 Desulfobacterales bacterium
TATTATAAAAATGATCGTTCGACCCTGTCGTTCGACCCTGAGGCTCTCGAAGGGAGGCTCTCGAAGGGAGGCTCTCGAAGGGAGGCTCTCGACGGGTAGAATTCCTTAACTTTAGGCATTTTAGCTCACTTGCTTTTTAAATATTTTTCGAGCCTTTCCATGCCTTCTTCAATATTTTCCATGGAACTGGCGTAGCAAAACCGCAGATAGCCTTCACCGTTTTTGCCAAAATCGATTCCGGGTGCGACGCCGACATGCGCTTTTTCCAGCATGTCGAAGGCCAATTTGTAAGAATCGTTTGAGAATTGTTTGGCATTGGCAAATACGTAAAAAGCGCCGGTGGGCTCTACGGTAATTCCAAAGCCCAGCTCTTTTAGGCGCCGGATCATAAACTGGCGCCGCTCGTTGTAAATTTCTTGCATGCGAGCGACATCGTCGCCGGCATTCTTCAGGGCCGCAATGCCGGCCTGTTGAACCATGGCGTTGGCGGAGATAAAAAAGTTTTGTTGCAGTTTCTGCATGGGGCGAATAAACGGCCTGGGTGCGATCACGTAACCGAGACGAAGTCCGGTCATGGCAAACTGCTTTGAAAATCCGTTGAGGACAAAAGCGTGATCGGAAAACTCCAGAATCGAATGCGCCTGCCCCTCATATACCAATCCATGATAGATTTCATCGGAAACGATGTAAGGGCACTGCTCGCATTTCGTGAGTTCGGCGATTTGCTGCATGCGGTCGGCTGACAGCAGATTACCGGTTGGATTGGAAGGGGAGTTGATAAATATGGCCTTGGTTTGAGAGGTGATGTTTTCTCTGATAACTTCTGGCCGGTACTGAAAGCCGTCTTCTTCGGAGACCGGAATCGTGACGGGTTTGCCGTCTACAAATTTGATGAAATTAGGGTAGCAGGCATAGTGCGGATCTGAGATGATGACTTCATCTTGCTTTTCAAGCAGTGCCGCAAAAACCATAAATATGGCTGGGGAGGAGCCGGAGGTAACAATCACCCGGTCCGGATCTACAGATACCTGATAGTGTTTGTGATAATATTCGCAGATCGCCTCCCGCAGCTCAAATAGGCCCAGGCTATGGGTGTAATGGGTAAACCCATCTTCAAGGGCTTTGCAGGCCGCTTCTTTAACACAGTCGGGTGTATCAAAGTCCGGTTCGCCGACTTCCAGATGGATGATGCGGGTGCCTTCACGCTCGAGCTCCTGGGCCCGCTCAAGCACATCCATTACGATGAAGGATGTCATTTCTTCAGTACGTTTTGAGATCATTACCAGGTCCTTTTATTCTCCGGTTCGTGTTGCTATCTATGTTGCTATGCCGGTAATAAAAGCGTGCTTCTTTTAAATTCGAAATCCGAATATCGAAACACGAAACAAATCCGAATTTCAAATGATCAAAATTCAAAACCGTTTTGAACATTTGAGTTTATGATTTTGAAAATTGTTTCGGATTTTAAAACTGGCGGCATATTTTTTAATAATTATTTCACATCGATCCCATGGACTAAATTATCTTGTTCAAGGGGTATTCAATAATCCCTTCCGCGCCGTGTTTCAGCAGTTCCGGAATCAAATCGCGCACCACGTCGGAACTGACCACGATTTCCACCGAGAACCATTTGGTGTGATAAAGCGGTGCCACTGTGGGTGCATTCAGGCTCGGCAGCATGCCGATCACGTCTTCCATCTTTTCTTCGGGCACATTCATTTTAATGCCCACCATTTTTGCACCCAGCAGCGCCCCTTTGAGCAAAAGTGCAATTTGCTCTATTTTTGCTCTTTTTTCAGCATCCTTCCAGGCGTTGTGGTTGGCAATCAGCTGGGTGTTGGTCTGCATAA
>JAQYWI010000342.1 GCA_030145015.1 Desulfobacterales bacterium
TACCTGCTGACCTATAGCGCCTATTCCCGTCACGGCGTGCGGATTGCCCTGGCGCGCACCCGGGATTTTGAAAAAGTGGAACGTATTGCGCTGATCACCCAGGCCGACCTCCGCAACGTGGTCATTTTCCCTGAAAAGTTCGGCGATCGGTATGTGCGTTTGGACCGGCCACATTCCGAAAATTCGTCCTGGTCGATCTGGATTTCCTATTCTCCCGACCTCGTGCACTGGGGCGATTCCCGGGTGATTATGAAGCCGGTAACCTATCACTGGGATGAAATGAAAATCGGGCCCGGCGCGCCGCCATTTAAAACCGACAAAGGCTGGCTCCATATTTACCATGGGGTTTTTAAGACCATGTCCGGAACAGTGTATCGACTCGGCGCGGCCCTGCATGACCTTGACGATCCGGCCAAGATCATCGGCGTTTCCGATCAGTGGATATTGCAGCCTGAGGATCCCTGGGAGGTAACTGGCTATGTCCCCAATGTTGTCTTTACCTGCGGAGCTGTTCCGGAAGGCGACGGTACGGTAAAGATATACTGGGGCGGTGCGGATACGGTCATGTGCGCCGGCACGGCCGTGATCGATGATCTGGTATCGGTTTGCCTTTCGGTTTCCCGTCCGCCCTTGTAGATTATCCTTTACGGCTGAGGGCAGACCGAGTAATCCGCCCTTCGTTTTATGAATTGATCGAAATACACTTTCGAGGATAGGCTGGGATTGAAAATCTGTCCTGATGAACAGACTTTCGATGCAGAACATAAAATTTCAATCGACATTAAGGACACAATGATATGCAAGCAAAAAATCATCAACGGGTGAAAGTTAAAAGAAAAGCAATTAAGATCATCGGGGATACTTCACGGGTCATCACCCTTCTTCATATTCCCGATGACAGGCATCGCATATCTAGAATAATTCAGCGGATAATAAGCATGTCTGAAACAGTGGCCAAAAATTTAATTGCTCAAATAATGATTGATTTTTCCGGACGACACGAAGACATCGGACACATTTTTGAACGGCATCTAAATGAGGTGAAAGGTTATCTTCCCCGGGATGCAATGCTCAGCGATGCTAAAAGGGCTCTCATCGGCGCATACTTTACAAAAGAGTATGCCATTGAATCAGCCGCCCTTTTCAACCCTTCCATCGTCCCCCATCCTGATCAAAGCGATCTGGACAAAGGCAGCTTGCGCTTTGTCATGAGTCTGCGGGCAACCGGCGACGGCCATGTTTCGTCAGTTGTCTTTCGCAGCGGCGTGCTTGACCGGCACAATACGTTCCATTTCGACCCGATCAGTGATTTTGTGGAAACGCCGGATCTCCAATTAGACCCGGACCCGGTTTACAAACGCAATATTTTCCAGCGTAAGCTGAACGAGATGGGGGCCAGCAATGAGATAACCGTTTATGTTCTTAACCAGCTGCCGGAAGATTTTACTTATACTGAAGTAATAGAAAAAATTGGAATACTTCGCGCAAAACCGCAATTTTCTGAAACGATCCAAAACAAAACCTTTAAGATCATACGCCAGCTTGCGGATTCCAATTATGGGGTGAGTTTCCACCCCGATCACAGCATATCCGAACGGGTGATCTTTCCCGTTTCGAAAAACGAAAGCAGAGGCATTGAAGATGCCCGTTTCGTTCAATTTTTCGATGACAACGGTGAGGTCGTCTATTTCGCGACCTATACAGCCTATAACAGCGTTACGATTTTACCGCAGTTGATTGAAACAAAGGATTTCATCAAATTCCAGATTCTAACGCTCACCGGTAAAGCAGTGAAAAACAAGGGCATGGCGCTTTTCCCGCGGAAAATTGGCGGCCGCTATGCCATGCTCTCGCGCCAGGACGGTGAAAACAATCATATCATGTTCTCAGACAATATCCATTTCTGGCAGAAGTCCCAAATCATCCAGGAGCCTGAACACCCATGGGAATTCATGCAGATCGGCAACTGCGGCTCCCCCCTGGAGACCGATGAAGGCTGGATCGTGCTCACCCACGGTGTCGGGCCCATGCGTCAGTATTGCATCGGTGCCATACTGCTTGATCTTGAAAATCCAACAAAAATCATCGCCCGCCTGGATGAACCATTGCTTGCCCCGCACGAGAAAGAGCGCGAGGGATATGTTCCCAATGTTGTTTATTCCTGCGGTGGGTTAATTCATAATAACGAGTTGATCATCCCTTATGCCATGTCCGATATCAATTCCGGCATCGCAACCGTTGGCGTCAACGAATTGCTTAACTGTATGCACGCGGTAGATTTGTGATTTTAAGATTGGCGCACGAAAAACTTCACAGGGTTGATCAAGGGGGAATAAAATGAAAATTTTCATTGGCAGCTTATCATATAATGTCACCGAAGAGGATTTGCGCCAGGCCTTTGAGGTCTTTGGGCAGGTCGCGTCCGCAACTATTATCAAGGATGAACCCAGTGGTCGATCAAAAGGCTTTGGTTTCGTGGAGATGCCCGTTCAAGCTGAGGCTCAGTCTGCAATCGCAGCTTTAAATGGACAGGCTTTTAAAGGAAGAACGATTACCGTCAATAAAGCTCGCCCTCAGTCTGACGACCGCAGAGGTAGAGACAGAGGCGGACCTGGAGACAGACGCGGCAGTGGGCGCTACTAACGAATAACTTTTTAGTCCGCATGTGAGTACCTGTGGCAACTGGAATGACCCCTAAAACTGCACAAATCAGAGCGTGCTGATCAGGCTGTCTTGAGAGGGGTTCGGGATCTTCGATCTCGGATTCCCAATTATAATTTACAGAGAGCCCACGATGATGCGAAAGCTTTTCTGGATGTTGAACCACATACCATACGTAAAAAGTATAAGCTGTCTTCAACTAAAGTTGTGGGATGAAAAAGGTCAAAAACTGATCGGGTTTAAACCAGTGGATGCGCTGGTAAAATAAACGAAGAAAAGCGCACTTCTAATTTTACGGAGTACAGGTGATATTCTTATGGCCGGAAAACCAACATACGAAGAATTGAATCGTAAAATCTAGCAATTAGAGGGGGAAGTTCTTGAATATGTGCGTAAAGAAAAGGAGTTTAACAAAGAACAAAAATTGGTTGAATACGGCCACGTGAAGCGCACAGTAAGCCTGATGAAGATCAATGACGAACTGAACAGAGAGATGAAAAATCTAAAACGTGCTTACAAAAAAGAACTGGGGGATGTTTCTAATCAGCTTGGAGAACGTCTTAGAGAATTAAATTGTCTCTATGATATCTCAAGTCTCAGGAATGGCGCGAATTTTTCTTTGGATGACGTTCTCCAAGCAGTTGTCGATTTCATCCCTCCGGCAATTCAATACCCTGAAATTACGTGCGCTCGCATTATGTTTGATCATTATTTGTTTAAAACAAAAAATTTTAAAGACACCAAATGGAAGCTATCGCAAGAAATCAAGGTGAATAATGAACGGATTGGCGCTCTGGAAGTGTGTTATCTGGAAGAAAAACAAGAACTTGAAGAGGGACCGTTCCATAAGGAGGCGAAAAATTTAATTGCCGCTATTGCTGAAAACATAGCACAAATTGTCGAGCGTGATTGGGCGGAAATAGAAATAAGAAAATGCCGGAATAAGATTGAGAAACTCATCAAACAAAAATAATGACTTTTAATTCAAAGAAACAAAAGGGCATCCCCTCGCTAGTTGAAGGAATGCCCTTTTTTACTCAGAAACAAAAAATTAAATCAAAGTGACATTTGCAGCGGCAGGACCTTTTTGGCCTTGCTCTATGTCAAAGGAAACTTGGTCGCCCTCATTGAGGGATTTAAAACCAGCTGCATTGATTGCTGAATGATGAACAAACACATCCGGTCCGTCTTCCTGCTCAATGAACCCGAATCCTTTATGGTCATTAAACCACTTAACAGTTCCATTAGTCATAATAACATTCTCCTTTCTTAAAATTTTCAAAATTGCAAACTGGAGGATGCCACTTTGACAAATGGATTGTTCCCTCAGAAAGAAATCGCCCCGCGAATATAAGGCGGGGCCGT
>JAQYWI010000145.1 GCA_030145015.1 Desulfobacterales bacterium
TGGTTTCAAAACCCCAACTCCCCGCTTAATGAAGCGGGATTTCGCATCTAATTGAAAGATAATTTAAGGAGCTCAAAAGGCTCCAATGGCTGCGTTGCAGGCCTCCGCTAAATGCTCACATACGCCATGTATGCTGCGCTTTCTCGATCGGCCTGCGTC
This sequence comes from Desulfobacterales bacterium, assembly GCA_030145015.1. The sequence continues at coordinate 160 of JAQYWI010000145.1, forward strand.
TTGATGCATACATTAATCTGTTTAGATCAGACATGTAATCCCGCTTCAGCGGGGCCCTTGAACCTGATCTGAGGTTTTGAAACCACTTCTAAGCAGCGATCGCTTTTTTGAAGCGCTATTTTTTCAAACTCCAGGAAACGATGTAGCCTCTAGGTTCGGCGACAGGACTGTCGGATCCGGCCACCACCGCGAACACGAGTTCATCTGTTCCGTCGTTATCCAAATCGCCGACGTCATAGTCGCTGATGTATCCGGTAAATTTGCGTGTCTTCCAGATGCTGCGAAGTCCGACATTATCCCAGACGAGGGCTTCAAAATGTCCGCTCGTATATTTTCTGTATCGATGGAAAACCCCGCGGCTAACATCGTGGTTTTTTACAACGATCACCTCATTTTTCTTATCTTGATCCAGGTCGGTTACGAATATGCGCTGTTGGAGGTAAAGCCCTTTTAATCCGGTTGGGTCGATTAATCGGCCTTCCTTCTTTTTCTCCTTCATTTCGCCCGGAGACAATAGGTAAACATTGCTGCCGCCGTATGTTTCGCTGCTGGTCCATTCTTCTTGACCGTCTTTATCCAGAATTCTAAGGGTATCGTTCTTCCCGATTGCCAGAATCGAATCCTGGCCTTTATTTAACACATCTCCGTATGTGAAACCGTAGACTCTCACCCAGTTCGGGAGGCGCTGTTTTTCTGCGGTTACATACCGGACGTTGTCCCATCCCAGAGCGTATATCGGACCTGAAAAAGCGTCGGTGTATCCCCCTTTTTGCCCCAAAAGAATGGGCGGGCCCTTTTTGGATGCTTTGATCGCCCGATAGTACCAGTTTTCATCCTTTGTCAGTGTTTTAAATTCGGTTCCATTCCATTCCAGCACAAAAGACCGAAGCCTGTTGTTTTCGGAGAGGCTGGTCACAAATATTTCGGCGGTGCCGTTGGCGTTGATGTCTGCGACATCGACACCGATAAAGTTGTCCGGACTTTCGACGCCGATACCGATAAGGCTGTCCGGACGGGGTCCCTGGATTTCGGCTTTTTTTGTAAACCGGCGATTCGCATACTGGTAGATAAAAATCTTTTTGCTGCTGATAAAGACGGCTTCGTTTTTTGTGTCGCCGTCCACATCACCGATGGCAACCCCATTTATTTCGATTTTAAAAGTCTGGGTTTTCCAGAGGGTGGCGGTCACCTCACGGGAGGAAGGGGTGTCCTCAGAATCCATGATTTCGGTTCCGGCCTCTTTATCCAGAAGTTTTTCCGGATGCGCGCGACTGGTGGGACCGCTTTCCGGTTTCGGGCTGCTTTGGGCAACGGGAGGCGGGGTTGAGGGGATCTTACTGCCGAAGACCTCATCTTTGATGCGGACGGCCAAAAGATTGATGTGGGCGATGACCTCGCCCTGGGCCTGGCCTACCTCTGAAAAAGTCAGCAGCGGCTGTTTTTGGCGCATATCAAAAAAACTGGCGTCGGTGCTGATGCTATTTCCAAAAACCGTCAGGCTTCCGAACAAGACATAATCTGACCCGCTTTTTGCACCTAGTGCCAGCGCCGCCGCGGCATCGATCGTTGCGGGGATTTGTTCTGTTTTGAGGCTTGAATCGGCGCTGTCGACAACCACGACCTTGTCTTTTAAGGCCAGGCGGGATGCGAGCATGTCGGCAACTCCTTTTTTTAAATAGGCCAGATCTTTATCCGCATGGATGTTGAAAGGCAGGATCAACACCCTGGCCGGTTCGGCGGCTGAAACGCTGCCGATCAGAACCAAAACAAACAAGCTGATGATGGAAAATATTGATGCGGTCTTTTTTTTTATCCGCAAATTTGTGCTCCTGTGGGTGGACAATAATTACCACCGTGAGATTTTTTTATCAAAAAAGCCTTGCGCTATCTGCCGCGAATGTGCTTAAACCAAAAAACCCAACTGCAGACCTGGGTTTTTTGCATAGACCATATCATAAACAAAGTCAATAAAGGGCTGCCATGGCGTCGTTTTTTTTAAAAAAACGCTTGACAGGGCCAGCCCCGGGTTGTTAAAATTCTACAATTTCAGGTGGACACCTGTATACCTAATGGAAGGGGGTGATGCGGGAGTAGCGCACAAAAATTGAACGTATGGTAATTATTAGGCTTATTATTAACCCTAAATTTCCTTAAGGAGGAAAACCAAGATGAAGAAATTATTGGTCTTAAGTTTGGCTGTTGTGATGGTCGTGGCCTTCACGCTGCCGGCCTCTGCTTTTGAGAGCGTATTCGGCGGCTACTGGCGCACAAGGGCTGTTTCACAGCAAAATTTCAGTGGCACGGACAATGGCACCCACGATGATAAAAGCCTGGTCGATACCAGAACCCGTCTGTATTACACTGCAATTCTCAACGACAACCTGAAGTTCATCAACCAGTTCGAGTTCAATGTGGAATGGGGTGATTCAGTGGGCGGCGATGCCGGTGCGGACGGTACGAGTATTTGGAGAATTAGATCATCCTATGTCGATGCCACCATGGGTGCCATCAGGGCAACAATCGGTATCCAACCCTGGGAGCAGGCCCGCGGTTTTATCTTTTCCGACCAGGTCAGTGGCGTCGTTTTGTCCACTAAATTCGGAGAGACCCTGATTCCCTTTAGCTGGACCAAACAAGCTGAGGGCAATGCTGGCGCTACCGATTTTAATTCATGGGATATCGACGTGTTTTCGTTATATCCCGTGTTTAAATTTGGCGATAGCTTCACCTTAAATCCGTTTCTCGTCTATGCCTACTCGAAAAACGGCGAGGATCTCTCGAACAACCCGTTTTCGACTTATGGTGCGAATGCCGCCTTCCCGGGTGCCTTCGCGAACGACGATGGCCTGAGTATTTACTACTTGGGCGCCAATGCGGATGTCACCCTGGGGTCCTTTAATCTCTGGGCCACCGCTGTGTATCAGGGCGGTACTCTTGATACGGATGTGGCCGGGGAAAGTGATATCGATGTTAAAGCCTGGGTGGCTGCCATCGGCGGTAACGTGCCTTTAGGACCTGCCACCATGCGCGGCCAGTTTTTCTACGCATCCGGTGATGATGATGCGGATGACAGTGATTTCGAAGCATTTTTCGGTATTGACGGAAGAGCACGGGGCTGGAGTTACTACTGGGCTGAAATCATGGGCAACGGCATTTTTGACCATCAAACATCAGCAGGCTCAGACGCGAATCCGTCCAACCTGTGGGCCGCCAACATTGGTGCGACCCTCAAGCCGATGGAAAAATTGTCGCTGAGCGGTGATGTGTGGTATGCCGCGCATCCTGAAGACGACTTCACTACCGATGAGAAAAAGCTGGGCGTCGAAGTTGACTTGAAAGCGGTCTACCAGCTGGTTGAAGGCATGAGCATGGAGCTCGTCGGTGCTTATCTTTTTGCCGATGATGCGACCGCTCTGGACGACAACGGCAACGATGATGATCCCTGGGAAGTGGGCACGCGACTGCAAATTAGCTTTTAATAAGAGAGATGCTGTCGTAACTTCATAACCTAGGAAGCAATTCGTAAAAACAAAAACCGGAAGGGGCAACCCTTCCGGTTTTTTTATTACCAAAATCGCCTTCGTTAGTACCTAAGATGACGCTTGAACCTTTCTCAAAAATTCCGTTATCGAGGACGAGGACGAGTACGAGCACGAGTACGAAATTACGCAATGTTCCTCCTCGTCCTCGTCCTCGGTATTTAACGCACAAACGAATTACCGTCGAGAAAGGGTGCTTTTAATTTGAAATGTAATCGTCCCGCATCAGCCCGCCAGCTTCTTTACCAATATCTCGTTGGCCATCTTTGGATTTGCCTGACCGCGTGTCTCTCTCATCACCTGCCCGACAAAAAATCCCAGCAGTTTGGTCTTGCCGCTTTTATAAGCCTGGACTTCCGCCGGGTTAGCGGCCAAAATCTTGGAGACGATGTCATCGATGGCGCTTGAATCGGATATTTGAACAAGTCCCTGTTCCGCAACGATCTGACGGGCAGATTTGTCCGATTGGGCCATTTCATCAAATACGCTTTTAGCAATTTTTCCGCTGATGGTCCCATCGTCAACGAGTTTGAGCAGCTCAGCCAGATCCGAGGCCGAAATGGGCGCTTGTTCGATGGATTTTCCTGCGGCTTTTAAGAGCCCCAGCAATGATCCCATGATCCAGTTGCTGACCGCTTTGGGCTGATTAAAGTCCTGCAAGCAGGCCTCGAAATATTCTGCCAGATCCCGGTCGGACGTTAAAATATCGGCATCGTAAGACGGCAGGCCGTAATCGGCGATAAAACGCTGCTTTTTGTCCGCCGGAAGCTCGGGCAGGCGCGTTTTAACGCGCTCGATCCAGTCCGCATCAATCACCAGCGGCAAAAGATCCGGATCCGGAAAGTATCGGTAGTCATGGGCCTCTTCTTTTCCGCGCATGGAATGGGTTCGGTTTTTATGGGGATCCCACAGGCGGGTTTCCTGTCGGACCTCGCCGCCGTCTAAAAGAACTTCCGTCTGGCGGTCGATCTCATACTGCAACGCTTTTTCGACATGCTTAAAAGAGTTGAGGTTTTTTAATTCGGTGCGGGTGCCGAAGGTTTCGGTCTGTTCGGGTCGAATCGAAACGTTGGCGTCGCACCTGAAACTGCCTTCCTCCAGATTGCCGTCGCAAATGCCCAGATAGCGGACAATGGCACGTAATTGTCTCAGGTAAGCGCCGGCGGCCTCCGGTGTCCGGATATCCGGCTCGCTGACGATTTCGATCAGCGGCACCCCGGTGCGATTAAAATCCACCCTGCTGATCGGTCTGTGCGGATCATGGCCCAATTTGCCCGCATCTTCCTCCATGTGGATGCGGGTGATGCCGATGCGGTGGGTACTGCCGTTGACCTCGACGTCGACATAACCGTCCCGTGCAATCGGAAGCTCATACTGGGAGATCTGATAGCCTTTGGGCAGATCCGGGTAAAAATAATTTTTGCGCGCAAAGCGGCTCTGCGGTCTGATGTCGCAGTGGGTTGCCAGGGCCATCCGCAGGGTATAATCGACCACCTTTTTGTTCAACACGGGCAGTACGCCGGGCATTCCCAGGCATACCGGGCAGGTATGCGTATTGGGCGGCGCTCCGAAAGCGGTTGAACAGGCGCAGAAGATTTTCGTTTTTGTCTTGAGCTGGGCATGGATTTCCAGCCCGATCACCGGTTCAAATTCCATGGGTCGTCCTTATCCGTAATCGTATGCGTCAGAAGAGAAAAATTTAAAAAAATGCCGCATAATAAACTTTACGGTTGGTTTGTTGATGTGAAAATTTTCTCTGCTCTCGGCAAAGTAGGTCAATCCGCTCAAGGGCTGATAAATGGTTGCCATCTCAAACGCCGGAAAATAATAAACATTTTCATGGCGCGCCGTGAATTCGTCGGCGACAGCCCGCAGCGTTGCTTTGGAATTGCAGCTGGCGCTGATGACATCGCTGTCCCGGCGGAAGGTGGCCCAGAGGTTCACCGGTGATACCGTCATCAGGATTTTGCAATCCGGGTTGCGGGTCGCCATAATTTCGTAAATTCGCTCCAGATTTTTGAAGTTTTCTGCGTAACGGCTGACCCGGAAGCGGTATCGGCTCATATCGCCGCCCTCGTTTACATAGGGCCCTGAGGGCAGGCAAATAACGGACCCGTCGACCTGATCCTGCCAGATTTCCGTCAGGCCGAGGGTCAGAATCAGAACCTCGGCTTTTTCCAGAGCTTTGCGGGAATGTCGCCGGTGCTGCCCAAAGTCTTCTTCGGCTTCCTTCAGGTTGTCGTAAAGGATGACGCGGCGATAAGGATCCTGGATTTTTTTTGACTTGGGTGCGGTCCACCATCGCAAATCCGGCTGCCAGTTTTCAAAGGTGTACTCAAAAATCTGACGCATGCAATGGGTGCTGTAAACACGCTCCCAGGCGGCACTGGCATGCAGGGATGCGGGGTGATAGGTTTCTTTGGTAATGTAATTGTAATCGCGCTGAATGAGTCGGCGTTTTATTTCGCGGGCAAAACAGGATCCCATCGAAGCAATCGGCGTTGATTTTGAAATCGTAAATCGACCCGCCTGCGGAGCCGGAAAATTGCCGTCCACCGGTGGGTTTTCAAAAGAGCCCGGCCAGACTTGCCATTTCTGGAACCGAGGTAGGGGGCGGGCGTCTGAAGGTGCCATGCGATGTTCCTTACCGAAACGTTTTTTGTTAACCACTATATAACAAATTGATCCAGTGAATGAAAGCTTTGGATTCTCAAACCCATTTGTTGACAAAATCAGTCCGGTTCTTCTATATTTATGCATTCTTTGTGTGCTTTGTGATCTTCGTGGTATTATATATATTTCGTCCAGGGGCAAAAGCTATTTCAGGTTGGAATTTTAGATAACAATTTTAATTGAAAGCGTGGATGGCGCGTAATTCGACATATAATATTTTGATGTACTCGCATGACTCGTATGGTCTCGGACACATTCGCAGAACCATGGCGATCGCAACCCATTTGTTGGCGCCGCGCATCAATATTCTGATCCTGACCGGATCCCCCATCGCCGGCCGCTTTTCCTTTCCCGAGCAGATCGATTTTGTACGCATACCGGGGATGATTAAAAAAACAAGCGAAGAGTACCTGCCGCTTTCAATTAAAATCAATGCCAGACACGCCCTGGATATCCGCAAAAACATCATCACGGCCACCGCTAAAACCTTTCAGCCCCAACTTTTCATCGTGGACAAAGAACCGCTCGGGTTGCGAAAAGAGGTGCTGCCGACACTCAAGTGGCTGAAGCGCAGTCGCCCCGATACCCGCGCCATCCTGGGACTGCGAGATATCATGGATGATGCAGCTGCGGTTAAGAAGGACTGGACTGAAAAAGGCGTGTATGAAACCCTGGAAAGCCTGTATTCCGAAATCTGGGTTTACGGCATTCAGGGGTTTTATAACCCGATTGTTGAATATGATATTGCGGAATCGATCAGTCGCAAGGTTCACTTCACGGGATATATTCCGCGTAAAATTCCTGCTAAAGAAGCGGTGCGCAATATGCGTAAAGAGCTCGGCGTCCATCAGGATGAAAAGCTGGTTGTGGTGACAACCGGTGGTGGGGGAGACGGGTATACGGTTATGCGGAATTATGTCAGCATGCTCGAATCTGCCCCGGATGTTATGCCCTTCAAGAGTGTCTTGATTACCGGGCCGTTTATGCCCAAAAATAAACGCCGAAAAATCTTTAAGCGCGCCCGCAAACTCGGGGTGCGCTCCTATCACTTCTATCGGCAGATGGAAAAAATATTCGCGGCCGCCGATCTGGTTGTGACCATGGGCGGCTACAACACGCTTTGTGAAATTCTCAGCCAGGGGACGCCCAGCCTGGTCATTCCGCGGGAGAAGCCCCGCAAGGAGCAGATGATCCGGGCCCAGACGTTTAAACGCCAGAACCTGGTCGACTATATCCCCTGGGGAGAATTTACACCGCAGATTTTACAAGAGAAGATCCTGACGCTCCTGGAAACCCCCGAGCCTTATCTGGAGGCCATTTCGCAATTTCGGCTTACCGGAATCGAGACCATGCAGCAGCGCCTGCGCGACTTCAGGCCCCCGAAATCATGAGTTCGCCGACCACACCCCTTCTGGGAATGATCCTGAAAGGCTACCCCCGAATCTCCGAGACCTTTATTTCCAATGAAATCCTTTTACTGGAAAAATTGGGTTTTCCCATCCACCTGTTTTCCATGCGCCAGCCCCGGGAAAACTTCACCCATGCAAGCGTTACCCGGATTCAGGCCGACGTCGACTACCTGCCCGAGACCCTTTTGCGACCTTTGCCGCGCTTGATCTATCATAATTTCTTGCTGGCGGCGCAAAAACCGGTTGTTTATGCCAGGGCCTTAAAAATCGCGCTGCAGCGATTTTTAAGGACTCGAAAATCGGCCACTCTAAAGCATTTGTTCCAGGCAGGCTACCTGGTCCATCATTTGCTTCCGGGTCGCACCATTACCCATTTGCATGCCCACTTTGCCCATTCGCCGACGTCGGTGGCCATGTTTACCAGCTTGTTGAGCGGGCTGCCGTTCAGCTTTACGGCGCACGCTAAAGATATTTATACATCAGATCCCAGACAGTTGAGGGAAAAGCTGGCGCTGGCACGCTTTGTCATAACGTGCACGGACTATAACCGCCGTCATTTAAGCCGGCTTTATGATGCTGAGCCGGATTCGATTTCGCACGTCTATCACGGTATTGATACCGGTCTGTTTTCACTTAACCCAGAGACGCGTCAGGTGCCCACAAAGCCGTATCAAATCCTCACCGTCGCCCGCCTTATCGCCAAAAAAGGGCTGCCCACCGTATACCGGGCGCTGAAGGAATTGCATGCAAGGGGAATTCCGTTCGAGCATATCCTCATCGGTGATGGAGAGGATCGGGAAAAAGTTTTAGCGCTTATAAAAAGGCTGGACCTCAAAACGCATACCCGCTGGCTGGGCACCCAACCGCACGATGTGGTCCTGGACCATTACAAACGGGCGCATCTGTTTGTGCTGGGCTGTGAGGTTGCTGCCAACGGTGACCGGGATGGTGTCCCCAATGTCCTGCTGGAAAGCATGGCCATGGGCGTACCGGTGGTGGCAACCGCTATTTCCGCCATTCCCGAACTTGTCGAAACAGAAAAAACGGGGCTCCTGGTGCAACCCGGGCAACCCAAACAACTGGCGGAGGCCATGATCAGACTGTTGACCGATACCGGGCTTCGAACCCGGGTCATATCCGCCGCCAGAAAGCGGGTCCTACAGGATTTTGACAACAAGGTCCTTATAAAACAGCTTGCTGATATTTATAAAAAAAATATAAATTCACTTAAGGATATTTGAATTTTCATACCTTAAATTTAATTTCGAAATCCGAAGCACGCCTGATTATATAAAATTGGCCAAAACAAATTCGAATATCAAATGACAAAAATTTAAAATTTACCCATTAATGGCTTACGAAATTAAATTCTGGGATATAAAATGAAATACCGTTTTAAGATTTTGAAAATTCGAATTTTGGGTTTGTTTCGAATTTCGAATTTCGATATTCGGATTTAAAAACGTCTAAGCTTTTTTAAATTTTGAAGATTACCTGTAACCACTAAATAAGAAGTCTTCAAATGCGTATCCTATTCTACGCTCCTTTCAAACCGCTGGGTCATGTCCACCCTTCCGGCGATTTAGTGACGGCTACCGAAATTGTGGACTACCTGGTGAAAAAGGGCCATCAGGTCAATGCGGCCAGTTCCTTGCGCTGCCGCTGGATCTATTGGAAGCCATGGCTCTGGCCCAAATTAATTATTGAAAAAAGAAAGGCCGTGCGCCGGTTTCTTAAAGACGATTATGATCTGTGGTTTACCTATCACACCTATTACAAAGCACCGGATTTGCTGGGTCCATATGCTTCAAGCAAGTTGACAATTCCCTATGTTATATTTCAGGGTATTTATTCAACCAAACGCAGGCGTAAACTGAAAACCTTGCCGGGCTTTTATTTAAACAGATACGTCCTGCGTGCCGCCCGGCATGTTTTTATCAACAAAACAGTTGATTGGATCAACCTCAAACGGCTTTTGCCGGATGAACGCATCAGCTATTTGGCGCCTGGAATTTATCCGGAGCAGTTTTATTTTGACCCCAATGCCCGGCAGGCGCTTCGGACACAGTGGAACATCGGGGATGTGCCGGTTGTTTTTTCCGCGGCCATGTTTCGGGCGGATGTGAAAACCGAAGGATTGATCCGGGTGATTCGTGCCTGTGGTGAACTTGTGCGCCGCGGGCATCACCTGCGCCTGGTTATTGCCGGCGATGGTAAGGAAAGAGACAAACTCCAGCGTTTGGCCGAGGCGCAACTGCCGGAGCGATTCCATTTTGCAGGAGAAATCCCCCGCCGCGAAATGTTCCGTTATTACAGCGCATCGGACGTGTTTGTCTTCCCCGGGATCCAGGAATCATTGGGGATGGTTTTTCTCGAAGCCCAGTCCTGTGGTCTGCCGGTGGTTGCTTTTGATAATGCCGGAGTTCCGGAAGCCGTTCAGGACGGCAAGACGGGGTTTTTGGTGCCGATGTATGCGGCCAAACCTTTTGCAGATGGCATCGAGCGGCTTCTGAAAAACAAAGAACTGCGTCAGCAAATGAGCCGGGCGGCTAAATCCCACGTCCGGCAGGCCCATGATTTGAACAAGAATTACCAGAAGATGGAACGTATGCTTCGAACAATTATTCAAACGCCTAATAATAGAGATTGATATTTAGGGTCTATTTATCGCCATAATCCATTGCTCCAATGTCCGAACTATAGCGATTACTATGAAGAACAAAAGCCAATCGACATGAACGATTTCTCTCCCGATAGATCGGGATCCCACAGTTCGATGAAGAATATGTGGGAGCGGCTTCCAGCCGCGATCGAAACGAATCCATCTGGTGTCGGTTACTTTATGAAATCATTAGTAGCTTAATTTGGAATTTAAAGCCTGAAAAAATGATGTCTTATGGATAATAGAAAAATCACGCGTTTCGGCCTTGTACGCCACGCCGAAACAGTATGGAATCGAGAAAAGAGAATTCAAGGGCAAAGTGACTCTGCACTTACGGACAGAGGCAGTGAGGATGCCGATAACTGGGGACGACGATTAAGCCGATTCTCATGGGATCGCATTCTTATGAGTGATTCCGGTCGCGCCGTTGAAACTGCCGAGACAATAAATCACCATCTCCAGGCCCCGGCTGAATCCGACCCACGGCTCAGAGAACAGGATTGGGGCCGGTGGACAGGCCGACGCATTACCCAAGTCGAAACTGAAGTATCCAGCCGGTTGCAGGAGAAACAAATGCGGGGCTGGAAATTTTGCCCGCCCGGCGGAGAGGATCGCCTGGGTGTTTGGCACAGAAGCCACAGTGCACTGGCGGAAGCCGCCAATCGATGGTGCGGGGACACAATTTTGATCGTCACCCACGAAGGCGTGATCAAAAGTCTGATTTATCGCCTGTCAGGCCGCCAGTTTTTGCCCGATGAACCCGCTCTAATAAAATCCTACAACCTGCATTGGCTAATCTTCGGCAATAATGTACTCCGGATTGAAGAGATTAATGCTTTAGCGCTCATGTAAATGCAGTGTCTGCATCACAATAATTAAATGCAATCTTGCCTTTATAAGCGCCAGGGGGGCTATGGCTGCTTGCAGGGTAAAACATATACAAGCGGCGCTGTTTTTTTGTCAGTTTTTTAAATCCGATCGTCTTTTTAAAATAAATTTCCAAACTGCCGGGATATTCGATGCGGTCTGCGAGAAAAATTTTTGCATACTTCAGTGCCAGATAAACGGCAATTTCACGATCCGTTGGATCATTAAAGTGGAAGTCTAAAATTTTGACTCTGGTTTTTTCCTTTTTATGGGAAATCGATAAAACCAAAAAGCCTTGCGGCAGTCCCGCTCCAGGTGAACTTATTTCGATTGCGACATATCGGAAAATTTCACGGACGCCTGAAAAATAATAATTCGGCATGTCGGTTATCGTATCGCTTCTGGAAACCACCCAGGGATATTTTAGCATCCAGTTGACTGCTTCTGCGCCTCGAAAAAAGGCAGGGTCGCTCAGATGCCTATCCAAAGCACCCCACAGGGATTCATTAATTTGATCCACAACTTTCCATGAAAACCTGTGTTTTTGTTTGTGACTTTTGATTGCAGCGATATGATAAAATATTTTTTTAATAAAATTGTAAACGGACCGCTTCAGGCTCTTAACACCTGAGGGCATCTGCTTTGGGGCGGGGCTCTTTTTTGCAAAAAGATGGGCGATCGCATCGAAAAATCCGGCGAGGAAATCCAATCTGTCCACGCGCAATTGAAAATAATCAAGCGTGCCGATATCCTGACAACCGGCGCTTCTGTAGGTGCCTGCGGCACTTTCCGTCATCTGGGTTACGAAAAAATCAATTTTGGCATTTTTAATTTCTTCTAAAAGACATTTTCCGATTCCCTGTCCCCTGAAGTCAGGGGCCACGTAAAAAGTGGTCGCCCAATAGACGCTGGCAAGATTATCTCCGTGATTGAAAATGGCCGGCAGTAACCCGTGATATCCGACACATTGGTTTCCGCTAAAGGCCACAAACAAAGCCACATCTTCCGGGCGGCCATAGGGATTTTTAGATTGAGACTCCGCCCGCATCAAAGAAATCGGTGCAACCTTTTCAAATGACGGATTTGCAGAGATATCGCAGGTAAAATCGCAAAGATCACCGAGCCTGATTTTTTTTATTGTGATTTGATCTTCTTTCAATTTCAAATAATTATGGCGCATTGGACTACTGGAGTGTTGGGTTCGTGCTTTCGTTGCGTGTTACGGGTTACGAGTTACGAGTCATGCACTGCAGCGTTTCGTTTGCAATATTTTAACCCGTAACCCGCAACGCGAAACTCGAAACGCTTCAATTAACTATTTGAGGGGTCGGGGAGTTTTTTATTCAAAGCTTGTCATTCCCGCGCAGGCGGGAATCCAGAAATGTCCTGCTGAAAAAACTGGATGCCCGCCGCAGCCTGCCCCTGCGCAGGCAGGGGCGGGCATGACGGGAAAAACTCCCCGACCCTTCAACTATTTATAGCAGAGATTGGGCCCTGAAGGAAGATGTAACAAATTGTTGACAATAATCGCACGTAAACTTAGGTATTTAGGGAAAAAAATTGTAAACTCAGGAATTTGGGAATTCAGGAACTAAATTCGGGATTTAATCACCTATGAAAATTATTTTTTACTGCCAGCATGTACTCGGGGTCGGGCACTTGTTCAGAGCCCGTGAAATATGCAAGGCGCTGGTTGGACATGAAGTGATTCTGGTAACCGGCGGGCCCCGGATCGAAACAGAATTGCCCAAGCATGTCACGGTGGTAAAGCTTCCCGGGTTGCAGATGGACCGGAAATTTAAGGGTCTTTTTAGCCCGGATAAATCCGCATCGCTGGATCAAATCAAAAAAAAGCGCCAAAAAAAACTGCTCGCCATTATCCAAAAGGAAAGGCCGGACATTTTTTTTCTGGAGCTGTATCCATTCGGCCGCCAGGCCTTTCGGTTTGAGCTTGACCCGGCCCTTCAAGCCATTCGCAGCAACCGGCTTGCGCGGTGCGGAGTGATCAGCAGTGTGCGGGATATCCTTGTCGAAAAGGAAAAACCAAAACATGAGCGGCGTGCACTTGAAAGGCTGAATACGTTTTTTGATGCGGTGCTGGTACATTCCGATTCGAATTTGATCACCCTTAAAGAAACGTTTTTCCGATTTGATGAAATTAAGATTCCGGTTATTCATACGGGGTATATCGCCCAAAAGCCTCCGGATAATGCCGGGAACAGGATTCGCAAGCAGCTGGGAATCGGCCCAGACGATGTGATGATCGTTGCCAGTGCCGGCGGCGGCAGTGTGGGCAAACCCATTCTTGAATCCGCGATTCAAGCCTTCTGTCACTTAAAAGTTGAGGGCACGCCGTATCTTTATGTTTTCAGCGGGCCTTATATGGCAGAACATGAGTTTGCCTATTTAAAGGGGCTGAAAAAAAATAAAGAAATTCAAATCGAAAAATTTACATCCGATTTTCTGTCGTACATGGCAGCCGCGGATCTATCGATCAGCATGGCGGGGTACAATACCACCATGAATATTTTAGCTACAGACGTACCCGCCTTGGTGTGGCCCTTTGGTGCGAATCGCGAGCAACGGCTGCGTGCCGAGCGGCTGGCGGATCGGGGCCTATTGGAACTTATCAATGATCAAGACCTGAACCCCGATAATCTTGCCGGCATGATGGTCCGGACACTGATCCGGGCAGATTCCAGGAA
>JAQYWI010000343.1 GCA_030145015.1 Desulfobacterales bacterium
GTAAAATATCCGTATTGGAAAGAAGTGAATTGACCTGATCGGTGCTGCGCGGGACATAAGAACCGACCACAATCAGACCACCGCCGGCATGTGTCAATTTCAGATCTGATTGCGTAAGAAGTGGACGGGGGGCGAGCCCGGATCGAACCTGCACGAACGAAGCCGCCGTTCGAAACAAAAATTTTTTTCCACGGGCTTCAGCAGCGAGTAATCCCATAACAAACACTTCAAGATCGCGATAACTGGCGGCATTTACCACACAAGCCCGGCCACCGGATAATGTCATCAGAAAGGCGGTAATGGATTGCGGACCTTCCCGGCGAAGGTCCTCGATTGAAACGGAGGCCACATCTTTGGCAGCAATTTTCCCGGCGGTCTTTTCCGCTACCCAGTGACGCAAATTCGAAGCGGAATAGCCAAAGGCACGATCGCGGGCAAATTCCGTTTGAGCGGCGGGAACCAGCACGCCGCCTTCGTCCACATAATGCACATCGTTGATGGTATAACGGCCGCCTTCCGGGAAAAAGGGATTGATAATCCAGCCATCATAGCTTTGGGCCAGGGCATCCGCCAGGGCCTCGACTTCACCGGGAAAGTGCCCTCGCAGGGTCGAATCACTGCGACTGACAACCACAAATTCACGATCGGCTTGCTGCGCTGCTTCAAACAGATTATGACCGATCTCGGCATTGATCTTTTGGGCGATCGATAGGGTGAAGCTCCTGGAATTGGTCAGGATATAAAAAGCCGGCAGCTCATTTTCCAGCTCCGCCCTGAGCGTTGGCACCGACCACTCCGTAAGCACCGGCAGGCCATGGACAGTCTGGGTGCCGGTGGGGTCGTCATCTAAAACAACCACCTTGCGGCCGCCGGCGTTGACCTGTTTTTTTATGGCAGGTCTCAAATCCTGCGGCCATTCGTCCGGCAGATGATTCAGCAATTCGTTTTTTTGGATTCTTTGATTTTCCAAAATTTCACTTTCGCGAAATAACGTCCTTCACCGCCGCGGCAATGTGTTTGGCGGATAGCCCATATTTGTCCAGCAGGTCGAGATAGGGCCCTGATTCAGTAAAGGTGTCGCGCACCCCGATACGCTTCATCGGGATGGGGTTGTTTTCCACCAGCACCTCGGCGACGGCACTGCCCAAACCCCCAAAGAACACATTGTTTTCAGCCGTAACGATGGCGCCGGTCTCCCCGGCAGCGGTCAGCACGGCTTCCACATCCAGTGGTTTAAGTGTATGGCAATCAATTACCCTTACATTCAGCCCCCCGGCGGCCAGCTGTTCGGCCGCTATCAGCGACTGAACCACCAGATCTCTGATAGCGATGATAGTAACATCGGTTCCATCGCGCACGGTGACGGCTTTGCCGATTTCAAAGGGGTAATTTAAATCAAAGATCGCCGGCACCGGGTCCCGGGTAAAGCTGAGGTAAACCGGGCCGTCATACTCGGCAGCCGCCCATACGGCCAGTTTGGTGGTCGCCGGGTCGGCCGGCGCGATGATGGTGGAATTGGCAATCGCGCGCATGATGGATAGGTCTTCCTGCCCCTGGTGGGTGACGCCGTCGGGTCCCGGGGTGATGCCGCTGTGGCTGGCCGCGATCTTAACGTTCAATCGTGGGTAGTGGATGCTGTTGCGCACCATGTCCAGCGCACGCATGCTGGCAAAAACCGCATAGGTCGTGGCAAAGGGAATCAGACCGGTGGTTGCCATTCCGGCGGCGGCGGCCATCATGTTTTGCTCGGCGATTCCGAAATTAAAAGAACGGTCCGGAAATTTATCGGCGAATTCATTGGTCTTTATCGATTTGGAGACATCCGCATCAAGCACCACGACCTTGGGATTTTTCTCCCCCAGCTCCAGGATGGCTTCAGCGTAGGAATAGCGCGTCGGCTGCTGCTCGGCTTTGGTGAACAGATCATCTGAGGCCAGCATCGGAACGATTTCGGGACGAAGATAATGGTAATTATTAATACTCATCTTGCACACCTCCTGAGCTCATCCAAGGCCTGATCGGCCTCTTCCTGGCAGGGCGCCTTGCCATGCCATTCACATACATTTTCCATATAGGAGACGCCCTTGCCTTTGACAGTGTTGGCCACAATCATGGTGGGCGCGCCCTTGTGTGATTTGGCTTCCTCGAGCGCCTGCACAACTTGCGCCATATCATTGCCATCGATATCGATAACGTTCCAGTTAAAGGCCTGCCACTTTTCGATGACCGGATGGATAGGCATTTCATCATCCACGCAGTAGTCGTTTTGCAGGTGATTATAATCCAAGATGGCAGTCAGGTTATCCAGCTTAAACCGGGGGGCGGCCATAGCGGCTTCCCAGATGGATCCTTCCTGGGACTCGCCGTCACCGATGATCACAAAGACATGGTAATCTTTTTTCTGCAGCTTGCCGCTCAGGGCCATACCCAGTCCCGCCGACAGCCCGTGGCCCAGAGAGCCGGCGGTCATATCGATACCGGGGGTTTTGCGCATGTCCGGATGCCCCTGAAGAATGCTGCCCATTTGGCGCAGGGTTTTTAGATGCGATTTGTCAAAATAGCCGCGCTCTGCCAGGGCGGCATACCAGACCGGACAGGCATGGCCTTTGGAAAGAATAAAGCGGTCGCGGTCCGGCCAGTCGGGATTTTGGGGATCGATGCGCATCACCCGGAAGTAAAGCGCCGTAACCACATCGGCTGCCGAAAGCGACCCGCCCGGATGGCCGGCCGCCGCAGTGCAGATCATATCGATGATGTCACAGCGGATGACCACCGCCATTTGCTCGAGTTCTTCTACGCTCATGGGTTTTTGCGACATTTTAATCTAAACTCCTTTGTTTTTATTTTTTCTGACGTTATTTTAACGAAAAGATGTTGGCCTCGATAAATTTCCAGGTTTGCAGATAATCGCCCGCGGCAATCAATCCCTCAAATTCGTCCAGGTCGATCTGTTCCAGCAGATTCCATATTTTATTGGACATGCGGCTGTTGGCTTCGAAGGTGCCTTTGATATCCCAGCGGGTCGGTGATGTATCCGAGGTCAGGTAATCGTTGTAGCCATATTTTTTTAAGTAATAGAGAAACTCGACGTACTCTAAAAAATGTTTGGTCCCGCAAAAATAGTCCCAATCCCATTTACCGTCATTGTCATTGATATGAATGTAGTATCGGTAAGGGCTTTCCGCCAGAAGTGTTATGGCCTCGGCCGGGTTTTCGTTGCCATACATGGAATGCCCGAAGTCCAGCGTGACCCCCATGTCTTTGCACTGAATATCGTTGAGCAGACACAGCGCTTTGGCGGCAGTGTCAACAAAACAGTGACCGCGGGTTTCGCTGGGTTTGTATTCGATGAAAAGGGGTATTTCTGTTTTGTAATTACCGGCTTCGCCAAAGGTTTCGATTAAATATTTCCAGGTCGCGGCATAATCATACTGAAACGAAAATTCATAGCCGTCACCCAGGGGGCAGCAGGTCACCTTGTCGGCGCCGACGGCGGCGGCAAAATCTTTGGCTTCTTTGATAAAGCGCACGGCTTTGTCACGCACGGCTTTGTCATGGGAGGTTAAACCGCCGTTGCGAAACTCGGGCTCGGCCTTAACATTCACATTTATGGCGGCGACGTTGAGATGATGTTTATTCAAAATGTTCTTGGTTGTCTTCGGATCGCTGACCTCGTAGGGATAAACGATCTCCACGCCGTCGCAACCCTCGATCTGGGTCATGAGCTCAAACTTTTGATCCAGGTCCAGCGGCTTGTTGTATTCATGAAAGCGGTCTTTGGTCTGCGACAAAAACCCGGTGATAATACCCATCTTCAACATCGGCTCCTCCTTTAGGGGGTCTTACATTCATCATTAAATATTAAATTGGTCATAGGAGCTTGTCGGAGAACTTATCCGAACAAGTTTTACTACAAAATATCAATTAACCAATTGTAATAATTACGATAATATGCTACTTTGGCTTCATGAAAAATCAATCATGCTTTC
>JAQYWI010000146.1 GCA_030145015.1 Desulfobacterales bacterium
GACTTTGAAAAAGGTGCGGAAAATTTTTACCGCGAGTATTTAAAACCCCATCTGGCGCCCAGAATTCTTTCAAGGGTAAACTTCCACAAAAATGAGGGCCATTTGCTGATTTTGATATCCGGCTCGGTCAGGTATATGCTGGAGCCTGTGATCAAGGATCTTGGATTTGACCATCTTTTGTGTACCGATCTGGAAGTGGGCCGGAACGGACTTATGACCGGAAAGCCAAAGGGGCTGGTGTGTGTGGACCAGAACAAAAAACGGCTTACCTTAGGGCTGGCGGAAAACATCGGAATGGATCTCGCAAATTCCTTTGCCTACGGTAATCATCAATCCGACCTCCCGTTGCTTGAGACAGTCGGCCACCCGCATGTGGTCGAACCCAGCACCATACTCGAAAAAGTAGCTCGCCAAAGATCCTGGCCGATTCTTACCTTTAGATAATCATTCGTATCCCGCCGATAAAATTCTATCCCCGAAAAACGGTGCAATATTTTTTGCTGTGTAAACAACTTTCAAATAAAATAAAACCTTGATTTATTAGCGTTTAAAAGCAAGCCGCGCCAATTCTGTCAACTTTGGTTGCTTTACAAATTTTCTTCCATTCGCCGGTACATTAAGCCCCAGTCAACAATAATTATCCCTCTTAAGCAAAAAAACACCGCACGCTGAAGGAAAACAACCTACTGAAATCATATGCGTAACTTCCTGATGGCTATTTGGAATATCTTATATCTTGCATTTAGCAAGATCTGAAAGATGGTCCCTGAAACATTTTTGGCATGCCGGTTGCTCTATACCCTATCTAAAAAAGGCAAGGAGGGCGGGGACATGAAGTATTACATGGCAAATTATACCGGGTCCGTTTCGGAGGGAATGAACTACAAGCAACAGGGCAGCGGCAACGATTTATATCTTCTTTTCCCGGAATTGAAAGCAGTTATCAGTCGTTATCCCTTCAAAGCCATCGACATCAGGCTCACAAACGGTGATCGGCTCAGAATTTACGATATCAATAAAAACAAGAGCCTTAATACATCGAACACGATCGAAAAATATATTCCACAAATTATGGAAGAAATGACCGATGAAAAAAGAACTTTTATCAATTCCTGAAACAGCCGAACTCTTAAGCTGCAGCACCCGCACGGTTCGAAGATTAATTGAAGAACGAACCATCGAGGCCTGCAAGTTAAGAAGCTCAACCCGGGTCGTTTATACCTCGCTACGGGAGTACATCCTGACAATTATCGGGGATTACCAGGAAGAGCATGGTTTGGCTGAATTCAAATCTCTTAATTAAAAAAGGGTGCCTGTGCGGGACTGTGAAGAACTGATTGCACGTTTACGATAGACTCGGACAGCTATGAAGGCTCGCAGTTGAATTAATTTATATGATGGGAGCAATTCTTGGTAACCAAAAGTAATACCGCAAACGGAGAATAAAAATGGAAAAGATAATTTCAAGAAAATATTATGCAGGCATTGATGTCGGTTCGGTTAGCCTGAACTGCGTGGTTATCAATTCGGACAGGGACATTGTTTTTGAATTTCCATATCAGCGTCACTTTGGAAAAACGGATGAAGCGCTCCTGGATCTTGTGGGGAATTTGTTCGATAAATTCGGAGACCGCAATATTCGATCCATTGCCTTCACCGGAAACCACGGCCAGAAGCTTGCCGAAAAATTGGGCGTCTTTTATGAGTTTGAGACCATCAGCCAGGTCCTGGGGGCCCTTCACATCAACCCTGAGGCCCGGAGTCTCATCTGTATGGGTGGACAGGATACGGCCTTATTTCAAATTCATCACGATGACGGTGGTTGGGAACTCGAAAGCTACAATGCCAACGGGCCCTGTGCTTCCGGCACCGGATCCTTTATCGATCAGCAGGCAGAGCGCCTGGCAACATCTTTATACGAAAAAAGCAAGGAAACGTCTCAAAACCATATTGACAAGATTTTAAATGACTTCATTCGCCTGGGCCTCAAAAGTGAAAAACCCGCCAATGTGGCCTGCCGCTGCACCGTCTTTACCAAATCCGACATGATCCATCTTCAGAACAAGGGCGAAAAGCTTGAAGATATAATTTACGGTCTGCATGCCGGCAATGCCAGAAACTACGTCAGCACGATTGTGTCCAACCAGAAGCTTGAAGATCCGATCGTATTTGTCGGCGGATTGTCCAAAAATGAATTACAGGTAAACGCGTTTAAAACCTATTACCCAAATCTGATCGTCCCGCCGTACAACACCTCGACCGGCGCGCTCGGCGTTGCCTTAAAAGCACTTGAGTTAAAAAAGGAAGATACCTTTGGCCTCGCCGACTTAAAAGAGGCAAACCTTCGCGGCAACATCGCGGTGCCCAAAGCCCCCAGGCTGGTCTTGAAAAAGACCAAAATGCCTGACTCCCGGCAGCCCCGCAGAAAATTTCTAGCGATTAGAACCCGGGCCTACCTCGGTATCGATATCGGCTCGACAACCACCAAGTATGCGTTGATAGACGAAAACCATAATTTAATCCACAAAAACTATGTGCACACCCGGGGCAAGCCGATCGAGGTGACCCAGAAACTCTTAAAGCACATTGTGGATGATCTGGAGAACAAGGTTGAGATCATGGGAGTGGCCACAACCGGTTCGGGGAGATATGTCGTCGGCGATTTTTTAAATGTGGATTTAGCCATTGACGAAATTACGGCCCATGCCCGCGGGGCGGTTGAAATTGATCCGGAAGTGGACACCATTTTTGAAATCGGCGGCCAGGACTCAAAATACATTTCGCTTGTCAATGCCAACCCCCTTGATTTCGACATGAACAAAGTTTGTGCGGCCGGCACCGGCAGTTTCCTGCATGAATTGGCGAATAAATACGGAATCAATATTGTCGGTGAATTTCAGGATATTGCGCTTTCTTCCAGGGCCCCGGTCAAACTCACCGATCGGTGCACCGTCTTTATGGAGTCCGACCTGGTTTCATATTACCAGAAAGGCGCTTCCCGGGAAGACCTGATGGGCGGCCTTTGCTATGCCATTGTGCATAATTATTTAAACAGGGTTGTCGGTAAAAGAAACATCGGGCGACGGATTATGTTCTTAGGAGGCCCCTCTTTAAATAAAGGCGTCGTGGCCGCCTTTGAAAATGTTCTAGGCCGTGGCGTGCTGGTTCCGCCTGACAGAGAGGTCCTCGGCGCCTTTGGAGCTGCCATCTGCGTTCAGCAAAAAATGCAATCAGAAGGCAAAGATCGCAGCGCCTTCAGAGGGATGCGAAGTGCAATTAACGACCGCATGAATTTCAATGAGAAAGTGTGCCGCGCAGATCCAAATTGTCATAATCAGTGCAAGCTCAAAATCTATCAGTTTGACCATCGGCGAAGTATCTGGGGAGGCGAATGCGGCCGCTACGAGTTAGTTCGAAATCGGAGCAAAGGCAAAGACGATTTTTTTAAACTCAGACGGATGCTGTGGGAGACCCACATGGCAGGTGTGTACACAGAGCTTGAAGATAAGCCTTTAATGGAAATTGACGGCCGCCCGACAATCGGGATGCAACGGGCACTTTACGGCCATCATACCGCAGTTCTGTGGGCTCATTTTTTTGATCGGCTCGGATATCGCCTGGTGCTCACACCGCCAACCAACGCGAATATTTCCAAAAAGGGAATTGAGATGGCAGTCGACGGGGTTTGCTATCCCGTAAAAGTCTCCTATGGTCATATCGGACAGCTGGCAGGAAAAACAAAACACCTTTTTATCCCGAGTCTGATCAAAATGTCTACGCCGAAGCCGTCTGAGACCGGATTTTACTGCCCCATGGTTCAGAGCAATTCATATATGGTCCGCATGGCTTTGGGCCTGGATCGGGCATCGATCCTAAATCCGGTCATTCATCTAAAACACGATCCCGATACCCTTGCTGTGGAAATACACCGGCAAATGGGTGGCCAGCTGGGTTTATCCAAAAGGTTGATAAAACAAGCTTTGAACCATGCGCTTGGAAGACAACGGCAATTCGTCGCGGAAATGCATCAACAGGGAAGCAAAATTCTTCGCAACCTGAATTCAGATGAACCCATCATGATTGTCAGCGGTCGACCCTATAATCTTTACGACGACAGATTGAATTTAAGACTCGGTCAAAATCTGGCCAAACTTGGCATAACGGCACTGCCCATGGATTTCATCGACGCCGGCGCGGTGGATCTTACGGAATTTCCTTCTATGTTCTGGGGTCTGGGTGCTCAGATTCTGAAAACGACAAAAATCGTGGCCCAAAACTCAAATTATTTCGGCCTGCACCTGACCAACTTCGGCTGCGGGGCGGATTCATTTATAGAGCATTTTTATAAATCTATCATGGGAGATAAACCGTACCTGATCCTCGAACTGGATGAGCACAGTGCCGCAGCCGGTGTAATGACAAGACTCGAAGCTTATAAAAACGTGATTGAAAACAGCATGTATAAGTCGCAACCCAAAACGCAATACCAGATGTTCAATACACATAAGAGGTAAAAAAATGAAATCAAGCCATGAAAATAATTTCGATTCGCCGTCAAAACGTATCGGCAAATTTCAGCTCCGAAATAAGACCGTTCTGATTCCCGAAATGAATCGCATCGCCGCACACCTGATTGCAGCAACTTTCAGAAGTTTCGGCAGCAATGCAATGGTGCTTCAAACTTACGAAGGTCTTGACCTGGGTAAAAAATATACCTCCGGTAAGGAATGCTTCCCCTGTCAGGTTACACTGGGAGATATTCTCCTTTTCCTCAAATCCGAGCAGGAGCTGCTGGGAGCCGCCTTTGATCCGGAAAATTATCTGTATTTTTTACCGGAGTCCGACGGGCCGTGTAGATTCGGCATGTACAATAAGTTCCAGCGAATCGTGTTGGATTCTTTTCCGGGATTGGACAGGGTCAAAATCGTTTCGATCACTGCAAAAGACGGCTATTCACTTGAAGGGGTGATTGAACCGGATCGGATGCTGGATTTCAGAAAGGCGAGTTATATTGCCGTGGTGGTGGCCGACATCATAGAGCGGCTCCTGTGGCGCATCAGGCCCTATGAAGCGCAAGCAGGCATTACGGATGACTTCATTGAAAGCGCCATGCGGGAAATGGAAACATTTTTTGAAACCCACGGCGCCGGCAACGATTTCGACAGGATACTGGATAAACTCGAAGAAATTACTCACCGCGCAAAAACCCTGATCGATCCCGCCATTCCGACGAAACCGTTGATCGGTATAGTCGGCGAAATCTTTTTAAGAATGCATGTTAATTCCAATCAGGATCTGATCCGGGTTCTTGAAAGGCATGGCGCCGAAGTTGTTAATTCCTCATTGGCCGAATGGGTGAATTATATCACCTACGGGCAATTAAGGCAGAATAAGATCAACTTTAGACTAAACTTCCGGCAATTGAATTTCGGTGGTTTGAAAAATTATTTTCATAAGATCCTCAGCTCCGGCGGAGATCTATTCTACCAGGAAATGAGACAAAAACAGTTCTACAACCGCGCTACCCGGGTGATTGATTTTGAACACGATCATAAGGTGGGTCATCTGGAAAAGCTGCTCAAAAAAGAAGATATTTTTACGTTTGATGTTACAACGGAAACCTGTCTGAGCATCGCCGCCATCCTGCAATTTGTTAAAGAAGGCTACAATGGCGTTGTCAATGTTTATCCCTTTACCTGCATGCCCGGCATGACCACCACAGCCATCGTAAAGCCCGTCATGAACCGGAGGCGAGTCCCCTATCTGGATACGCCCTATGACGGAAGCTTTCAGCCGGGCAGGGAAACGGCCATAAGAACATTTATGCACCAGGTCACCCAGCATTTTCAGCGCCACGGTAGAAAAGGCATCATTCAGAAACGCGCGGCATGAACCCGCAATACCGTTTACCAATATGCTTTTAAGCCATATAGAAAATAAAATGGAAACGAATTCGCTATTATCTGAAGCGTCAGCTCCGGGCCGGACTGAACCGCAGGCCTTATCAGAAAATGGTATTAAGGAATTCGGTGTCTGCAAGCTGGTCTGCGGCGGGCTGATTTTCATTGGATTGACGATAGGAATATTCTGGTACCAATTTTCTGAAATACCGGCCGGCAGCCGGCCGCCCATATGGAATCAGCTGCAATGGCGTTATTTATTCTGGCTGTTGCTCTTTCTTCCAATCGATACATTTGCCGCAGGCTGGCGGATCTGGGTGATTTGCCGCGTACTGCAGCCCGGCGTGAGCTTATGGACCTGCTTAAAGGCTGAATGGGCCAATTTAGGTCTTGCCATGCTTACGCCTTCACAGACCGGTGGCGGGTTCGGCCAGATTTACATGTTAACCCGCGGGGGTCTAGAACTTGGAACCGCCCTGACAGTCAGCTTAATATCTTTTCTGGGCAGCATGGTCGTTTTACTGTTTATGGGTATCTACTCCCTGCTTATTGCAAAAGTCGACCACCTGGTCGTCTTCTTCCAGGGGGCACTTTTTATCTTTTTCCTTATTTTTGCTCTGCTGATTTTTGTATTATGCTGGCCCGAATCCTTGCGTTTCGTGATTTCGGGAATTTGCAGGGAGCTCCACAAAATATGCAACCGAAAACACTCTCACAGGATCACTGGCTTACCGCAAAATTCCTGCATTAAGCGCTTAACGAATCACCTGCACAATTTCTCGGAAAAGCTAATCGATCTTTGCTATGTGCACCAGGTCAACATGCGCCGGTTTTTCAGTCAGAATAAGATCAGCTTTTTATGGGTGTGCCTGTTGAGTATTGTCTTTATACTTGCACGTTCCATCATGGCTTTTTTGTGTCTTCGCTTTCTCGGAATTCAAGCATCCGGCCTATTTAATATTATCGAAACCCAGTTAAGCCTGATTTTTCTGATATACTTTGCGCCGACCCCCGGAAGTTCGGGCCTGGCTGAAGGCGCTTCCATGTTAATGATGGATGGTGCCATGCCGACAGGATTCGTGCCCTATTATAATTTGCTGTGGCGATGCTCAACGCTTTATCTGCCGGCCATGGCAGGACTGCTTTTTCTGTCATGGACGATTATGCAGGATGCGCGTAAGGTGATTGGCCGCCGATAGCGTTGGATACAAGTAAATGTTTGCTGGGCGGGAATGGCAAAGAAAGACAACCATCTCATTTTTAGTTGTATCGCCCGAAACAGTGCTGGAAAACGATGAATACTTTCAAATTGAAATGGGAGGTGACAACAAATTGCATTTTAATTGACAGACTAGTGGCGGTATAATATTGTTTTTAATAAGAATTCGCTATTCAATACACGCTGTCATCGTTGCTGAGTCTGCCTTTACGACAGACGACATCTCATTCTTCTGTATACCTGATCGCGCCGGTCCGCTAATTTTGCAATTTTGAACAACAAACCGTTTCTAAATGATCTAATTTAACAGCATCGCCATACTCGGTATTGCAGAAACTTATTTCGAAAATTCACAGCATTATTTTTATACAATGCAACATTTAAAAAACCGACATAATCTCTACATAACCGCACTGCCACTTATAATTGCGTATTTGATATTTTTCAGCGCCTGCCTGAATGATTCCCACCGGCGGATCCCGCCCAAAGCGGTCAAGGGCGTTCTCGATCTCAGCGATTGGGATCTCAAAACAGACGGCCCGGTTGATCTTATCGGTGAGTATGAATTTTACTGGATGCAGCACCTGCTGCCGGAAGATTTTTCTAAAACAGCTCCGGGTGAGAAAACAAAATTCATCAAAGTGCCCGGGTATTGGAATGGTTATAAATTAGGAGGCAAGGAACTGCCCGGACATGGATTTGTTACCTACCGTCTAAACGTTGTTCTAAACAAACAGAAGGAACCCCTTGCATTAAGAACGGTGGAAATTTCGAATGCGTACACCATCTTTGTTAATGGGCAAAGGGTGGGTTCTTTGGGACAAGCCGGGAAAAATCGCGAAACAACCGTTCCGCGGCAAGTCCCCCAGATTTTTGCCTTTGCGCATAAAACAAATCAAATGGAGATTATTATTCAGGTTTCCAATTTCCACCACAGGCGCGGCGGAATCTGGGAAGTTATTCAACTGGGAAGAGAAAAGGATCTGCGCAAGGCCCAGGATAGAAGGCTCAGCTTTGACCTGCTTCTGATCGGCAGCATTTTACTGATGGCCCTGTACCATCTGGGTCTTTTTATCGTCAGAAAAAAGGACCCTTCACCATTTTACTTCGGCATCTTCTGCTTCCTGATGGCATTGAGATCGCTTACCACCGGTGGAAGATATCTAATGCTTGCTTTCCCTGAACTAAGCTGGGAACTTATGATCAAGTTCGAATATCTTTCATTTTATCTGTGTGTCCCGGCTTTCGCGATGTTTATGCGATCGATTTTTCAGAAATTTCAAGGACGATTTCTGCGTCTCTTAGAAATGCTTGCGATTGCTTTTTCAGGTATTGTGATCTTTACCCCGGCAAGATTCTTCTCACACACCCTCAACATATACGAAATCATTACCCTTATTACCGTTATATACGGGCTATACGTGATCTTTGCCTCGCTGGCTCAAAAGCGAATCGAGGCCTCCGTTTTTTTACTCGGGTTTGTTATCTTATGTATTACAATCATTAATGACATGCTGCACGTTGAAAATATCATACAAACAGGGTTTTTTGCCCAGTTTGGCTTTTTTTTCTTTATGCTGTCCCAGTCGTTTCTTCTCTCCTACCGCTTCTCGACAGCGCTGACAACCGTCGAAATCCAACAAAAGGAATTAAGAGATACCCTCGAATTTCTTAAAGCCGAAATCACCGATCGGGTGCAGGCTGAAGAAGCTTTGAGCGAAAGTGAAGAAAAATACAGGACCATCCTCCACAGCATCCAGGAAGCGTATTACGAAGTCGATCTGGCCGGCAATCTGACGTTCTTCAATGATTCCTTGTGCAGGCATCTTAAATATTCAAAGGATGAGCTCATGGGAATGAACAACCGGCAGTTTACCAGCGAAGAAACTGTCGAGCGGGTATATAAAACATTTAATTCGGTCTTCAAAACCGGAAAGGACGCGACGGCATTTGACTGGGAGATGGTCGCAAAAGACGGCACCAAAAAATTCGTCGAGCTGTCGGTATCATTAATGCGGGATTCAGAGGGCCGGCCCATCGGGTTCCGGGGGGTTGCCCGCGACATTTCCGAACGCAAAAAAGCCGAAGAGCAGGCCAAGCTCCATCAACAGCAGCTCATGCAGGCCAGCAAGATGGTGGCATTAGGAACCCTGGTTTCCGGTGTGGCTCACGAGGTTAACAATCCCAACAATTTTATCATGTTGAATTCCCCGATATTGAAGGAAGCCTGGGAAAATGCCATGCCGATCCTGGAAAAGTATTATGAAGAAAACGGCGATTTTATTTTAGGCGGTATGAAATACACCGAGATGCGCGAAAATATTCCCACCCTGTTTTCCGGTATATCCGACGGTGCCAAACGGATAAAACAAATCGTTGCTGACCTCAAAAATTATGTAAGGGACAACACCGCCGATCTGACCCAATCGGTGGATATCAATGAAGTATTAAAGTCGGCCGTCTCACTGCTTTCCAATATGATTAAAAAGTCCACCAACCAATTTACAATCGAATATGGCAACAATGTGCCGTCGTTAAAAGGAAATTTTCAGCGACTCGAGCAGGTCATGATTAATTTAATCCAAAATGCCTGCCAGGCCCTTCCGGATTCCAAAAAAGGTATCTTCATTTCAGTTGCATGTGACGAACAAGCATCCAAGATTGTGATTAGCGTTCGAGATGAAGGTTCGGGTATTCCTTCCGACACGCTGGATCATATTACCGATCCCTTCTTTACGACCAGGCACGATTCAGGCGGTGTCGGTCTGGGTCTATCTATTTCTTCAAAGATCGTTGAAGAGCATGGCGGCCGCATACGCTTCAAATCAGAAATGGGAGCAGGCACTACTGTGGAGATCCTGCTGCCCATTGACCAAGAAAATCAAACCGTGAAAGGGAGTCAAGAATGACTGAATCAACCTATCCGCATTTTCCCGTCATGATGGTGGATGATGAAGCCCAGGCCATAACCAGCTTTGAAATGGCACTGCGCTCGGCCAATATGAATAACTTTATCCGCTGTCATGACAGCCGTGATGTCATGCCGCTGCTTTCCAGCCAGGAGATCGAAGTCATGCTGCTGGACTTGAGAATGCCGCATATATCGGGCGAAGAGCTGCTTCCGATGATAACCAGTGACTACCCTGAAATTCCGGTTGTGGTTGTAACCGGCTCAAATGATGTCGATACTGCCGTAAAGTGCATGCAATACGGCGCATTTGACTACATACTGAAGCCGGTTGAGAAAAGCCGCCTGATTAGTGGCGTCAAGCGGGCGGTCGAGCTCCGGGAGCTACAGCGCGAAAATCAGTTGCTCAAGGCCCATGTACTGTCCGACGAACTCGAAAAGCCGGAAGCCTTTTCAGAAATAATTACGGCCAGCACCAGCATGCGGTCCATTTTTCAATATATGGAGGCCATCGCCAACAGCCCGCGGCCGGTGCTGATAACAGGAGAAACCGGTGTCGGCAAAGAATTGGTCGCCAAAGCCGTCCACAGGTTAAGCAGTCGTAAGGGCGATTTCGTGCCGGTGAACGTGGCCGGCCTGGACGATCATGTTTTTGCGGATACACTCTTTGGCCACAAAAAAGGCGCTTTTACCGACGCCCGCGAAGCCCGCGCCGGGTTAATCGAGCAGGCCGCGGGGGGCACGCTTTTCCTGGATGAAATCGGAGATCTGAGCACGACTTCTCAGGTAAAGCTTTTGCGTCTTTTACAGGAGGGGGAATTTTTCCCCCTGGGATCCGATGTCGCCAAACGTTCCGATGCTCGCATCGTCGTAGCCACGAATCAAGACCTTGATGCACTGCAGTCATCCGGACAGTTTCGCAAAGATCTGTATTACAGGCTTTGTGATCATCAAATTCACATACCGCCGCTGCGCCGGCGCCGGGAGGATCTGGCGGTTCTGGTTGAACATTTTTTAGAAAAGGCGTCTAAAACTTTAGATAAAAAGAAACCGACACCACCGGCAGAACTGATCACGCTGCTATCAACCTATCATTTCCCCGGCAACATCCGGGAGCTTGAATCCATGATCTTTGATGCGGTCAGCAGCCATACATCCGCCAAGCTGTCCATGGACTTGTTCAAAACCCATATCTCTAAAAAACATCCGATCTCCACGGCCGATGCGGCAGATTCACCCCCCGAAAAGGAAACCCTGATCAGCTTCTCGCATCAATTGCCCACACTCAAACAAATCGAACAATTGTTGATTGATGAAGCCATGAAAAGATCCAGCGACAATCAATCCATTGCGGCGCTGAGTTTGGGAATATCGCGCCAGGCCTTGAACAAACGCCTCAAAAAGACCAGTCAAAAAGAATCGGCATAACATTCATATTTGAATCCCAGATGGCAGCCATTTAAATGGATTTTTCTTGACATTTAGATGCGTTTCGAAATACTAGAATACCGGTCGTATATTTGTTTGAAGTGCATTCTCACACCTGCAATTCGCTCTCATTATCAAATCTCATTTGTGTCCATCTTCTCCTGCTGAAGCGCGTTTCTCAACTTTTGGTTTCCTCTCATTTTGTGAAGTTTTACAAAATCGTAACCGTATAAACTTATCTAATATTTCACGAATGCTGAAAAATAAACAGAAAGGAGGAACGCATGAAAAAACAACTCATTAATTATGAAACGCTGGTAAAGATTACCGGTGCCATTTCCTCCATCAGGGATCCGGAGGAGGTCGTCCTGGTGACGGTAGAAAGCGTCAAAACCGCTCTGGATGTGAAGGGATGCACACTGTTTTTAATCAACCGCAAGACAAATGAACTCAAAATTGCGGCTTCCTATGGACTCAGTCAGAATTATCTCGACAAAGGACCGATTAGTTCTTTAAAATCCATCGCCGAATCCCTTGAGGAAGGACCCGTAGCGATTTATGATGTTGCAGATGATCCGAGGCTTCAGTATCCCGAGGAAGCCAAAAAAGAAGGTATCGCCTCCATCCTGTCGGCACCGATTAAAGTCCATGACAACCTGATCGGCGCACTGCGCGTTTACACCTCTCAACCCTGGGAGTTTACATTGGAGGATGTCAATTTTGTCCAGGCGGTAGCCCAAATCGCAGGAATGGCGATCGATTTGTGCCGGCTTAACAAGGGGTATAAAAGCAGTATTGAAATTCTAAAGACGATGCGGGATCCGAAACTGATGAAATCCGCATGACACCCAAAAATGGAGATGTCCCCTTATTGGGCGTCTCCATTATATCTATGTGAACCTATCTCAAAAATGTGGATCACGATTTCAGGCTGGCCGGTTGAGCTAGCTGAGCCCGTTGAGCCCGTTATAATCGGAAAAACAGATGTGAAATTCCGCTTTGGCGGGGGCAATCCGCGACACATTCCGGCGGACCATGGGCCATTACACGCATTTTTGAGATAGGTTCTTGTATACGCCACGTACCCTCACCTAATGTTCGTATGACATTCAAATTATTTATGCTTGCCTCCATAAAACACCTCATGATAAAAAATATCTAAGTTTCAACCTGTCAGGGTATTTCCATTTCCCGCATTTTAACGTGAAAGGAATATATTTATGAATGACGATGTGTATCATCGACTGGCCAGGGTGCTTGATACGTTGCCCAATGGTTTCCCGGCAACGGAGTCGGGCATAGAAATCCAGCTGCTGAAGAAGATATTTCGACCAGAAGATGTCGACCTGTTCTGTGATTTGCGATTAAATTGGGAGACTGCCCAGCAGATTGCCGAACGCACAGGGCGTTCGCTGGCGGGTTTAGAGGATCATCTGGCTGAAATGCAGCAACGCGGACAAATATTCGGAGTAGATGTCGGGGGCGTTAAAATATTTAAAATGATTCCCTGGGCCTTCGGGATTTACGAGTTTCAGCTTGACCACATGGACCGGGAACTGGCCGAGATGTGTGAAGCCTATGGGAAAGTTTACGGTGACCAGTTCTTTAAAAACCAGCCCCAGCTCATGCAGGTGGTTCCGGTTGAAAAGGAGATTCAGGCCACCCATGAGGCCCTGCCCTATGAGAAGGTATCATCTATTATCGAAACCGGAAAATCATTCCATGTACAGGATTGCATCTGTAAAAAAGAACAGGGCTTGCTCGATAATCCCTGTAACCGTCCTTTAGATGTTTGCATGGCCATCGCACCCATAGAAGGGGTGTTTGACGACCGCCGGAATGGGCGCAATTTGTCCAAGCAAGAAGCCTATGCCTTGATTGACAAGTGCGAGGAAGACGCTCTGGTTCACCTGACCTGGAATGTGAAAAGCGGTCATTTTTTTATCTGCAATTGTTGCGGATGCTGCTGCGGGGTCTTGCGTTCGATCAATGAGTGGGGCATTTCAAATGCGGTAAATTCATATTATCTTGCCGAGATTGATCCGGAAGCCTGCGCCGCCTGCGGAACATGTGCGGACGAACGTTGCCAGGTCAATGCCATTGAGGAAGGCGAGGATGCCTACAGCGTTATTAAGGAAAAATGCATTGGCTGTGGTCTTTGCGTCTCCACCTGTCCTTCGGAGGCGATTCAGATGGTGCGAAAGCAACCCGAAGAGATCGTGCCGCCTCCACAGGATGAAATGGACTGGTACGAAAAACGCGGGAACCTGCGAGGGGTTGATTTCAGTAAGTACAAATAATTTCTACTTAAAAAGTGAATTTCACAAAGTCTTAATAGCAGAGCACCCATGACTGAAATTCGGATACATGCAAAGATATTTGAAGAAAACCCTACTTTCCGGCGCGGGATTGTAATCGCCAGAAATATGGATAATCAGGGCCACTCCCGGGAGCTTGAAGAT
>JAQYWI010000030.1 GCA_030145015.1 Desulfobacterales bacterium
GCATACCGGATAAACGTAACGATTAGAGCAAAGGTTCTTTAACCCTGAGCTTGTCGAAGGGGTTGAGTGAGAGAATCGCCGAAAAATAATGTCAAAGAACAAGGGACACTTGCGCCCTGAAAATGGCCATCCTTCTATGTTGCTGAAATTATACCAATTTTAAAAAATACTACTTTACCCTTGACAGGAGGATTATAGAATGTCCCCTTATTTTGTAACGGCAATCTGAAAATTAAAAAGGGCACTCCACTTCGGGAATGCCCCTGTCATCCATATTGCTTTTGTTGCAATTGTATTAGGCGCGAATTTCTTCTTTTACCGAAACGGCAATTTTAAACAGCGCGGTCATCACCAGAAACCCCATGGCCCAGACCCCCAGGGCAATCCCGATCTCCGGCAACGAAGGAATGTATTCATTGATCTCATGCAGCGGCGACGGGGTAAAGCCGCCGGCAATCATACCCAGTCCCTTATCGATCCAGGTTCCTAAAAAAATCAGCACACAGGCCACGGCCAGCACGCCTTCATTTTTACGGGTGATGGGGTTTACCGTCAGGATAATGCCGATCAGCATAAAAACCATAGAGGCCCACATCCAGGGCACGTAGGCCCCATGGCCGTGCAGGCCCACAAACAGGTATTTGATGTGATCCATGTGTTCGGGAATATTGCTGTAAAAAGCCACGAATACTTCACACAGAAAGAAAAACACATTGATGCAGATCGCGTAGGCCACGATTTTGGCCAGGGATTGAATCTGCTCCCGGCCGGGATCAAAGTTGCTCACCCGCCGGATAATCAGGCAGCATAAAATCAGCAGGGCCGGGCCGGCTGCAAAAGCCGATGACAAAAAGCGCGGCGCCAAAATAGCGGTCATCCAGAAGCCTCTGCCCGGCAGGCCGCAGTAAAGGTAGGCGGTCACGGTGTGGATGCTGACGGCCCAGGGAATCGAGATATAAATCAGCGGCTTTAACCATTTTTGGTAATGAACGCCGTTGCGCTCGGCCTCCAGCACGTTCCAGCCGATAATAATATTCAAAAACAGGTAGCCGTTTAAAACGACGGTGTCCCAGAACAGCACCGAATTGGGCGTCGGATACAAAAAGACATTCAGAACCCTCGAGGGCTGTCCCAGATCGACGAGGATAAAGGTCACACACATAACAACCGAAGCGATGGCCAGAAACTCGCCCAAGATGGTGACTTTGCCAAAGGCTTTGTAATCATGCAGGTAATAGGGCAGCACCACCATAACGCCCCCGGCGGCCACGCCCACCAGAAAGGTAAAGTTGGCGATGTAAAATCCCCAGGACACATCCCGGCTCAAGCCGGTAATTCCCAGTCCGAAGTCGAGCTGTCTCAAATAGAGCAGAAAGCCGATTCCGACAATGACCATTAATAAGGTCATCCAGCCATAATATTTTTTGCCGCCTTTAATCGCTAATTCAAGCATTATTCACCTCACACGATGTAGTAAACACTGGGCTCGGTTCCCAGAGTCTGTTTACGACGAATGGTGTAATTGGTTCGGATCAGTTTGCGAACGTCCGACTTCGGATTGTATAAATCCCCGAAGGCCAGCGCGCCCTTGGAGATCTCCACACAGGCCGGTAATTGACCGAGCGCCAGTCGTTCGGCACAAAAATTACATTTTTCGACCACACCTTTCATGCGCGTCGGAAATTCTTTATTGGTTTCGGCAATAAACGGCCGCGGATCCCGAAAGTTGAAACTTCTGGCACCGAACGGGCAGGCCGCCATGCAAAAGCGGCATCCGATGCAGCGGTGGAAATCCATAAACACGATGCCGTCGGATTCGCGTTTAAAGGTGGCTTTGGTCGGACAGGCGCGCACGCAGGGCGGGTTCTCACAATGGTTGCACAAGACCAGAAACGGGCGCTGCTCAACCTTTTCGGCTAAAAACTGTGCGGCTTTGCCCGGAAAGGCATTGTGGTAATGAACGCCCCAGATCCATTTAATTTCATGGCGCTTGTTCTGCAAACGCGGAACATTGTGAATCTTATGGCAGGCTTCAATCAGAGGTTCCAGATCCGCTTCAGATTTAAACTTACGGGTATCGATGACCATGGCCCACTGTTTGGCCTTCAGCGATTTTGCCCCCGCTTTGATCACGGATTCAGCCTCGGCAGCCACCTCCTCCTTGGCGAACGCATTGAAGACCGGTCTGGTGGTCAACGCCAGAGCAGAAACTCCCAGCAACTGTAATATGCGTCTTCTGCTGCTATCCATTATGTTTTCTCCTTCGGGTTATCAATATGGCAACTCCAGCAGTAGGGCCTGACGGAAGCGTAGTTGTGACAGCGGTCACAAAATTCGGCTTTGTTGGAATGACAGTCCAGGCAGGTGTTGCTCAGGCTCATGTTAAATTCTTTTCCTTGAGGATTGACATAAATTCGATTGCCGTCGCGCACCACTGAATCCCGCCAGACATCGAGCAACAGCATGTGCTCGGATCGCATGTATTCTGTGGATCGGA
Organism: Desulfobacterales bacterium; assembly: GCA_030145015.1. The sequence goes on from JAQYWI010000030.1 coordinate 2,498, forward strand.
CGCACGCCTGGGCCGCCTGGGCCTTGGGCGTCAGTACCGGCTCAGGAGCGGGCGCGGCTTTTCCGCGCATGTACCAGAACGGAAACAATACAATGATCAAAAATATGACCAACCCCGTGATGATCAGCTTTTTATTATTCATCAGCTTGTTCCTCCGACTCACCCTCTGATTCACCTTCTTCAACTTCTTCGACGACTTCACGACCCGGTATGTCTTCGCCCCGCAAGTCCGTGGTCCGTTCGTTCTCTCCGGGCATGATCAGGGCATTGGCCACCAGTTCATGCAGCCCGGTGACGTCAACCTCGGGCACCCAGTACTCCATCAGCGGCGGCAGGGCCGCGCGGTCGATGGCGCATATGCACGCCAGCATGTTGACGCCGTGTTTTTCATGAACATATTTGACGGCATTGGCCCGGGGCAGGCCGCCGGCCATGCGCAGTTCCATGTCCTCACCGGCGTTCAAACCCGCACCGCTGCCGCAGCAGAACGTATTTTCGCGGATGGTATTGGCGGGCATGTCATAAAAATGATTGCACACATTATTGATGATATAGCGGGGTTCTTCAAATATACCCATACCCCGCGCCGGATTGCAGGAATCGTGAAAGGTCACCTTCAAATGATCATTGCGGCTGGGATCCAGCTCGAGCTTGCCGTGTTTTATTAAATCGGCTGTAAACTCGGCGATGTGCACCATCTTGTTGGATCTGGCATTTTCAAACTTTGTCCCGGTAATGGGTGACACCGGCTCTTCGAGAAAATCGGTCGGACCGTTCATGGTATCCATATACTGATTGATCACCCGCCACATGTGGCCGCATTCGCCACCCAGGATCCATTTAACCCCCAGGCGTTTGGCTTCGGCATACATCTTGGAGTTGAGCCGTTTCATGGTCTCATGGGAGGTAAAAAATCCGAAATTGCCGCCCTCCGAACCATAGGTGCTCCAGGTGACATCGAGTCCGTACTTCTCCTTTAAATAATGAAACAGCATCAAATAGCCCATGGCGGTATAGGTGCCCGGATCGGCAAACACATCACCGGATGGCGTAATAAAAAGAATATCGGCGCCTTTTTTATTAAGGTTGTAGTCGAGCTGCACGCCGGTGATCTCTTCGATGTCTTCCACAAAAAAGTCGAGCATGTCCTTGAAGGCATGGGGCTGGATTCCCAGGTGGTTTCCGGTGCGGTAGCAGTTGGCCACCGGGGTGGCAATCCAGTCTATATTCAAACCGATTAAATTCAGCAGCTCGCGACCCATCATGGTAATTTCGGCCGTATCGATCCCGTAAGGGCAAAACACCGAGCAGCGCCGGCACTCGGAGCACTGAAACAGATAGTACCACCACTCTTTGAGCACATCGACGGTCAGGGGCCGGGCGCCGTTTGCTTTTCCCAGGATTTTGCCCATGCGGGTAAAGTCGTTCCGGTAAACGGATCTCAGCAGCTCGGCGCGCAGCACCGGCATGTTTTTGGGATCACCGGTTCCGATAAAGTAATGGCACTTGTCGGCGCAGGCCCCGCAGCGCACGCAAATATCCATGAACACCTTAAAGGATCGAAATTTTTCCAGGCGCTCCTTGAAGCCTTCATGCAGGATCTCCTGCCAGTTTTCCGGCAGTTTCCAGTCGTCATCCAGGGGGTTCCATTCCCTGGCATGGGGAAGTCCGACGTATTCAACGCTTTTGGGGTTGGAGGCATAACAATACATCCCCTTGCGGATATTGACCGGAACTTCCATCCAGTCCGTTTTAGGCGGAGCATGATCGATCCGGATCAGTTCTTCAGGTTTGGGTGTTTCATCTGCCATAGTTTACTCCTTTTCCTCTTCTGGCTCTGGCTCTGAATCTGAGGCCGGCGCTTCCGCGGGTGCGGGTTCCGGCATTTTTTCAACCGCTATCCCGACTTCTACCATTTTTTCCCGGAATTCATCTTCATACTCATCATAGGTATGCACCGGTACCGGATAGTTCCAGGGATTGATGTGCCGCCGGGCACGGGTGTCGGTGGTCATATTGCGGGTCGGGCTCAGGAAAACCCCGCCCAGGTGCATCAGTTTGCTGAACGGAAAATAGGCCAGCAGGACGCTGACAAAAAAGATATGAACAAAAAACACCGCATCGACTCCGGCCGGAATCGTCGGCTGAAAGGTGATCAGTCCCATGGTGAGCTCTTTGACGGCGGTGACATCCACTTTGGTCACATAACGCATGAAGATTCCGCTGAAGGCAATGCCGAAGATCAGAAAAAGCGGGAAATAATCGGATGCGATCGAAATATATTTGACCTGGCGCACAAAAAGCCTTCTTAAAAACAGGTAGCTCACCGCGGCCAGCAGCAAAAATCCGGAAATAAAAACACCGGGCAGCCCGAACTTAAAAACCGGATAGATGATCTCCATCCGGAAAAAACTGTCGACATTTTCGACAAGCTGGACCACAAACGGCACCGGCTCGATAAAAAACCGCAAATGCCGGATCAACACCACCAGAAACGCATAGTGAAAGGCCAGCGCCCCCGCCCATAAAAAAAGCTCCAGCTGGTAAGAAATTCGTCCGCCTTCCTTTAATTTCATACGCGTGTTACGGAACAGCGATCGAAACGTCAGAATTTCCAGTGCCATTCGTACCACCACCTGCCACGTATTCACCGGACAATCAAATTTGGAATGTTCGACCCAGGGCAGCGATTTCTGCTGACCGCCGGTGGTGGGAATTTTGAACGGCACCGCTGAACGCGACCAGCCGATCACCCGATAGGCAAACCCGAGGACAAAGGTGATCAGCGCCAGATAGGGAATTACGACCCCGAACACATACTGGAGTCCCGACACCTGCGCGCCCAGGTAGGCTATTAAAAAAAGAACGATAACGGCAATCAGTGGGATGATGTACCTTAAATTCATTGAAGAGCACCTCACTCTGAGGTCCCGGGCAGCCGGTTTCACCGACTAACGGCAACCTCCATCAAATAAATTAATGGTTAACGCCTTTTATCTTTTTTGGCTGCGACGACACATCGGTAATTAAACCGGCCCGCTCAAATGCCCTGAAGGTCCGGTTGCGCGTCTCGTTGGCCGAAAGCTCATATATTTTTTCTTTACAATCCATATACAGATCAAAAGCCAGCAGGCACAGCTGATCGATTTTGGATTCAAATTCCAACAATTGCAAGGCATTGGCGTCATTTTGGAGTTCGTTTGCCAGATTATCACGCAGAACTTTTTTTAAAAATAGAATGAATCCGGTGGCTTGAGAAGGGCTAAAATCCTGGATGGCACGGATCCGGATAATGGGATCCAGGTATGCTTTGACGGCTTCCGGATCCCAGGGATCGAGGAGTTGATCCAGCAAAAAGGCAATCCCTTTGGATGTAATGCTGCCGACAGGATTGCCGAATTGATCCTTCTGACCTTTAAAAAATTGGGCGGTATCAGGAGCATAGGTTCGAATGGTGGCTTCAAACCAGTTTTTAATGATTTCGCTTTTTTTCTTTTGAATATGTCCTTTCAAACCGGTTCCCATATAAGCTCCCGAAGGCCGTCTATCTGGCAAATCTGTTCAGAATTATTGAAGATAAGGCCGAAGGGGATACGTATAAACAACTTGCAGATTTCTGTCAAGAATAAATGGAAAGCTAGAGCCGCCCACCTTGACAATTTGGACGGAACATAACACCAACGCCCTCATCCAAACCCCACGGGAAGAATTTGCCTATTCATCGCCTTCCAGCCGCAACCTGATTTCCATTCAACTATCTGCAATTATTTATAAATTTCTACCAACAAATTTGGCATGATTCCTGCTAAATTAGTTGCGGCACAGATACATAGTCTTTTGCTGTTCCTCGGAAACGGATTACCAGCTATTGTCACTGGACACAGGGATAATTAATGCCTGATATCTATACCATTCTGATCGTAGAAGATGACCCCGGAATGACGAGCTATCTGAAGCGTTTGCTGCGCCCTAAGACCCTGAAGTTAATAACTGCGGACAGCGGCCGACAGGCGATTCAATATTTAAGTCAAAACACGGTTGATCTTGTTTTGCTGGACATCGGACTGCCGGACATGGACGGCTATCAGGTCATGGATCACATCTGTAAGAAACTGCCCCAGATCCTGGTAATCGTCATGACCGGGGATGTTACCGTTGAATCGGCCGTTAAAGCCTTGCGCAAAGGCGCCTATGATTATCTCAGGAAACCCTTTGAATCGACGGAATTGCTGAACACGATCGAAAATGCGCTGGATCGCATAAGGCTGGAAAAAGAGCACCACAAGGCCGAGCGAAAACTCGCGAAAGTGAAGAGAAGTATCACCAGCTCTTTGAGAGCGAATCCGATGCGATCGTGGTAGTAGATGCTGTGACCAAGCGTTTCGAAGAGGTCAACCGGGCGGCGCAATTGCTGTATGGATATTCACGTGAAGAATTTTTAACATTACTGCTCGAAGATATCTCCGCTGAACAAGATAAAACACGCGCCAAATTGGAAAGCATCCGAAACGGAGAAATGGGCGGCAGCATTGTGTATTATCGATATTTTAAAAAGAAAGACGGCACCGTTTTCCCGGGCGAATTGAGCCTGGCGACATATGCTTCCATGGGGCGCCAAAAGATTATCGGTGCTGTGCGCGATATCACGGAGCGGCACCAAAAGGAAGTAGAGCTGAGACAGACCAAACAGCGGCTGCAACATATCCTGGCTTCCAACCCGGCGGTCATCTACTCACGCAATCCAGCCGGTGATGGCACCACAACGTTTATCAGCAAAAATGTCAAAACCGAACTGGGCTATGATCCTGAGGATTTCGTCAAGGACCGGCACTTCTGGTTCGATCACATCCATCCGGACGATCTCCATTATGTAAAAGATGAATTTTCCACACTGGAGGATCGGGGAAGCCGCGTTCTCGAATACCGTTTTCGGCATAAAGACGGCAGTTACCGCTGGATGCGCGATGCGCAGCGTTTGCTTTTTGAAGAGCAAAGCAATGCGGTTGAAGTTGTGGGTTCCTGCACCGACATCACCGACATGAAGGAGACCGAAGAAGCGCTGCGCGCAAGCGAGCAGCAATTTCGGGATCTGATTGAAAATTCGCCCATCGGAATTTCCATTTTTCAGGATGCCCGCGCTGTTTACCAGAATCCTGAACAAATGAAAATCAATGGACCTTCCTCTGAAAAAAACATTTTCCAGGGCCTTGAAAAAATCTTTCCTGACGATCTGGATAAAGTCAAAACTGCATATCGACGGATTCTTAAAGGAGAGGTTTCAACAATAGAAGTTGATTTTAGATTTTTCCGGTCAGGCCCCCAAGACGTTAAAGCCGATATGCGCTGGGTGTGGTGCCGGGCGATCGCCTTCAGTTACTACGGCAAGGATGCGGTCCTGATTAATGCCATTGACATTACCAAAGCCAAGCAGCTCGAGCAGCAATTGCTGATCAAAAATAAAATGCTTTCCCTGGGACGGGTGGCGGCCGGCATCGCCCATGAAATTCGCAACCCCCTGACCGGTATCAATACCTATCTGTATACCATTGAAGATCTCTGCGATTCAGATTGTCTGGACCCGGAGGATATGGAAGTCATCCGACAAATTGTCACCCAGATCCAGGTGGCCTCCAATAAGATCGAATCGGTCATCAAACGCGTCATGGATTTTTCCAAACCCGGCGCGCCCAAAATGATACGCACCAATATTAACGAATCTCTGGAAGAGGCCATCGAGCTTTCGTCGGTAACCATGCGCAAAAACGGTGTTAAAATTGAGAAATCCCTGGCGCCTGATTTGCCCCAATGCTATGCCGACCCGCACCTGATCGAGCAGGTGGTCCTCAACCTGATTACCAATGCCGCCCGCGCAATGGAAAAGTCCAATGGCACCAAATTTGTGGAAATAAAATCATCCGCCCAAAACAACACCTTAAGCATCCGGGTGGCCGATTCCGGTCCGGGAGTGCCGATCGAGCTCAGAGAAAAAATATTTGATCCCTTTTTTACCACCAAAGACGACGGCTCCGGTATCGGGCTCAATATTGCCCAGCGAATCGTGGCCGACCACAATGGCTCCATATCGCTGGATAGCAGCAAATGGGGCGGTGCCGAATTTAAAATCGAGCTTCCGATTGAACGAAGGATAGATAAGCGATGACGCCTTACTCCATCTACATTGTCGATGATGAAGCCGTGGCCCGCAACGGCCTCAAGCTGGCTTTGAAAAAAAAGAACTATAGCGTGCAGGCTTTTGCGTCGGCCGAATCCGGCCTTGAAGCCATCGATGAGAATCCGCCGGATCTGGTGCTGCTCGATATCGGGCTTCCGGGCATGAGCGGTGTGGAAGCCCTCGAAATCATCAAAGCGCGTCATCCTGAAGTCATCATCGTCATGATTACCGCCTATGAAGATGTGCCCACGGTGGTGTCGTCCATGAAAAACGGTGCCTATGAATATGTGGTCAAACCGATCCAGATGGATGCGCTGCTGGTTATTTTGCGCAACGCCTTCGAAACCATCGCCATGCGCAAGGAAATTCAGGCCCTGCATGAAAAATGCCTCAAAGAAAATCTGCCCTGTTTTATCGGTGAAAGCAACGCCATTCAGGATGTCATGGAACTGGTCGCCAAAGTCGCCCAGAGCCCCGACACGCCTATTTTGATCCTGGGGGACACCGGAACCGGAAAAGAGTTGATTGCCAAAGCCATTCACTACAAAAGTCCTAATTTTAAAGGGCCCATGGTGGCGGTCAACTGTGCGGCCATGCCCAGGGAGCTGATTGAAAGCGAGCTTTTCGGTTATGAGAAAGGCGCCTTTACCGGCGCCGAAAAATCGGGCAAAGAAGGGCTGGTGGAAAAGGCGGTCAACGGCACCCTGTTTCTGGATGAAGTCGCCGACCTCAGCGCCGAGGCCCAGGTTAAACTGCTGCGGTTTTTGGACGAAGGTGAGTACTACCGCATCGGCGGGACCAAAAAGCGCACGGTTAAAACAAGAATAATATCCGCCACCAACCGCGATCTGGCCGGGCTTGTCGAGACGGGTGTATTCAGAAACGATCTTTATCACCGTTTTGCGGTGGTCAAGCTGGAAGTTCCGTCCCTCAACCGGCGCCGGGATGATATTATTCCCATGGCCAAACACTTTCTGGTGGAGTACAGCCAAAAATTTGAAAAAGCGTTTAGCGGTATTTCCCCGGAGGCTGAGGCGGCCTTAAAAGAATACGACTGGCCCGGAAACGTAAGAGAGCTCAAAAACCTGATCGAACGCGGGGTTTTGCTGTCCGAAGGACCGCAGCTGATGCTGGAGGATTTGGGCTTAAAAGAGACCCATGGCCGTGAAGACACCAACCCGCCGAATAACGGTCACGGGCTGCCCCCGGTTTCACCCTCCGGTATAGATTTTTCAGCCATCATCGAGGACATCGAAAAAAACTATTTTGAAGAAGCCCTCCAGCTGGCCAACGGCAACGAAAGCAAGGCCGCCCTGTTGCTGAACCTAACCCGTGACAAATTCCGCTACCGCCGCAATAAATTAAATGGCGTCCTTTGATAGTGGTCCGTTGTCCGTCGAATACATTTTCCAGCGCATCCTTTTAAGCCTTTTAGTGCACATCCCTGTTCTGGTCCGAGAGTAGGGTCGGCCTCCGTGCCGACCACGAAAAGGCAGAGCCGGTGCTTGCATCCCGATCTCCAGGCGGGGCCTCTGCGCCGGCCAGCAAAAGGCAGCCGCAGAGGGTTGCTCTACTTAGTGCCAAGTGCCTAATAAGGTCCAGTATCCAGTAGCCGATACCAAAGATCCTAATTTCCCCACTATTTTTTTGTAATTACTTGACAAGTTAAACAGTATACATTATGATGTATATATTAATACATTATGCCATCATGGAGGTATTATAATGTTACGAACACAGATTCAGCTGAAAGAAGAACAGATGGAATGGTTGCGTTCCAAGGCAAGGGCCCGGGGAATCTCAGTCTCGCAATTAATCCGTGAGAGCATTAAATTCTACCTGACTCACGAAGAACACATTCCCGAGGATCGAAAAAGAAAAGCCCTGGAAGCCGTGGGACGTTTTTCTTCGGGTACTTCAGACGTTTCTGAGCGCCATGATGATTATTTGGCGGAAGCATATGGAAAAGAGGATCGTAATGGAAATTGAAAATGCATTTATCGATACATCCGCATTTTATGCATTGATGGATCGCTCGGACGCACATCATGAAAAAGCAAGGCATTTATGGATCTCCCTTTTGGATGAAGAAAGTCATCTTCAAACGACAAATTACATCATCATCGAGACCTTGGCCCTGCTTCAGAGCCGCTTGGGTTTTGAAGCGGCCCATATTTACTCCAGCAACATTTTAGGACTTGTAGATATCTTATGGGTCGATGAGCCGAGGCACAAGCTGGCTTTCGAACTTTGGCTCGGTCTGGGCAGAAAAAAATTAAGCCTTGTCGATTGTGTTAGTTTTATAACCATGAGGCATTACGAACTGGAAAACATATTTGGATTTGACCGTCATTTTGATGAGCAAGGCTTTAAAATATTGGATTAACTCAAGCAAATCCACCATTCCCCCCTTTCACCACTTTCCGTTATTCTTTTCCTTGAGCCTTGAACCCTGTACCTTATACCTTGAACCCTATACCTTGAACCCTGTACCTTGAACCCTGTACCTTGAACCCTGTACCTTGAACCCTGTACCTTGAACCCTGTACCTTGTCCCTTGAACATATTGAATTTATAAGGAAAATAGTGCCGATTTTGTGTTATTTTCCACAATATTTTGTGTCAAAAGACCCAAATTTGCCCGCCTCAACGTCCAATCTCGGCCCACTCCTATATAACTATCTGTAATTACTGAACTATTAAAATCTATCCGGTTTGGCACGATGCATGCAAAATAGGTTACGGACTCAAGCGTCATTACGGTTCGATATGGATAAAAAATGAATTCTTTCAATGAATTAAAAAAATTAAGATTAATCGCTTAGCAGGCAGAGCATGCAACCAAACTTCAACCACATAACATCACACGACACGATGCGAACCCGCGCCGGGTCCCTTGGACTGCGGGCCGTGATGGGGTGGATTGTTTTTTGCCTGCCATCGGTAAAAAATAAGGTTACGCACCAGAAAAGGAGTCGTCTTTCATCCCGATGGAATATTCGTCATATCCTTGCCTGCCTTATTAGCAGCTTGGCTTTGATCTTTTTTGCCGGCCCAACTCACGGTGCAATTACAAAAGTTCAGGACGTCGGAACCGCTAATTCATCAGCGAGCGGCACCACCCTTCAGGTCACCGTTCCAGCCGGCGGGGTGACTGCCGGAAACAGCCTCATCGTCTTGTTTGCCATGGGTGATGTCGCCGGCCCCCCCAGCGTGAGTTGCGCCGATGATGCCAGCAACGCATATGGCTCTGCTGACGTTGACTTCACCAAAACGAATGATGCTCGGTTGCTCATCTTTTCGGCCCATAACGTCTCAGCGCTTACGAGTGGCCAAAAAATCACGCTAACCATCTCCGCAAGTATAACCGATCGGGCAATGTCAGTGGCAGAGTTCAGCGGTCTGGGCCCCACACCCGCCGTTGACCAGACCAGTACCTATAGCGCAGTCTCTAAAAATTTCACCTCTGGGTCCGTGTCAACGACTGCGGCCGACGAGCTTCTCATTGGCGGTTTCTCAGCCGACGGTCCGACCAGCGACACCTTCACACCAGATACAACCAACGGATGGGCCGCCCTGGGCCGAGACGGAACATCAATCAGAACGATAGACGCTGAATGGAAAGCGGTCACGGCCACCGGCACATATTCGGCCGATGGAACAAACTCAAAAGTAAGAAAATGGGCGGGCGCTATTGTCACCTATGCAACACCGGCCATATTGGATCAGGCCCACTATCGCTGGCGCGAAAACGACGACACCGAGTCGGCCGCAGCCTGGAAGGAAGACGAAGACACAAAGGCGGCCCTTGGAAGAGGCGAAGTCCAACGCATTCGCTTTCTGGTGGAAAATGAAGGCGGCATAAGCTCAGGCGGGGTGGCCTATCGACTGGAGGTCGCCGAGACGGCCACCTGCAGTTCCGGAAGCTACAGCGCGGTGCCCACGGATACCAGCGGCGATTGGCAGATGGTTGCATCCCAACTCGTCGAAGGCGCGGCCACCACCAATTTCGCCGGAAGCCTCACTGACCCGGGGGGCTACACCTGGGTAGATGGAGAACAGCGAGAAACCAGCAACACTACCGGCCCCATCACCTTAGCCGGCAATGCATTTAGCGAGATCGAATTCTCCATCAAAACCACCAGTAGTGTGACCTATGGCGGCGACTATTGTTTTCGCCTGTCTGATGGCGGTGCGCCCCTCGATAAATATTCGGCCTATGCGGAAGCCGAGGTGCGTTGTGAATTTGAATATCGCCGGCTGCTGACAATAGACAAAGATCAGGTGGGCCTGGACAACAATCCCGGCACCCTGTCAGATTATCCGGTTCTGGTTCATCTGACCGGCAATTGGCTGAAAACCACCATCGTAGATTCCGTCAACGGGCGGATCGAAGATGCCAATGGCCTTGATATCTTGTTTCGCTATGATGGCGGCTCATGTACCAGCGGAAGGCCCTGTGATGCGCTGGATTTCGAGATCGAAAAATATGACGGCACCAACGGCGAACTCATCGCCTGGGTGAGAATCCCCAGTCTTTCAAAGAGCGCGGACACCGATTTTTACATCTACTACGGCAACGCCTGCGTCACGGATGATTCTCAGAATGCAACCGGTGTTTGGGATGCGAACTACAAGGGGGTCTGGCATCTCAAAGAAGACCCCGAGGCTGCGGCACCTCAATTTCTGGACAGCACCTCAAACCCCAACGACGGCACCGCCAATACACTCGCCACCGCAAACCAGGTGGCCGGACAGATCGACGGCAGCCTGGAGTTTGACGATTCCAATGAGCGCCATGTGTCGGTGTCCGATCATTCCAGCCTGCAGCTGTCGACAAATATTGCCGTTTCGGCCTGGGTCAATACCAGTGATGCGGAAACGGATACCGGGGTTATCGTTAACAAGTGGAGTTCGGGTACCAGCGCCCGAAATTATTGGCTGGGAAAACTGGATCAGAACTCAATTGCATTTTTCGTTGATGACACCCAAAGCATAACGGCCGGCTTAAGCCTTATTAACGACGGCGCCTGGCATCATGTCACCGGGGTGGCGGACGTCGCCAACAGTTTACTGCGAATCTATGTCGACGGGGTTGAGAAAACGACAGCTTCCTACAGCGGAACTTCGCGAACGGGGACAAATCAACTCCACATCGGGCACGGCTCCGGCGAGAATATTCAGGAATTTGAAGGCATCATCGACGAGGTTCGCGTGTCCAACATTGCCCGTACGGCTGACTGGATCCAAACCGATTATTACAGTCAATATGATCCCACCAAAGCTGCCGGCTGCACGGACAGTGGATTTATATGTATGGGCAGTGAAGAAACCGATCCGGCCACCGCGGTTTCCCTGATTTCCTTTACGGCCCGGGGACAGGGCAACGCGGCGGCGGTAGAGTGGCAGACGGCGCGTGAATTTGACAACCTCGGTTTTCACCTGTACCGCGCCACCTCACCGGGCGGAACCTATACGCGGCTGACCGACAAGCTCATCTCGGCAAAGGTGCAGCCGGGCAGAGGCGGCAGCTACAGCTACCTGGATACAACCGTAACTGTCGGCAGCCTGTATTACTACAAGCTTGAAGACATCGACATCTACGGCACCCACACCCTGCACGGGCCCATCGGCGTGGATTGGGATGCCGACGGCCTGCCCGATGACTGGGAGATCACCCACGGGCTGAACCCCTGGGTCAACGATGCCGATCTGGATTATGACGGCGACGGGTTGTCCAACTTTGAAGAATACGAACGGGATTTGGATCCCTTTAATCCCGATACAGATGGCGACGGCATCTTAGACGGGGCTGAAGACGGCCGCCTGGAGCCGGAAGCAGACAGCGGCTCGCGCACCCTGACCCGCGGCATCGAGGTGCTGGACGAAGATGAAAATGGTGTCACCCTGGAGCTTGTCACCACCGGTTTTGAAGCCGAAGTGGTTGCGGTCGGCGGACAGGAATTTGAGCAGCTGCATATTGCCGATTATGTACACGGTTACACCGACCGGCTGGGCGCACCCCGGCTGCCGCTAAAAGGCATCCTGATCGAAGTGCCTGAAGGCCAAGTCGCTGAGCTTTCCGTGCTTAAAACTGAGCTTGAGCCCTATTACGGCTATCGCATCTACCCGGTGCCTGAAGATGTGCTCGATGCCCAACAGGGCATGGCAGCAGTGGGACAGCAATTTGTACAGGATCAAGTCGCCTACAATGCCGATGGGTTTTATCCGCAAACAGTGGCCGCACTGGGTCAAAGCTATGTCTTCCGCGATCAGATCAAACAGCAGGTCATCTTTTATCCGCTGGATTTTAATCCGGTCAGCGGTCAACTCAACCTGTATAAGCGCATCCGGGTGCGCATCGACTATGTGGAAGATTCCCTGGCCAAAGCCATGGTTGCGCCGGCTGCGCCCTGGCAGCCGCCGCTGTTAGCTTCTGCTTCTGATGCGCTGAGCAGCGAACAGATCAGTGCCCTGGCGCTGTGGATGCCGCCCCTGGCGATAAACCCCCTGTCGCCGATGCTCTCATCGATTGGAACCGCGCTTGCGGCTGTTTGGAGCCCGCCGGAGGGTTTTGGCTCTGCGGTTTACAAAATATCCACCGATGCCGAGGGCATCTACCGCATGGACCGCACCTTTTTCTCCGGCCGGGGACTTGATGCCGCCCGGATCGACGCCATTGACCTCGAGCAGGTCCGGCTGTTTAACCTGGGCCGGGAGGTCGCCCTTTATATCAATGACCAGGGAGCGGCAGGGCGGCTGGATGCGGGGGATTTTATCGAGTTTTATGCTGTTGCCGTCGACGATGCCTACGCCAAATACAGCGCAGAAAATATCTACTGGATGACGCTGTCGGGCGGTGCGGATTTGCCCAAACGCATGGCAATCGATGATGGCGCCCCGGCCGGCGGGCTGGTCGCTGATGATTTTATCGACACCGCCCGCCATGAACAGGACATCATCTACTGGCTCAAGGCCCCGGGGGCCGAAAGCATCGAACGCTGGTTCTTTAACATCTTCGTGCAGGGCACCGAACATGCCGGCGGCGGGCAGCCCAGGTCCTTTACCATCTCGGTGCCCGAGCCGCTCAGTTTGGGTACTTTAACGATTTTAATGGCCGGCCAGACCGCAACCGATCATGAGGTGCGCGTGGCGATCAACGGCTCCGAGCAAAGCTTTATCTGGTCGGGCATCAGTTATTATGAGGCCGCCTTGGAAGATGTGAACCTGTTTGCCGGGGACAACACCGTTACCTTGCAGTGTTTAAGTTCTGACGGCAACGACTCGATTGCCGTGGACTTCTTTGAGATCAATTACCGGCGCGATTATGTGGTCGGGGCGGATAACACGCTTAAGTTTGCCCCCGACAGCGGCAGCCGCTATGTCATCGAGGGCTTTAGCAGCGACACATTGCTGGCCTATGACATCAGCGACCCTGCTGATGTGGCCAAAATCGAAAACGCGGAGATCAGCGGAACCAACCCCTATAGCTTTGAGTTTGAGCCGGCCACCGCCGGCTCCACCTATCTGGTGCTTGCATCAGAGGTCAGCAAGATCCCGGTGGGGCTGATCGAGGATACAGCTGCAGACCTGGCCCATAACGCCAACGGAGCAGACTATATTCTCATCACCCACCGGGATCTGGGCTGGGATCAAAACGGCGATCAGCTGGCCTGGCTAACCGATCTGGTGGCCCACCGTGAAGACCAGGGTCTTCGAGTGTTTGTGGCCGACATTGAAGATATCTATGATGAGTTCAGCTATGGCATCAAAAGCCCCCAGGCATTAAAAGACTTTCTTGCCTATGCCTATAGCAGCTGGGATGCGCCGGCTCCGCAGTATGTGCTTCTGGTCGGTGACAGCACCTATGATCCCAAAGACCACTGGAACGGGGCCGATGCCACCGCCTATCTGCCCACCTATTTGACGTTTACCGAACACAAGGGTGAGACGGTCACCGATCAGTGGTTTGTAACCCTTAGCGGTGAGGACGCCGTCGCCGACATGCATATCGGGCGGCTGCCGGCCGCCGATGCCGCCCAGGCCGCTGGAATGGTGGCCAAGATTCTAACATATGAGACGACCCCCAGCAGCAAATTTAGCGATCCCAATGCCTGGGAGAAAAACATATTGCTGCTGGCCGACAACCAGCGGGCGGGGGAAAGCTTTCTTTATGAGGCCGACTTTGCCAGCATGAACGAAGATGTCGCTGCCATGCTGCCGGCGGTCATGAACCCGTATGAGGGCTATCTGGGCATCCACTATAATTCTGCCGCGTTTTTAACTGATTTTATCACCACCACCCTTAACAATGAAGGGGCGTTGATGGTCAACTACGCCGGACACGGAGCCACCCAGGTTTTCGCCGAAGAGCATATCTTTGATGCGGCCGATGTCGCCGCTTTGACCAACGCCGACAAGCTGCCGTTTTTTGTGTCCATGAGCTGTGAGACGGGCTTTTTTGCCTATCCGGAAAACTGGTTTTATCCCTCGCTGGCCGAAACACTGCTGCGATCCCCGGCCGGCGCGGTGGCGGCCTTGATGCCCACCGGCATGACCAGCACCGAAAGCCAGCGCATTTTAAACAGCGCGCTGTTTGAGCATATTTTTAGCGAAAACATCCGGCAGCTGGGTCCGGCAATTGCCGCAGCCAAACAAACGTTACTTGCCAATGGCGATGCCTATTTTGAACAGGCTGCCAGCACTTTTTTGCTCTTTGGCGATCCGGCCATGGTGCTCAAAGTACCGCTGCCGCATATTCCCAAAGGCGTGACCGTTGAGCGCCGGGATGGCAAGGTGCGCATTGGCTGGCAGGCAGTCCTAGATTGTGACAACAACCCGGTGTCCGGCTATAACGTCTATCGCAGCCTCTCGGCCGGTGGTATCTACACTAGAATTAATAGCGCCCTGATCACTGGAACCCAATACTTTGATACCGGTTCTGAAGGCATCAGCGCCCAAAGTACCGCCGGCAGCGGCACAGCCAGCTATTACTACGGGGTCACCTCGGTGGACTCGAGCGGCGATGAAAGCGCTCAAACCTTAGGCGTCAGCCCGCCAAGCCCGCCGGCACCGGAATTTGAATCCGGCTATGTTATAATTCCCGGATGCTTTATTACCACCACTACCCCGGCGACATTCAATAGATCGTTTAACGCACTCATTATCATCGTTTCAATCATACTGGGCCTTTTGCTGCTTCAGGCTGTTTTCAAACCGCAACGCAAAAAAAATGGCGCCCGGAAAAAAATGAACCCCTTCAGTGAATTAAAGAACGTCAAAACCCTGCTGGTCGACGACGATGAATTCATCCGGGACTCTCTTGGCATGGCCTTTGCCAACAACGGCTGCAGCTTACAGCTGGCCGAGACCGCCGAAGAAGGCCTGCAGGCCATCCAGGATGAACAATTCGACATCATCATCAGCGACTTGCGCCTGCCCGGGATGAACGGCCTTGATTTTCTCAAACTGACAGCGGTCACCCAGCCGCAGGCCGTCAAGTTTTTGATAACCGCCTACCGCGACGACCATATTTTTTCTGAAGCCATTCGCCTGGGAGTCAACGAATTCATTGAAAAACCCTTTGCGGTCAAGGTGCTTATCAATTTACTGGCGCTTTCAATCAAAAGACAAGCCCAAAAACAAACAATCGCCGGGATATAGGCCAGGAAGCTATAAAGCTGGGAAGCTGGAAAGCCCAGAAGTAGGGCAGCCCTCTGCGGCTGCCAGAAACCAGCAGCCAGAAGCAAGTAAGGCTGGTGCTTGCATCCCGACCCTTAGGCGGGGCCTCTGTGCCGGCCATCAAAAGGCAGCCACGGAGGGCTGCCCTACTCCAAGACAAATCCTGACACCCGACACCTGAAACCTAAAATAATGGGAGAAGCTATCATGGCGGCGGGCACCTTTGCCCTCTAACGAAGTGATAAAGGCGCATTATGCCCCTCTATCACTTGCCGGCCTTCTTCTTACTAATAAATTCGGCGAGCTCATCGGCTTCATCGGATCCCAGATCACGCAAAATTTGCAACTCTTTTTCCGCCAACTCAAATTTTCCCATCTCGGCATAAGCTTCGCCCAGATACTCATGGGCTTCGGCCAGTTTCGGATCCAGTGAAATGGCCTTTTTGTAAGACCGCACCGCTTTATTGAATTTGCCCTGCTTGCGATAGCTGAAACCCAGATTGCTGTGGGCTTCGGCATAGCTGGGGTCCGCTTTCACCGCTTTCTCGTAATTCCGGGCAGCCTCTTTATAATTTTCCTGGTCCTGGAAGCGTTTGCCCTCGTCAAAATAGGTGTTGGCCTCGGCCCGCTTTTCGGCGGCCGATTTTGATTTTTTAGTGGATGCTTTCGGCGCCCCGGCACCATAGGCCTGAAATGCAAACGCAATGATTACCAATATCGATACCAGCATCAAAGCTGAGGTCATGATAATGCCTGTGCTTTTTTTCCTTTTTATCATAAGTACTTTTGGTCTCATCATTCCTCCAACAGTTTTGTAAATTCAGTTAATAATTAACCACCCCGCCGCAGGCGGTCGGGGTATGTAAAAGGAATTATCCTATTATATTCCCCCTCAGCCTAGCCCTCTCCCTCTGGGAGAGGGAACGAACGGAAACCCCACCGCATGCGGATGGGGTATTGAAAAGAACATAATAAAACGTTAAGCATTCGCCGCCATGAAGCAAGCGCGAGAGGTCAGCAGAGAAGGGGACGTTGGTGAAATATTGACATTTGATTTTGGTTGAGTTAAACTTTTCATTATGCCCTGCCAAGCCGGAATAGATGCGCCTGGAGCGCTGCATCATGTGATCATTCGCGGCCGTCACGATCCTGTGTCAAAAGACATTGCAGCCGAACTGTTTGATTGAAAATTACCAAAATTTATTGAAAATCGAGTGAATTAGAATCAAATTTCAATATTTCACCAACGTCCCCTCTCTCCTCTTCCAATCCCGCAATCCTAGATTGACAACGTGATCTGGAAAAAGTATAAGATCCTTAAATAATGACATATTTTAATTGGCCCGAGCCGAAAGGAGTTAAAAAATGGAAATTGATCACAAGGTGGAAAGCGGAGTCATAAATATCGCCATAAAAGGGCGCCTGGATGCGGCAACGTCTCCTGCAGCTGAAGAAAGCATTAGAAAAATTATGGAAGGCGACGAAAACCGGCTGCTTTTTGACTTCGGTAGCCTTGAGTACCTCAGCAGTGGCGGGTTGCGGGTTATTCTGGGCGCAGCCAAGGAAATACGGCGCAGAGAAGGCAAGGTGGCGCTTTGTTGTTTAAATCAATACGTTAACGAGATTTTTGAGGTCAGCGGGTTCTCGGCAATGATTCCCATCAAAGAAACCGTTGAAGAAGGGCTTAAAGACCTCGCATAGAAGGCCGGGTGAATAACTGAATTTTGCACGAGATTCTTGTGCGAACCTGCTGTTTTTAGATAACAAAAAGATTCTCATCTATTTCAATGAGGAGCCCCTTGGTATCATAAAATTAGGAGCTTCATCCCGCGAAGCGGGGCAGGATTCAGGCAATAAATATTTACGATGATACCTTACCTGCAAGCCATAGCGTCTGAATGTGGAGCGTAAACCCAATGCCTCAAAGTAATAATGAAACAGAAGCCATCCTATTGGTAGATGATAATCCGACGAATCTACAGCTTTTATTTGAGACCCTTGACGGCCGGGGCTATAAGCTGCTGATCGCCAAAGACGGCAACGCCGCCCTTTCAATTGCCCGCAAGGCCGGTCCAAATTTAATTCTACTGGACATTATGATGCCGGAAATCGACGGCTATGAAGTCTGCCGTCAATTAAAAGCCGATCCGGCCACCGCAGAAATACCGGTTATTTTTCTGTCGGCCCTGACCGATACCAAAGACAAGGTGCAGGGCTTGGACCTGGGTGCGGTGGATTATGTCACCAAGCCGTTTCAGCCTGATGAAGTCATTGCCAGGGTCAATACGCATCTGACCGTTTATCGGCTAAAAAAAGCGCTGGATGGAAAAAATAAAGAGTTGCAGGAAGCCAATGAATTCCTGGAAGAGCGCGTCAAAGAACGCACGGCCGAGCTGGTGGAGCTAAACAGCGCTTACGAGCGCTTTGTACCCCGCGAATTTTTAAGCCTGCTCAAAAAAGAAAGCATCCTTGAGGTTAAACTGGGCGATCAAACCGCCCAGCAGATGACCGTTCTGTTTTCCGACATCCGCGGCTGGACCACCCTCTCGGAAGAGATGACCGCCCAGGAAAGTTTTAATTTTATCAATGCCTTTTTAAATCGGGTCAGCCCGGTGATCGCAGCCCACCGCGGGTTTATCGACAATTTCCAGGGGGATGGAATGATGGCGCTTTTCCCGGAAACCGCCGATGACGGCGTCCAGGCGGCGATTGCCATGCATGCGGCCGTTTCCGAATATAATCAAGACCGCGAGCAGAAAGGCTTTCAACCCATCGGCATCGGGGTGGGTTTGCACATTGGCGATTTGATGCTCGGTATCATCGGCCATGAAGAACGCATGCAGGGCACGGTGGTGGCCGATGCCGTTAATCTGGCGTCGCGACTGGAAGGATTAACGCGCGTATATGGATCTTCGATCAGCATCAGTGAGCCGACCCTGTCTCAACTGAAGGACCCCGACCAATACAAACATCGTTTTGTTGATAAGGTTCAGGTCAAGGGGAAAAAAGACCCGGTATCGGTGCATGAGGTCTTTGACGGCGATCCGCCGGCGGTGATTGAATTGAAAGAACAGACCAAGGATGATTTTGAACAGGGCATCTGTCTTTATTATGACCGCAAATTCTCCGAAGCCAGCGTCAAATTTAATCAGGTGCTGGAAAAACATCCCGAGGATCGGGCCGCCCGCATCTATCTCAAACGCTCCGCCAACTACATGGTCAACGGGGTCCCGGATGACTGGACCGGGGTTGAGATACTGACCCAAAAATAGGAATTTATCTTCCAAGACAGAGAAAAAAAGTTTTACAGGTGCTGTATAGCTAGAAGTGCCTAAAATGCCTAAAATGAGCTAAAGTGCCTAAAGTTATGGCGTCGCTGGCGCTCAATCTTTTATATTAAATTTGATCGTTCGACCCTGTCGTTAGACCCTGTCGTTAGACCCTGAGGCTCTCGACGGGTAGAATTCCTCAATTTTAGGCATTTTAGATCATTTTAAATTTTAGCTCATTTTTTGTTGTAAACACTTTTTATAGGTTTAAAACTCTACCATCGGACGTTAGATGCATTTTTGAGATAGGTTCAAGTAAGATACCAATCGGAGTAAAGGCAATGAAACTCAGGTATAAAATATTGTTGCTTTATGTGGCTGCTGGTTTTTTGATCTTGCTGCTAATTGGCAGCTTTGTTTCATCAAGGCTGAAAAAAGAGCGGTTTTCGGTAATATACAACGGTTTGCAGAACGAGCTGACCCACATTGATTTTGCCTTGAAAAACACCTTTTACCAGGTCGAAGAGGATCTGAACGACCTGGTATCCGACGAAACGGTTAGATCAAGCGACGATGAGAAATTTACCAATTTTACAAAAGCAGACCCGGATACCTTCCAATATGCCATCGGTGCCCTGGAGCAGAACATCATCAACATTTTCAACCGCTATCGACAAACCCATAAATATGTGAACTCGGTTTATATGGGCCGGGAAAACGGCGGTTTTGTCCGATCCCATAAAAGGGCACGGTCCACGAAATATGATCCTCGAACACGGCCCTGGTACACACTGGCCAAGAAAAATCCGGGGCAAGTCATGCGAACCCCTCCCTATACTTCCGTAACTTCCCCGGATGTTAACATCGGAACCGTCAAAGCGCTTCTGGACGAAAAAGGTGACATTTACGGGGTGGTGGGCATTGATATCACCCTTGCCGGCCTGACCGATTACATTGAAAAGGTCACAGTGGGCCATAAAGGTTATATGGTTTTGCTGGATAAAGATGGGATTTTTTTGGCAAGCCCGGATCAAGCCGCACGCGCGATGACAATCGATGCCTTATACAAAGATGATTTGGAGGCTTTTTTCACAAAAGATAGGGGTTTTATAAGCGTCACCAAAAACTCGGAAAAACACTATCTCTTCTTTTATGCCTCTCCCGAGCTGGACTGGAAACTCGGAATGATCATCCCGGTTGAGCAAATAGAGGGTGAAGTTAACAGTTTCGTGAACAAGATTATTTTGGCCCTTGTCGTTTCGCTTGCGCTGCTGAGTGTTTTAACCGTTATCGGCCTGCAAAAGTTTGTCATCAAACCCATAAAAAAACTAAATGACGGAACCCGGCGCATCACCCAAACCGGAGATCTTAATTATAAAATCGAGATCAAATCAAAGGATGAAATCGGCAGCCTGGGTGAGTCTTTCAATGAAATGTTGGCGTCGATCGATCAGGCAGAGTCTGAGCTGAAAGAATCACAAGCCGAGCTGAAGAAACACCGCGATCATTTAGAGGAGCTGGTCGAAGAACGGACCGTGGAGTTAAAGAAATTGTCGGAAGCCATCAAACAAAGTCCAGCCTCGGTGGTGATTACCGACAAAAACGGTAACATAGAATATGTCAATGCCGCATTTTGCGAAACAACCGGCTATTCTGCGGAAGAAGCAATTGGGCAGAATCCAAGGATATTGAAGTCGGGCAGCCTTCCCGCTGCGCATTACCAAAATCTGTGGCAAACGATTCTATCCGGAAAGATTTGGAAAGGGGACTTTATCAACAAAAAGAAAAACGGCCAAGAGTATTGGGAAAGTGCATCCATCTCTCCCATTAAAAACGACCACGACGAAATTACCCATTTTGTGGCCGTAAAACAGGACATCACCGAACGAAAGGAAACCGAAAAAAAACTGAAAGAAAGCGAAGAACGGCATCGCATGCTGCTGGAACGACTTCCGGAATCTGTTGTTGTTTATGATATGGACGGCAAGGCGGTCTATGTTAATCCGGCTTTTGAAAAGACCTTTGGTTGGTCGCGTGAAGAGGTGTTGGGCACGAAAATCAATTTCGTACCGCCGGAGCTCGAGGCCGAAACCAAAGCGGCCATTCAAAAAATGCTTGCAGCAGGCCGCGAAACGCTGTTTTTTGAAACCAGACGACTTACAAAAAAAGGCGATCAGCTCGATGTTCGGGTCAATACAGCACAGTTCTATGACCCCAATGGTCTTAAAGTGGGAAACATTGTAATTTTAAACGATATCACCGAGCGCAAACGAGCCGAAAAAGCAATCAAAAACTCTGAACAGCGTCTGTCTCAGATCGTTAACTTCCTGCCGGATCCAACCATCGTCGTCGATGATAAAGGCACGGTGGTTACCTGGAACCAGGCCATGGAAAATCTTAGCGATATAAAAGCGGATGATATGGTGGGCAAGGGCAATTACGAATATGCCCTGCCGTTTTATGGCGAAAGACGACCGATTCTGATCGATCTGGTTAAAGACTGGGATGCTGAATACGAAAAAAAATACCTGTCCGTCATAAAGGATGGGAAAAACCTTATTTCGGAATCCTATCACCCCAGTTTGGGTGGGAAAGAATTATATCTACAAGCCATTGCGGGATTGATTCACGACGCTGCAGGTGAGGTGACCGGTGCCATCGAGTCGCTGCGAGACATTACCGAGCGCAAGCATATGGAAGCGGAATTAATTGACGCCAAGCAGGCTGCTGATGAGGCCAACAAGGCCAAAAGTGATTTTTTGGCCAACATGAGTCATGAGATCCGCACCCCTATGAACGCGGTGATCGGCATGACCCACCTGGCGCTGAAAACCGAGCTAACCCCTAAACAGAAGGATTATTTGCACAAGATCCAGTCATCCGCCAATTCCCTGCTGGGCATTATCAACGACATTTTAGACTTCTCCAAAATCGAGGCCGGCAAGCTGGATATGGAGTCGGTTGATTTTAATCTGGACGATGTGCTGGACAATCTGGGCAATCTGGTCAGTGTAAAGGCGCAGGAAAAAGAAGACCTCGAAGTTCTCTTTGCTACGGCTCAGAACGTGCCGCGCTTTCTGGTCGGCGATCCTTTGCGCCTGGGACAGATTCTGATTAATTTGTCCAATAATTCCGTTAAATTTACGGACTCGGGCGAGATTGTGGTTTCCACCGAATTGGTGGAGAAAAGCAAAGACCGCATCACCTTAAAATTTTCGGTCAGCGATACCGGTATTGGACTCACAGCGGAACAGGCCGGCAAGCTGTTTCAATCGTTCTCCCAGGCCGACACCTCCACCACCCGCAAATACGGCGGCACCGGGCTGGGGTTGGCCATCAGTAAAAAACTGGCCAACATGATGGGCGGAGAAATCTGGGTAAACAGCGAGCCCGGCCAGGGCAGCACCTTCAGTTTTACGGCCACCTTCGGCCTGGGGCGCGAAGATGTCAAAAAACGTTTTGCTCCGGCGCCGGACCTGCGGGGCATGAAAGCGCTGGTGGTGGATGACAATCCCACTTCCAGAGAAATTTTGCGGGACATGCTGGAATCATTTTCATTTGAGGTCACCCTGGCGGCAACCGGACAGGAGGGTATCGACGAGGTTGAAAAGGCAGACAAAGATAAACCCTTCGAGATGGTGATCATGGACTGGAAGATGCCGGGAATGGACGGTATCGAAGCCTCCAGGCATATCAAGGAACATTCCGGACTGAGCCATGTTCCCCATATTGTTATGGTGACCGCCTACGGACGCGAAGAAGTCATGCAAAAGGCCGGAAAAATCGGTCTGGATGGATTATTGCTCAAGCCCGTCAGCCCTTCGGTGCTTTTTGACACCATCATTCAGGCTCATGGTGAAGAAGTCCTTGATACGTCACGGATGACTCAAGGCCGGGAAGAAGCTGAAGCGTTGGCGCTTATCAGGGGCGCCAAAATACTGCTGGTGGAAGATAACGAAATTAACCAGCAGGTGGCCAAAGAAATTCTCGAAGGCGCCGACCTGATCGTCAGTCTGGCAGACGACGGCCAACAGGCGGTCAATATGGTCAAAGAAAACCATTATGATGTAATCCTCATGGACATCCAGATGCCCGTGATGGATGGATATACCGCCACTCGTACAATACGCGAGTGGGAAACAGAAGTCAGAAAAGAAGGCTCAGCACTCAGTCCTCAGTCCTCAGAACTTCCGATAATTGCCATGACGGCGCACGCCATGGCCGGTGATGAGGAAAAAAGTCTGAAAGCCGGTATGAACGGCCATGTCACCAAACCGATTGACCCGGAACAGCTGTTTTCCACGTTGCAGAAATGGATCCAGCCGACAGATAAACCTGCCTTAACCCAAAAGGCTGAAGTTTCTGCTGTAAAAGAGGCTGTAACCAAGGCACCGCCGGACGTGCGCGCGGAGCGCGAATTGCCGGACTCTCTGCCGGGATTTGATCTGGCGGAAGGGCTCCAACGCCTGCAGGGCAATCAAAAGCTTTACCGAAAGCTCTTGCTGGACTTTGGTGCCAAATACACAGAGGCGGCCGTTGAAATCCATGAGGCCCTGGATACAAAAGATTTCAAACAGGCTCACAGCCTGGTTCACAACCTTAAGGGATTAGCCGGCAATCTGGCGGCCACCAAGATTCAGGCTGCGGCGGTAGAAATAGAAAAACTGATTAAAGGGGATCAAAAGAAGGCGGCATCCCAAAAGCAGTTGGATCAGAAATTTGCAGAGCTGGAAAAATCCATCAATCAGGCATTGGAAGCGGTTCAAACCTTAGGTCCGGTGCCGGCCGAAAAGATGCAACAACCGTCCGCAGAGGAAATGACCGCCATACCATCCGGGCTGGCCGGGGAAGCCGTCGACCGAATTAAAGAGCCGGCTGAAATGGGAGATGTCACCCAGATAAAGTCCATCGCCGCAGACCTAAAGTCTAAATCCGCTGCCTTCGCACCCTTCAGTGATAAATTTATTCAATTAGCAGAAGACTTTGATTTTGAGGGAATTTCTAAACTGGTAGGTGAGTTGGAAAAAATAGCAAAGACGGATTAAGTATACTAAATTGGTTTTAAAGCCTCAGATTATGTCTGAGGGCAAGGCGCGAGTCGGCTAAAAAGCGGAGCGTACACGATAGTACGTGAGCATTTTTAGATGGCTCGCAACACAGCCCTCGGACATAAGATGGGGTTTTAAAACCAATTTTATTGGACGATACCCAATAATAAGGCCTGATCATCATCGGCCGGGCGCCCAGTTGCAAATTTGTCCACATCTTTCATGATCGAAACGAGCAGTTCCTGTGGTTGACTACCCGGGTCGGCTTCAAGCTGCCGCAGCAAACGCTCTTCTCCGTATGTTTTCCCGTCCATGCTAAAGCGTTCGGTAATCCCATCGGTATACACGAGAATGCGGTCGCCCGGTTGCAGCTCGGCTTCGGTCACCGGCACCTGTTCATAGGGATCAATCCCCAGGGGAAACACACCGCCGCAGGGATACTCGATCGCTTTTTTCTCAGAAGACCGGTAAATCATCGGCGGAGGATGTCCTGCCCGGGCAATTTTTAAGGTGTGATGGTTGGCATCATATACAACATAAAGCGCGGTCACAAAACTCGGATCGGCGACTTTACAAAGGTGTTCGTTGAGAAAATATATCAATTCGCCCGGCTCTGTGGGCGGTTCGGGATAAGAACGGAAGAGTGCACAGGTCATCGCCATCATGACGGCTGCCGGCGCACTGTGCCCCTCGGCATCGGCCACCAGAAAGCCCCACTGATTATCCGCTAACTTAGCAATATCGTAATAGTCGCCTCCAGCATAAAGACTGGTTTCATAATGAACCGCGAGCTTGAAGCCTGCGATTTCAGGAAGCCCCTTGGGCAAAAGCCTGCGCTGAACATCTGATACGACTTCAAGTTCATTTTCAAGTTCATCCTTTTTCTTTTCAACTTCCCGTTTGAGTCGATGAATGGTCAGGTGCGTATTGACGCGTGCAATCACCTCGTCCGGCTGAAACGGTTTGGAAACATAGTCCACCGCGCCAAGCTGAAGCCCGCGGACCTTGTCTTTGGTATCCGTAAGCGCAGAAAGAAAAATCACAGGAATACTTTCCGTGGTAGGATCCTTTTTCAGGCGTCTGCAAACCTCAAAGCCATCGATGCCGGGCATCATGATGTCCAGCAGGATCAGATCCGGCAAGGCTTTTTCGGCAATGCCAAGAGCCGTTTCACCATCTTTAGCTACCAGCAGCTTACAACCGGTAACCTCCAGGGTTTGATAAAGAACTTGAAGGTTGGTAGGATTGTCGTCAACCAGCAGAATAGACTCGGTTCCCATATTGTTGTCCGTCATATTTACTTTCCCAAAGAGTTATGACAACAGCCGGCATTTCACAAATCGCTGCTGAGACCATTTCATCAGATCCAGGGCTCAGGAAATCTCATTTATCCCGGATTCTACAGAATCTGTAATTGAAATAATAGCTCCAAATCCGCTGACCTCAAACACTTCCTTTACATATGCATTGAGAGCACAGAGAACAAATTTACCGTCTCTGCGCTTCATTTCTTTTGCAGCACCCAATACCACCCGCAGGCCGGCACTGCTGAGATATTCAAGAAATTCAAAATCGAAAAGGAGTCGGTTATTTTCGCCTTTAAAAATGCTGTTAATGATGTCCTCAGCTTCAGCCGCGGATTTTCCATCCAGGCGACCTTTAAAGGCTAAAAGTACGACCCCGTTCTCCTCTTTTTGAATAATCTCCATTTCAAATCCTTTCGATGAATAAATTAAAACAACCGATTCAGAACTCAGCTGAGAGATTAAATATCATATAATCATTTCCAAGACCAAATCAATACATTAATGCATTGAAAAATAAAAGGCTTGTGGAGAAAATCAAAAAATGATAAGACAATAAAACTAAATTCGTATCTGAAATGTAATTTTTTGTACGCTTTTGGGGAATTTAATTTAAATCCGGACTTAAACAGATTTCGCATTTATATATCCGTGCTGTTTTAGATCTTCTTCCGGGGTGATCTCCCAAGAAAAAGTACAAATGTATAAATATTAAGGAGGATCTCACCAATGGCCGAAGGTCGAATTAAGTGGTACAATGAAAAAAAGGGGTATGGCTTTATCGAATCGGAAGAGGTGGGCGATATCTTCGTACACAAATCTGGAATTGATGACCACGGATTTTTTACACTGCGATCGGACGATCGAGTTTCTTTTGAAGTAAAGGAGACCCAGAGAGGGAAGCAGGCATTCAAGGTCAAGCGAATCTAATTTTTCGCTGGCTTACTTTTAACCAGGAACAGTTAAAGGCAGCGTCAGGAAGGACTCTGCCTTTTTTTATTCCAATGGGAGGATCATGAAACAAAGATATTTTATTTCGCGCGATAAAAACACGAGTGAATTAACAATTGAAGAATATGCGGCGGTTGCGGGTAACGTCAAAAGGTATGAAGTTAGTGCGTTGGCCCAGGACGATTTTACCCTTCTGTGTACTGAAACCTATGAAGGCAATATCATCAAAAAGGCGATATCACAGGGAAAAGAATCCCTGGTGTCCGTACTGCGGACTGATAATTTGTATCCCATAAGCATCTATGCCAATCTTATTGCCGATTCCGTAATTGAATTATATGGAAAGGACGGCAAGCCGTCCAGAGAACTCCTATTTGACGATTTGGATCTATTAGGAGCACTTCAAGAAGCATAGTCCCTGAAGCTGCTGTAAATCGAGAATACCAAAACCGACCTGTGAATACACTGCTCATATACCCGGCATTTCCAGACACCTTCTGGAGTTTTAAGCACGCCCTCAAATTCATTCACAAAAAATCCGCCTTCCCACCCTTAGGCCTGCTGACGGTGGCAGCCATGCTGCCCCCCGATTGGCCTAAACGCCTTATAGACATTAATGTAACCAAGCTCACCGAAAAAGACCTGGAATGGGCCGACACTGTGTTTATCAGCGCTATGGCGGTGCAAAGAGAATCAGCTCGCCAAATCATCGCGCGTTGTAAAAAAGCGGGCCTTAAAATAGTTGCCGGCGGACCGCTTTTTACAGACGAACATCCGGAGTTTGAGGCGGTTGATCATTTTGTGTTGAATGAAGCCGAGCTGACGCTGCCGCCTTTTCTGCGTGATCTAAAGCAGGGCAATGCGGCCCGGGTCTATGAGACATCCGAATTTGCCGACCTCAGCAAAACGCCTTCACCGATGTGGGGACTGATTGATTCTAAACGCTACGCCGCAATGAATATCCAGTTTTCGCGCGGCTGTCCATTTAATTGCGACTTCTGTAATATAACGGCGTTGCTCGGGCATCGGGTGCGAATTAAAACCTCTGCCCAAATCATTACCGAGCTGGACAGCCTTTACAACCTGGGTTGGCGTGGACAGATTTTCTTCGTTGATGACAACTTCATCGGAAATAAAAAGTATCTTATGACCGAGCTCCTGCCGGCCATAATCGAATGGCAGAAAGACAAAAAGCTAATCCGCTTCAACACCGAAGCTTCCGTCAATCTGGCTGATGATGAACCTTTAATGGAGATGATGGTAGCGGCAGGATTTGATTCGGTCTTCATCGGAATCGAGACACCGGCGGAAGAGGGTCTGGCTGAATGCAATAAAAAGCAGAACAAGAATCGTGATCTGGTCGAAAGCGTAAAACGCATGCAAAGAACCGGCATCCAGGTTCAGGGGGGCTTCATTGTGGGTTTCGATAGTGATACGCCCTCTATTTTCCAACGGCAAATTGACTTCATCCAGAAAAGCGGGATCGTGACAGCCATGGTCGGATTGCTGAATGCCCCTCCCGGCACGCGGCTTTATAACCGACTGAAACAGGAGGGACGCCTGGCGGGCTTGATATCATGCAATACCGACGGCACAACGAATATCATTCCGCGGATGGACCTCAAAGCATTGTCGGATGGATATAAGAAAATAATGGGACAAATTTATTCGCCCAAAATCTATTATGAGCGGGTGAGGACATTTTTAAGAGAGTACAAAGCCCCCAAAGCAGATATTCAGCTGGACTTTCAGCGCTTCATGGCATTTATTCGATCCAGCATCCGACTCGGGGTTTTCGGCAAGGAGCGGTTCCAGTATTGGAAGCTGCTATTGTGGACCCTGCGCAAGCGCCCTGGATTGCTACCGTTGGCCATAACATTTGCAATCTACGGTCACCATTTCCGAAAAGTTTGTGAAATACACATCCTTTAAACTGACCGTATTTCTAATAATTCCACATCGTAATTTATCGTAACCCCCGCCAGGGGATGATTGGCATCAAGGATCACCGTGTCTTCCTTAATCTCAACAACTTTTGCCTTAAATTCCTTGCCATCCGATGATTCAATATTTAGATAAACACCCGCAGCAAGTTCAACATCCTTCGGAAACTCACTTTTTTTCATATCCACCACCAGGTCTTCCTGCGGTTGGCCGAAAGCGTCCTCCGGTGAAATGGCGATCGTCTTTTTGTCTCCGGCGGCCATACCAATGACGCCCTGCTCCAATCCGGGAATTACGTTTCCGTCTCCGATCTTAAATTCAAGCGGATCACGATCTTTGGATGTTTCGATAACCGTTTCGTCTTGCAATTTACCGGTAAAGTGAATTTTAACGGTATCGCCTGATTTGGCCTCGGCCATATGAACCTCCTGTTGGTTTTGGGTGCGTCGCTGGTGGGGTGATGCTTTTATTCTAATTACGAATGCCGAGCGGCGCAAGAAAATATGGATTGGAGCCTATATCAAAAATAGGAGTTCATCTTTAAAGACAAAGCAAAAAAGTTTTAAAGGTGCTCTCAAGTTAGAAGTGCCTAAAATGACTAAAATGAGCTAAAATGCCTAAAATTATGGTGTCGCTGGCGCTCCGCCTTTTTTAAAATGGTAGAATTCCTCAACTTTAGGCATTTTAGATCATTTTAAATTTTAGCTCATTTGTTTCACTTTAAAACTTTACCATCGGGTGTTAATCCGCCGGAGGCGGATTGAGATAAGTTCATCTATTTATTGACTGGCATATGATTTCCGATATGATGATCTCTGCGATGAAGCTCCCGGCAGCCCGCCAGAGAAAGACAGGGGATTTTAGCATACGCGCATAAATATCAAACCTAATTTTTGAAATATTGAGGAGGCGACGATGTATTTTGACAAACCCGGAAAAGACAACACGGACCCAGCCTTAGAACTTGCGGCCCAAAGAGCTAAAGCCCTGGGAATAAAAGAGGTGGTGGTGGCATCAACCACCGGTTTTACGGCCTACAGGGCTATTGAAATCTTCGACGGACCCCGCATCACGGTGGTCACTTACCATAGCGGGTTTAAGGAACCTTTTAAAAATGCATTGCCGAATGATGTCAAAGAAGACCTGCAAAACAAAGGGTTAACGGTAATAGTGGCCAGCCATGCACTTTCGGGCCTTGAACGTTCCATTGCCAAAAAACATTCCGGGGTTTATCCGGTCCTAATTATGGCAGACACATTGAGGCTTTTTGGTCAGGGTATCAAGGTTGCGGTAGAAGTGGCGGTGATGGCTGCAGACGCCGGCGCCCTTACCGGCAATGATATTATTTCCATCGGAGGATCCGGCCGCGGCGCAGATGCCGCCCTGGTGCTCAAACCCGCCCACCAGAATAATTTTTTTGATATGAGGATTAGGGAAGTGATATGTAAGCCGAGGTCATTCTGAAATAGAGTGTTTGTTGTCTGAGATATATGCCTTCACGCATAGCAAATAAATCCGAAGCACGAAATCCGAAATTCGAAACAAATTCGAAATCATAAATTCAAATGTTCAAAACGGTGTTTAGGATTTTGGTCATTTGATATTCGTGCTTGTTTAGGCCAGTTTTATAAAATCAGGCGATATTCGAATTTCGAAATTAAAAACGTAATATATTGCACTTAATTTAGCTCTATAACTGAAACCCCATAAATGTTTATTCATTTGTGAAAATGATTTTTATTGCCGGTGTCTCACCCAAAATAAAAGTTCTAGATCAAAATCCCCGCCGATGTCCGGTTTGCGGGTTGCACCAGGCCTATAATAAGCGTATGGACCACTACCTCAGCCTGTTCTTCATTCCGATACTCAGAGTCAAAAAAGGTGCGCCGTTTTTGGCATGCGATCGTTGCGAGCAGACCGCACATGCACCTGGACCGGATTCAACCCGGCAGCAGCCGAAAGACTCTAGAACGTGCAAATATTGTGGAAAAGCACTGGATAAGAATTTTAAATACTGTCCGCAGTGTGGGAAGCGAATCTGATCGTTACGGGTCGCGCAACGATTTCACCTACTTTGAAAGCATTAAATTGACTCCAAACTTACCAAATGACAAAGGCAGCACCTTTGAGCGCCACGTGGTTCTGGTCTCGCCTGAGATCCACTGGAACACCGGCAATATCGGCCGCACATGTGTGGCCACCGGATCCTATCTGCATCTTGTTCGGCCGCTGGGGTTTTCCCTGGACAGCAAGGAAGTAAAGCGGGCGGGTTTGGACTACTGGCAGCATGTGAAACTCCGTGTCTGGGAGGATTTTGACAGCCTGCAATCAAAACTGGCGCCCGGGCTGGATGAGGTGGCTATCTTTTCAAAAACCGGAATGCGGCCTTTTTGGTCCATGCCGTCGCCGGCGCGGCAATTTCTCATTTTCGGCTCCGAAACCCTCGGGCTTCCCGAAGACATTGTCAGCCGGTATCCGGACGCCACTTATCATATCCCCATCACCAAAGATATTCGATCATTAAATCTTTCCACTGCTGCCGGCATTGCCATTTATGAAAGTTTGCGCCTGGCAAAGCCTTTTCACGCCTGGTCTATTAGTTGAATAAATTGTTTTTTCTGTGATATATCTGGAAGCTATCTAAAAAATGCATCTAATGCCCCCAATGGCTGTGTTGCCCCGCAAAGGCAGGATCTCACATCTCTTTTTATGAATATTAAGGGGCTATTCAAAATACTCGCATATCGCGGCAAGATGCCGCTCCCACTGTTGATAATGAATGTGGGATCCCGCTAAACGGGAGAATAATTGGCGTGATCACCTATTTTTGAGATAGTTTTACTGTGATTAGAGTAAAATATGAAAAGGGCACATGCCGCGAGGGGAGCATTATTCAGAGTTAATTTTTCATTACTATAACGCTATTGACATCATTAGTAATGTGACTATTTTTATTGTAAAATATAATTGGCTTTTAAAGGAGGACGAATGCGTTTCGACAAATTTACAATAAAATCTCAGGAACTTATACAGAATGCCCAGTCGTTGGCCTCTCAGCACAATAACCAGCAGATTGAACCCGAACACCTGCTGGCCGCCATGCTGGCTGAAAGCGAAGGTATCGCCGGCGCCATGCTCCGTAAATTGGGTGCGGCACCGCATGAGATCGCCCGGCAGGTAACCGCTGCAATTGCCAAACTTCCCGGCGTCAGCGGTGCAGCAACGGGGGAGACCTATATCTCGCCCAGGGCCAGGGCGGTACTGGAGCAGGCCTTTTCCGAAGCCACCCGTATGAAGGATGAATATGTCAGTATCGAGCATATCCTTTTAGCCATATCCGATGAAAAAAACAGTGACGCCGCCGGTATTCTCGCCGCTGCCGGGGTAACCCGCGAGGCGATTCTAAAAGTACTTCTGGAAATCCGGGGCAACCAGCGCATCACCGACCCCAATCCTGAAGAAAAATACCAGGCTTTGGAAAAATTCAGCCGCGATCTGACGGATCTGGCGCGGCTGGGAAAATTGGATCCGGTCATCGGTCGGGATGAAGAAATCCGACGTATTGTACAGGTCCTTTCCCGGCGCACGAAAAATAATCCGGTTTTAATCGGGGAGCCGGGTGTCGGCAAAACCGCCATCGTCGAAGGGTTGGCCCAGCGAATTGTGGAAGGTGATGTTTCCGAAACTTTGAAAAACCGCCGGCTGGTCGCCCTTGATATGGGGGCGCTGATTGCCGGTGCCAAATACCGGGGCGAATTTGAAGACCGACTCAAAGCGGTCTTAAAAGAGGTCGAAACCGCAGAAGGTGAAATTGTCCTTTTTATCGATGAACTTCACACGGTGGTGGGTGCCGGCGCTGCAGAAGGCGCGGTCGATGCATCCAACATGCTCAAGCCCGCGCTGGCCAGAGGCACCCTGCGGTGTGTGGGGGCAACGACCCTCAACGAATATCGCAAATATATTGAAAAGGATGCCGCCCTGGAGCGGCGATTTCAGCCGGTGCTGGTAAGAGAGCCCAGCGTGGAAGACTCCATATCGATTTTGCGGGGTTTGAAAGAAAAATACGAAATTCATCACGGCGTTCGCATCAAAGATTCGGCCATTGTCGCTGCCGCCACCCTTTCCCATCGCTATATTGCCGATCGCTTTTTACCCGACAAAGCCATTGACTTAATGGATGAATGCGCTTCCAAGCTCAGAATTGAAATTGACAGTATGCCGGCTGAAATTGATGAAATTCAACGCAAAATCACCCAGTCCGAGATCGAACGCCAGGCCCTGAAGAAGGAAACGGACCTGGTTTCCAAAGAGCGGCTCAAAAAACTGGAAGCCGAGCTGCGCGACCTCAATGATGAGCTGACGCGGATGAAAGGCCACTGGCAAAATGAAAAGGACCTGATCCAGACGATCCGCAGAATAAAAGAAGACCAGGAGCAGTTGAGCACCGAGGCCCAGCTGGCGGAGAGAGAAGGCAATCTGGCCCGGGTGGCGGAGATTCGATACGGCAAAGCCCTGGAGCTCGAAAAACAGCTGGAGGAAGCCAACCAAAAACTTTCGGAGCTTCAGCAGACCAGCAAGATGCTCAAAGAAGAGGTCGATGATGAGGATATCGCCGAAGTCGTTTCACGCTGGACCGGGATCCCGGTGACTAAAATGCTTGAAGGTGAAAGAGATAAGCTGGTGCGTATGGAAGATCAGCTTCACCGGCGGGTCATCGGCCAGGAAGAGGCCGTATCGGCCGTGTCCAACGCCGTTCGCCGCGCCCGCTCGGGGCTGCAGGATCCCAATCGGCCGATCGGGTCGTTTATTTTCATGGGACCGACCGGGGTGGGCAAAACCGAACTGGCAAAAGCGCTGGCGGAATTTATTTTTGACAGTGAGCAGGCCATCGTTCGCATTGATATGTCCGAATACATGGAAAAGCATTCCGTTGCCCGGCTGATCGGCGCGCCCCCCGGGTATGTGGGATACGAAGAAGGCGGCTACCTGACAGAAGCGGTCCGCCGTCGGCCGTATGCGGTCGTGCTGTTTGACGAAATTGAAAAAGCGCACCCGGAAGTCTTTAATGTGATGCTGCAGATTCTGGATGACGGGCGCATGACCGACGGGCAGGGCCGTACGGTTGATTTTAAAAATACAATTGTCATTATGACCTCCAATGTGGGCAGCCAGTGGATTCAGGAGCTGGGGGCATCTGATCGGACCGCAATGGAAAATCGGGTGACCGAAGCTTTGCGCGCCAGTTTTAAGCCCGAATTTTTAAACCGCATCGATGAAATCATCATATTCCAGAGCCTGACCGCAGATGACATTTTGAAAATCGTCGACATCCAGGTTGACACGCTTGGCCGGCGGCTTGCGGACAAAAATATTGAGCTCATATTATCAGATGGCTCGAAAGCGTTAATTGCCAACAAAGGCTATGATCCGGTCTATGGTGCCCGGCCGCTCAAACGGGTAATCCAGCAACTTATTGAAAACCCATTGTCCCTGGAGATTCTCGAGGGTAAAATTGCTGATGGCGCCCGGGTCAGTGCCGAAGTCGAGGGAGATAAAATCGTATTTAAGACGATATAAGTACCGATTCAGGTGAAACAAGCCCGGCTCCCTGGGAGCCGGGCTTTTGTTTGTTCCTTGAATGCATTTTCGCCACAGATACGGCCGCTATGCAGGTAAGCTGAAGCAGGCGGGGACACGCTTTGTGGTAAATTTGGAAAATTTTGTTGTAATCTAACCGAACACATCGTAATATCCTGACGCTTGTTTCAGGATATCAATTTCTTATGAGCCGATCTATACCCGAAAAACTACGCCGCTTTTACGATCAGTTTTCAGGCAATGATCACGTGCTGATCATGGTCAATGCCGATCCCGATGCAATCGCCAGTGCGATGGCCGTCAGTCGCCTGCTGTGGCGCAAGGTGCTGAGTGTGACCATTTCTCACATCAACACCATCAATCGGCCGGATAACCTGGCCATGCTTCGGCTGCTGCGTGTAACCCTGGTGCCTTTTGAAGAGATTGAAGTGGATCAATTCAGCCGGGTGGTTATTGTGGATTCCCAGCCGGATCATAATGAATATATGGCCGAATTAAAGCCGGATGTTATTATCGACCACCACCCCGATTCCGGTGCCAAGGCACCGTTTTTAGATATCCGGCCCCATTACGGTGCCACTGCCACTATTTTAACGGAATATCTGCGAGCGGCAAAAATCAAACCATCTACAAAACTCGCCACCGGCCTGTATCACGGCATTAAAACCGACACCAATGATTTTAAGGGGCAAACCCAGATCGAAGATGTGCGTGCATTTCAATATTTGTTTCGACACGCCAACATACATCTTGCCCGCAAGATTGAGCAGGCCGACCTTCGTTTTGACCTTTTAAAATATTTCATATTAGCCCTGAAAAACATGCGCCGGCGTAAGGGTAAAGTCTACATTCATTTAGGCAACGTGGTCAATCCGGACATTTGCGTGCTGATTGCCGACTTTTTTATGAGGGTCAATACCGTCACCTGGAGTATTGTGTCCGGAATCTGTGATAAAAAATTAACTATTATTTTCCGAAACGACGGTATTCGAAAAAACGCCGGCAAGGTGGCCAAGGAAGGATTTGGGAAATTGGGCAATGCCGGAGGCCACAAAAACATGGCCCGAGCAGAAATAGCGCTAAACGAGCTTAAAGAACAGGTAGATGTGCGCGATGACAATAGACTGCTGTCGTGGATTATTAACAGGACGGCGAGGAGGGCGGAACCCAAGCAGGAAAAGAAAGTGACTAAAGTGAACTAAAATGAGCTAAAGTGCCTAAAGTACCGGTGTCGCTAGCGCAGCGTGACGCTCAATCTTTTTTATAAAAATGATCGTTCGACCCAGTCGTTAGACCCTGTCGTTCGACCCTGAGGCCCTCGAAGGGAGGCTCTCGAAGGGAGGCCCTCGAAGGGAGGCTCTCGAAGGGAGGCTCTCGACGGGCAGAATTCCTTAACTTTAGTCACTTTAGGTCACTTGTAACTTTAGATCACTTACTTTTAGGCCTTACGCAAAAGAGTTTATTTCACTCATAATACCTTGATAAGACATGGCGGGAAGCAAATCAGGCATAAAAGTAACAATCTTGGGTTCCGGGACGTGCGTGCCGTCGCTGAAACGCAGTTCGTGCTCGGTTCTCATGCAGATCGGCGCTTCAAGGCTATTGTTTGATTCCGGCCCGGGTACCATGCGGCGCTTACTCGAAGCCCGGACCACCATTTTCGATATAACCCATATTTTTTACAGCCATTTTCATCCCGACCACACCGGCGAATTTGTTCCGTTTATATTTGCCACCAAGTATCCGGACGGCAGCCGGCGGAAAATCCCCCTGACGGTTGCCGGTGGCCGCGGCTTGCTGAATTTTTATGAAAGATTGAAATGGGCCTACGGTCAGTGGATTGAATTAACTCCCGGCCTGTTGGAGATCATCGAATTCGACTACAAAAATGCCGATACGATTACATTTGAGGATTTTACCGTAAATACCGCACCGGTGCAGCATAACGAAGAAAGCATTGCCTTCCGCATAATCAGTACCGATGGGTTTTCCGCCGTTTACACCGGGGATACAGATTACAGTGAAACGATCATCGATCTTGCAAAAGATGCGGATCTATTTATCTGCGAGTGCGCCCTCCCCGACAAGCACAAGGTCAAAGGACACCTGACGCCGTCTTTGGCAGGTGATCTTGCTGCCAAAGCCGGTGTCCGCAAACTGGTCTTAACCCATTTTTATCCGGAATGTGATAAAGAAGATATCGCGGCCGAATGCCGCCAAGCCTACGCCGGTCCGTTAGTCCTGGCTGAAGATTTAATGGAAATAGAAATTGGTTGAATTGGTTCTTAGTCTGTACACATTGAGCTCTATAAATCAGATTCTTTCATAACCAATCAAACCAATAAGACCAATACAACAAATCATGAAGTACTACCCCATCCATCTCGACATCAAAAACCGCAATTGCCTGGTTGTCGGCGGGGGCGCCGTGGGTACCCGCAAGGCGAACACCCTCCTGGAATGCGGCGCCGGAGTTACCGTTGTGAGCCCCAATCCAACCCCACAGCTGACAAAACTGGCCTCAGAAGGAGCCATTAGATTGATCCGGCGGGCATACCGATCCGCTGATTTGAACGGTGCGTTTTTAGTCATCGGGGCCACCGATGATGAAAGTTTAAATCAACAAATCAGCAACGATGCTGCCCTAACCCATACCCTGTGCAATATTGCCGATCGTCCTGAGGTCTGTAATTTTATCCTGCCATCCATTATCCAGCGGGGTGATTTGATCATTACCATTTCCACTTCCGGCAAAAGCCCGGCCCTGGCAAAACAATTGCGTCAGAAACTGGAAACCCAATTCGGCAAGGAATATGCGGAATTTCTGCTTCTCATGGGGGCTATCCGTAAAAAACTGCTGAGCCGGGCCCATGAGCCCGAAGCCCATAAAACATTGTTTAATCAATTGATCGACAGCGATCTCATTCAACTAATGCAGGCCGGTAAAACAGAAGAAATAAATTCGCTGCTTTATAAAATTTTGGGAGAAGGATTTAAAATTGAAGCGCTGTTATAAGCTAGCGCTTCTAGGTTGAGCCGGTTGGACCCGTTGGCCTGTTTTGCCTGTTAAATTTAAAACAAGACATTTTCCTTTTAACGGCCTAAACGGGCTCAACCGGCAAACCTTATATGGAGTATTAATGGAATCAATCATTCTCATCAGCATTATATTGTACCTGCTTAGCATGGCGGGCTATTTTGCATTTCTATTTGTCCAAAAAGACTATTTCCAGCGCACCGGATTCTTTCTGCTGCTGGTCGGTTTTTTATTTCACACCCTGACGATCGTTTACAGCTTTATCAAGGCCGGACATGTGCCGGTCAGCAATATGCATGAAACATTGTCTTTTGCCGGTTGGGCCATTGCCGGGGTATTTCTGAGCATACAATATAAATTTAATTTAAAAATCCTGGGAATATTTGCAGCGCCGATTCTGGCGCTAATTATGATCGTCGTTTCGCAGCTTCCCAATGAAGCGGCCCAGGCGACCAAAATTTTCAAAAGCTTCTGGCTGGTGAGTCATGTCACGGTCATCTTCATCGGAGAGGCTGCCTTCGCCCTGGCCTGTGGACTGGGTGTGATGTATTTGCTTCAAGAACACGAAATCAAAACCAAGAAGCATGGATTCTTTTTTAAACGCCTGCCGTCTTTGGACATGCTGGACAACATCGGATATGTCTGTATCGTGGTGGGTTTTACCATGCTTACGTTAGGACTGATAACCGGCTTCGTTTATGCGAAAACGTTCTGGGGCCGGTTCTGGAGCTGGGATCCCAAAGAAGTTTGGGCCGGAATCACCTGGCTGTTTTATGCGGTCCTGCTCCATGAAAGGCTGACAGCCGGGTGGCGCGGGCGGCGATCCGCCATTATGGCCATCATCGGCTTCGCGGTGCTGATATTCACGTTTTTGGGTGTCAATCTCCTCATGACGGGGCATCATGGGGTATTTACCCGGTTCTAATAGCTTAAGAACGTAACACCATAATAATTAGGGCAGTGGAACTTTATCTAACTAAAAATCCGAAATCCGAAACTCGAAATCCGAAACAATTTTCAAAAACATAAATTCAAATGTTTTAAACGGTTTTGAATTTCGATCATTTGATATTCGAATTTCGAATTTATGTTTTGCTTATAACGACCATAACAGATTGTTGCGCAGCAAGATTTCTTAATCAACAATATTTGGAACAATTTCAGAATGTTGGAAATCGTATTACTTGGCATAAATCATGAGACGGCTCCGATTGAGGTCCGGGAGTGTATCGCCTTTTCAGAGGACGAGTCGAAATCCGCCCTGCACGCGCTTTTGGGGAAAACTTTCATAAAAGAAGCGTTGCTTTTTTCAACCTGTAACCGGGTGGAAGTTTTACTGGTAACCGATAACACACCCCGGGCGGTTGAAGAAACCAAAGGGTTTATCGCCGAATTCAACAAGATTCCGCTGGAACAATTTGAAGACGCCCTCTATATCCATGAAGGCGACGATGCCGTGCGTCATGTTTTTCGGGTGGCCTCGAGCCTGGATTCAATGGTTGTAGGCGAGCCCCAGATCCTGGGTCAGGTAAAAGAAGCCTACCGAACCGCTACCGACGAAAAAACCTCCGGTGTCATATTAAACCGCTTATTGCACCGCACGTTTTTTGTGGCCAAGCGCATCCGCACTGAAACCGGCATCGGGGATCGAGCGGTTTCCATCAGCTATGCCGCCGTTGAACTCTGCCGCAAAATATTTGGAGAACTGCTGGACAAGAAAGTGTTGCTCATCGGCGCCGGAGAAATGGCCGAACTGGCGGTTGAACACCTCCTGCGCAACAAGGTCGCAAACGTATGGGTGGCCAACCGTACCTTTGAAAACGGCGTTGAACTGGCCCGGCAGTTCAACGGCAGCGCCATCCGATTCGAAGAAATTCCGGAGAGCTTAAAAACGGTGGACATTATTATCAGCTCCACCGGGGCACCTGATTACGTGATTGAGCAGGATCAAGTCAAAGGCATCATTCGCAAGCGCCGCAACCGGCCGCTATTTTTCATGGATATTGCCGTCCCCCGGGACATCGATCCGGAAATCAATCGCCTCGCCAATTCATATGTTTATGATATCGATGACCTGAAGGGAATCATCGACGAAAATGTTGATGATCGCCGCAAAGAGGCCATTAAAGGTGAACGCATCGTCGATGAGGCCGTCAT
>JAQYWI010000147.1 GCA_030145015.1 Desulfobacterales bacterium
ATGCGAAATTCCGGTCGGCGCAGAGGCCAACCCTACTTTTATCATAAAATGATCGTTTGACCCTGTCGTTAGACCCTGTCGTTAGACCCTGAGGCTCTCGAAGGGAGGCTCTCGACGGATAGCCTCAACTTTAGGCATTTTAGATCATTTTAAATTTTAGCTCATTTTATTTCCGTACCTCTTGATAAAATGTCAACTCCCAAACCCACGTGTTCATATCATGGCGAATAATATATATGCCACCATCTTCACCTAATAATTTAAAATAGCGCTGATCAGGATCCAGCCACCGATCGAGCACCTGTTTTATTTCGATTTTGCGAGACTTGAACCAGATGATACGCGGGGTTTCTGCTCCCCGATATCCGGCATAGCATTCAACTTTGATTTGCATAATGGTTTTTTTTGATTTGATACTACCTTATCAAATACGGTTAATCTGTTGCCAGCTGAAAATCACTACAAAATAAGCTGCAATTGCACAACCTAAAATTAATGATATTCCGAAGACAAGGGCCAATTGTGCGGATACAATCGACGTTAGCACCGAAGAACAGCCATTTACCGACCATGCGTATGCGCGCTGAGCGGGGGAATTGAGCATATCGCGCATACCCAGCGGAAAAGGAAGTCCCATCAGAAATCCAATGGGCAATAATACCAGCAGCGACCCCAAATATTGCCATATATCCGGAAGCCGGAGCAGCTGTTCAATAAGCAAGTTGAGCGTAAAAAAGGTCAGCAAGAGGACACCCACCAAACAAAAAAGCGCCATTTTTAAAATATCGATTTCCTTTTTTTGGGCCCATGCGCCTCCGAAACTTGAGAAAATGAGAACTCCAGCCACCACTACGGTAAAGCTGATAATCGGATCGCCGAAAAGAAGAATATACTTTTTGATAAAAAACAACTCGATAAACATAAATCCGGCGCCAACCCCGAAAAAATACAGCACCTGAGAAATGGACGGCTTTTTATCATTTCGGCGCACAAAAAAAAGCGGCAGAAAAAGCAAAAAACCGGTGACCGCCACTGCTTCGATGAAAACCACGGCGACCACAATTTCACCGGACATCAACAGGGCGTAGAGCCGACTGCCCAGAGTTCGGTAGAGTAATTTTAACTTCAGCCATTTGAGATGGCGGCCGGGAAAGGGTCGGTTGTCCGATTGGGGTTGGATATCGAGAAGGTAGGATCTGAAATAGGCTTTTTCCCTTCCGTTAAGGTAGGCGGATGCCAGT
The DNA here is from genome assembly GCA_030145015.1 of Desulfobacterales bacterium. Next base: position 1,242 of record JAQYWI010000147.1, read on the forward strand.
CGATCGATTTCAATAAAATGATAGGGCACATCAAATTTGTTGAAACGATTGGCTTGATCTGCGGTGATGCCGGGAAGATATACGAGGTCAAAATTAAGATTGCGGGCAAAGTGTTCCAGGCGGGTCACATCAAGAATCGGTGCTTTCGAAACCAGCAGGGTAAAAGTATCCCAGTTGCGGAGAATCGCCAGGTGGGTTTCCGGGCTCCGGGCGCCCATCATCTTTAAAGCTTCATAGGCCGATGCCCACAGGCGCAGGCTATCGGCCGGTGGTAGCAAAAGTCTGCGCGTAATGATAATCAGACCGTCCGGCGATAGGTGTTTCAGGTATTGGGAAAACGCATCGATGGTGTAAAGGTGGTCTTGATTGAGAGCCGCTGAACCGGGAATCGAAGTCCCCCAGTTTTCCACATGAATGATGTCAAATTGTCCTGGCGTCTGCGACAAAAAAACTCTTGCAGGTTGAGACATAACCGCAAGGCCGTAATGGTTATTCAAAATTTCGACCATTGCTGGGTTTTCAACGACAAGGGTCACATCCCGAATCCCTGAAACCAAAATATTTGCAAGGGCCGATCCGCCCCCCTGTAAAACCAAAAGCGCTTTCTGAGCTTTTGGGTGAATGTAATAACCGCTGTAAGGCAGGGTAAATGCTGCAAATCGGGTGTCTTCCGGGGAACTCAGCGAGTACAAAACAAACTGATGATCGCCATCCTTGAACATCGCGTCCTGCGGCGTTATCGCTTGCATGTACCGCAGACTCAAGCCCGGAGCAAAGCGGATATACGGGCTGGTGACCCGATCCGTGCGTCCCCGGATATGGGTAAACGTTTTCTCGATACGCGTATCCGGAAATTGCAGAATCTGGGAAATGGCCTTGTAAGCAGAGGGTTTCACCCGGATTAGCGAATCACCGGAGGGTGTCACCAGATAGATCGCTCCCAAAAGAACGATAAGACTAAAAAATCCCAAAGCGATTTTGGCTGGTTTTTGAGGTCTGCTACCGGGTCGATTTCTTTTTGAGCTGCCCAGAATTACCGGCATCAGTATCAGCGGAATAAGGGCAGCATAAATAACCAGTCGGCCTTCGTCGAAAACAGGGAGCAACAAACCCGGAAAAATCGCACCGCAGGCCGAACCGCACATGGTCGCAAAATAGATCCAGCCGGTCTTTTCAGGCAATCGGGTGTAGGCCACTGCAACAATGAAGCCTGAAAAAAAGAAAGGCAGCGCTAAAACAATAAAAGCGATGAGTAAAAAAACAATTTGGATCGGTTCAACGGGCAGTCTGAAATAGTCCAGCTGAAGGTTGTTCAGGATGATAAATGACAGAATGGTCGTAGACGAATATAGAACGAGGAGGGTTGCTACTGACTTGCGCACGGATAAAAAAAGGGGACGCCCGGCATGACGCGCATTGAGAATGCTTAACAAAGTTCCGCTGGCAGCAAAGCCAAACAGGGCAATACTGATCACCATAAAGGAAAGGTGATTCCATTGTCCGATCGAAAAGATCCGTGTCAGCAGAACCTCAAAGGCCAGGGTTGAAAAACCTATGAGGAAAACGGCACAATAGATCATTCGCAATTAAGGTGAAGACTTTTTTAGTGCATAACCGGTCATGGGCACAAAAAGAACGCCTGTGATTTGCTTTACGATTAGATCATCCCCCTGTTTGGTGACTAAAACAAGATTCTGGTAACTAAAAGGATTTCCCAGCGGAAGCGCAAGCCTTCCGCCTTCCTTTAGCTGTTTAAGTAACGGAGGCGGGATATGGTCGATGGCGGCGGTGATCATAACGGCATCAAATGGAGCGGCTTGCGGCCATCCAAAATAACCGTCACCGTGACGGGTTTTAACATTGTCGTACCCGAGCAATTTTAAGGTCTTGCTCGCCCGATGATACAGTTTTTCTTTAATCTCAATAGAATAAACCTCGTTGACAACCTTCGCCAGAACTGCGGCCTGATAACCGGAGCCGGTTCCGATTTCCAGGACGCGATGATCTTTGGCAAGCTGAAGGATTTCGGTCATCAGTGCGACAACATATGGCTGAGAGATTGTCTGTCCCTCTCCGATGGGCAGCGGTCGATCCGCATAAGCGACCGACAAAAGGTCCTGCGGCACAAAGCTGTGTCTGGAGACCGCCTGCATGGCAGCTAACACATTGGGGTCGGATATGCCTTTTGCTTTAATATGTTTTTCGACCAGTTGATTTCTGGCCTGTTTGAACTCGGGAGAATCCCCAACGTTATCCGCATCGGTAACGGATGTGAAAAAAAGGACGAAAGCACAAGTGAGGATGGTTTTTTTCATAGGCCACTCATATAAGGAACCTACAACCTATAGCATAAAAAAAAGAAGTTGTCAGGGAGCAAAAAAATGAAGAATCTGCAAACACTAGCTGTTGATTTTTTATTTTTTAATATATAATGAAAATTAGGCCTACATCCGCTTAATAACAAAATTAAATGGAAAAGGAGCAGTTTAATGCCGTTATTTGGTAAGAAGAAACCAGAAAACAAGTCGGCGCGTCCCCAAGCTGCAGTATCGCAGAAGGAAACAACCTATTTTGGTAAAAATTTAAAGATTAAGGGCCGTGTTTCGGGCAATGGCAATATTATCATATTAGGCGCCCTTGACGGTGAATTTAATCTGAAAGGCCGGGTAAAAATCGCTGAGCCGGCCAAAATCAAGGGTGAGGTAAAAGCAGACGTCATATCGGTCAATGGAAATGTACGGGGAAGCCTGGTGGCCCGGGAGCGTGTCCATTTGGATCAAACAGCTCGAATTGAAGGGCAGATCAACACGCCCAGCCTATCCATAACGGAAGGCGCTTCTTTTGATGGTGAGATTACGATGCGCGGCAGATCTCCGCAAGCGTCCAGGCCTGCTGACGCTGACGCTGCGCCGGCCTTTCAAAATACGGCTAAATCGACTTCAAAATAAGCGACCGGGGTTATCGCGGTTATGGCAAGACCGTCAAAACAAACACGAATATGAACTATGTAGAGATCGAATTAAAAAAGGGGCTAAATTAATGGTAAAAGACAATACAGCCGATTCCACATCCTTATTGAGCAAAAATGTAAAAATTGATGGTGAAGTTCAAGGACCCGAAAACCTCCATGTCGAGGGCTATATCAAAGGATCCATCAAACTGTCCGGAGATATTTTTGTAGGCAGCACCGGTATCGTTGAAGCCGATATAGAAGCTAAAAGCATTGTTATCCAGGGAGAGGTGGCGGGAAACGTTGTGGCGCACAAACAACTGGAGATCCATCCTTCCGGCAAATTAATCGGTGATTGTACCGCAGCCTCGATTGATATTAAAGAAGGCGCCGTATTTGACGGGCGTTCCAATATGATCAAACCGGCGGGATTATCCGCCGGATCGAGCACGGCCACAAAAGTTTCTGCCCCTCAATCTCCGAAACAACATCAACCCTAATACCTTATTTTGTTGGTCGGGTCACCCTCAGCCACCATGGCATCTAAAATCCGGCGTTCGGCATCGTCAGGCAAGATGCCTTCAAGTTCAGCTTCCAAAACAATGGCGCCCTCCTGGTTTAAATAGACCGCTTCTGCCCGGGCCCGCCGGCGTTCATCGATATGGGTGATGGTAAGGTGACAGCTGATCGTCTCATCAAAATAGACCGGCTGCTTAAATCGAAAATTCATCACCGAGGCCAGCCAGCCAATCTGCCCACCGACTTGAGTCAAGATGCTGCCCACCAGCAGGCCATGGCATATCCGGTCCTTGAAATTTTTAGCGCCTGAAAAGCGCGAATCAAAATGTACCGGATTATAATCCCGGGTCACATCAGCAAAGGTCATCACATCTTCTTCGGTAAATCGCCGGGATACGGTAAATGTATCTCCGACCTTCAGGCCTCGAATCGTCCGGTTACGAATTTTTGGCATAGCCGCTCCTTGATCGAATTGTTCGCATTTCACGCCTTCAACGATAATGGTTTTTGAAAACCGGTTTTACTTATATGTGATGGTTGGATATAGTTCATGCAACATTTAATTTCAAATTAAAAGCACCAAATCTCGACGTTAATACGTCTTATTTTAGGTGTCAGGAATAAAAGTAGGTTTCAGGTGTCAGGAGCGAGCCAACTGGCCAGTGTTATATTTGTTTAATTGGTTCGATTAGTTAAATTGGTTAAGATTAAACGAATAAAACCAATTAGACCAATTCAACCAATGCAACAAAGTATCTGACTGACACCTGAACACTGAAACTTGAAACCATAATTGTGGTGTTACTGGAATATCTTAAAAAAATGGGTAAGTGCGCATTTTTTTCGATTATAGCTTTGTTGGCGATGGTTTCCCACGTGTTTGCTTCCAAACAAGCAGTCCTGGATACCACAGAACTTGTGGTTGTTTATGATGCGGGACTCGAGCGAACAGCGCGGCAAGCGCTGGCGTCGTATTCCGGCATAAAGCAAGAGCTTGAAACATCGTTTCAGTGGCGGCTGGACTTTCGACCGACCCTGGTGCTGCTCGATGATCAAAAACGATTCCGGCAAATGGCAGGACATGAGCTTGTTGTGGCCTATGCCCTGCCGAAAAAGAAGGTGGTGGTGATCGATCACTCAAAGATGAATACTTCACCATTTACATTGCCAACGACATTCAAACATGAGTTGTGTCATTTAATGCTCCACCATTACATCAAAGATGATAATCTGCCCCGGTGGCTGGATGAAGGAATTTGTCAGTGGGCCAGCGACGGTCTGGCCGACATCATCATGGATGCCAGACGCGACCTGTTGCCGGCAGCCCTTCTGTCTGATAGCGATTTTGATCTGGAAACATTGCAGCACCAATTTCCCCGGGACAAAAATGGCCTGATACTGGCTTATGAGCAGAGCAAAAACCTGGTGGAATATTTGAACCGCGAGTATGGTTCGCAGGCGATACTGGATTTTCTAAGGCTGCTGGCGCAGGGCTATGATTTCAAATCCGCCTTTGAGATTCGTTTTGCGACTTCATTTGATGCATTCGAATATCAGTGGCGGGCGCATCTCAAAAAGAATATCAACTGGTTTACCTATCTTTCCATTCACCTCTATGAAATCCTTTTCGTATCGGCTGCGCTGCTGACGATATTTGGATTTATTCGAAAAATTATCCGTCGGCGGGCATATTCAACGCAGGAAGATGAAGAGGAGGAAACTAGAACGTAGTTCGCTTCGCTCTCAACCTGTCGAGAGCCTCTATGTCGTGCGATTGGAATGATGGAAAAATGGAATATTGGAATAGTGGGTTTAGTAGTTATTTTATCGAGTTTTCTAACCCAACATTCCATTATAGCGCTAAAGCTTCACTTCGTGCCCAGCATTCCATTATTCCATGTAGGCGGCATAAAACCAGTCTTGTTAAAAGCTACATGCTTTCAATATGTTATTGAAACTGCAGGACGTTAGGGCTGGCCGGTATGTTCTTCAAAATACTGGACTTGATAGGTTGAGACTTCGAGTTCGGGGTTCTGCCAGGAATCTTCCGCCAGCCCGGCCTTCATGCAAAGGTGGGCTAGAAAATCTTGCGGCCGGGGGAGCTGTTCCCATACCTGGGGCAAAAAGGTTGCACTGGCATGGTCCTTGCGAATAATCACGCCATCGATGCTGGGTCGGAGCTGGTTGATCAGATCGTCACCATCACGGTATTTCAAAGGCTGCGGTTCCGAAAGGATGCTGATTTCAATTTCGACCCGGTCTAGTTCCGAGATGCTCAGCGGTGCAAAGCGCGGATCATGAAAGGCAGCGTTAATCGCGTTGCGGCGAACCCCGGATGCCAGGGGTGTGTCGGATGTCAGATTACCGATGCACCCCCGCAGGCCTTCGTTGATTTTTAGTGTTACGAAGGTTCCGCATGATGATTTAAAACAGGAATCTTTTAAAGCGGTATTTAAGGCATCAATTTCGGCTGGCGGGATCTGTTTTCCCAGGCGGTCCATAAGGGTATGTCGGGCTAGTCTGACCAGCAACTGCCCCTGGACCCCGCTTAAATTTTGGCTGCGACTATGATTGTTACGCATTTTTGGTAAGAAGGAAAGACAAAAGTAAGCAAATCCATGTCTTCAAAGGGTTCTTCCTTGCTGCTTTCTGACTTTGGCAGCATTAGAAGTGGTTTCAAAACCTCAGATCAGGTTCAAGGGCCCCGCTGAAGCGGGATTACATGTCTGATCTAAACAGATTAATGTATGCATCAAGGCGCAGGCCGATCGAGAAAGCGCAGCATACATTGGGTATGTGAGCATTTATCGGAGGTCTGTGATGCACCTTAGTGCAACAGAATTGGCGCAAATCCCGCTTTGCGGGGCAACGCAGCCATTGGGCCTTAGATGGGGTTTTGAAACCACTTCTAGAATACAATGGGTGGATTGAGACTGTCAAACAAAAACAATATTAGTTCGGAACAGTTACCTCAAGGGTTGCCTCGTCCACATCTGCATCTGAAAAATTTTTCTCGGCGACTGTCTTCACCCACCACTCCTCTCGAAACATTGATTTATAAAGGTTATTGAACATGAAACCCAAAAGGGTGTAAGCCGAAAGCTTTGAATGCGGTTGCGCCAGTCTTTTTAAGAGCAGTTGTTGTTGATCGGCGTGCAGTTTCAGGGTACGCAGATATTTTAGAAATGGAATGGCACGGTTATGATTTGCGGATGAATTTGGCAGAGTTTTGACCTTGTTTTCAAATTCAGCCCGTAACTGGTTGATTTTTTCAGGAGAGGCTTTGAGTAAAAGATCCTGGCTTTGGGGGCTTTCAAAAAACTTCTGGCTATTCATACTAATGCACTGTTTTATTTTTAAAGCCGTGGCCTGGATATCCTTAGCCAATACTTGCTTAAACATCTGCTTCGCATTTTCGGGGATATCGAAGAAAATGGATTTTAACGCATCTTCTTTTTGATTGATTTTAGCCTGAAATTCTCGCAATGCGCGGCGCCAGAACGCACGACTGACATCGGCGACAATCTCGGTATCCAGCAGGCCTTCCATCTGTCCGTACTTTATTGAATTACGGATATCGGCAAACAACTTGGCGGTGTGCACAAACAACAACTCACCCGTCACGGCTTTAAAAACCATCACCAGGGTGGCGTGCCAATCCTGTAAATGCAAAATTAGATTTAAATTGTGAAATGCCTCAGACAGAATCATGTTGCTGAAAAAATGTGACGGTGTTGCGTAAAACGGCGTTCCGCCGAGCAACGGCTGTTTGACCTTCCGATCTTTTGACTTTTCAAAGTCCACAGCGGTCTCAACATCGATGATTCCAAGTTCATAATCCGCGGCGTTCATTAAAAACAGGGGGTATTTTGAAGGATCGCCGGCGACCAGCAAATTGTCCGGCTTCAGATCCCGCATGGCAATCCGCTTGGTGCGCAGCCATGCCAGAAGATCGAGCAGATTGGTTATGATGCCGGCCACCTGGGGCTTATTTTGTTGAAACCGTATCTTATGAACATATTCCTTTATGGTGTTCCGGTAGGCCTCGACGGCTTCCATGCGCTTTGTGAAATTGACCTCGATCACAAGATTTAATTCTTGCACCAGATTTTCAGAAAGACCGGCTTCCTTGCCTGCAATCGCTTTGCCGGCTAAATGCGTCAGGAACCAGGTTTGAATGCGAAACATTGACACATCCGACAAAACGCCGGAGTCAGTTAGAAACTGGCGAATGGCCGCCTGGCAATCGTCGTATACCTCTCGAATCTCAAGACCGACGGATTCTTTATCCTTGCCATATCTTCCACGGAATTTTAGATTATCAAAGATGGTCTCGGCGTTTGCAACCATTTCCTCGGCAACCGCATCTTTAACATCGTGCAAGTTGTCCACAATGTGTCCCAGAAAATAGTATTTTGAAAAATCCATGAAAAATACAAACGTATTTTTGATCTTTAAATATTGCTGGTAAGCGGTCTTGCGGCGCAGCCAGTCGACGTATTTTTCTTCAAGTTTATCAGCGGTTAAATTGCCACTATTGGGGAATTTGTGAATAAGACTCAGAACCACCGAAACCCGCGGGATAATGCATTCCTTCGGCGCCAGTTTATCAACGATCTGACCTTCCTTTTTGATACTTTTGATATAGTCATCAAACGCATTAATGGGTCTTACCGGTATTTTAACCACCAGATGTGCGTCATAGATCACATAATAACACTTACTTTTACTGCCGGCCTCCTCCCCGATAGGGCCGATGGTCATACGGCGTCTGACCCAGTCACCGCGGTGTTTTATGCGTAATTCGTAAACATAATTGGGCCCGGAAGATGTTGTGGATAACGATTTGATATTCATCGGAGCCTGTGGATCTGCTCCGATCTGGTGTTTGAATAGGGTTAAAAAATAGTTAATGATATCCGATTGGGTGATACCGCCTTTTGCCTCCTCGTAAGAAGTGGCTTCAGGCTCGGCAGCCCTTCGATGCCGGGTAGCGCTGTCTTGGGTCGAACGACGACCCTTTACCAGGTGAACACCCAATAACACGAGGATACAAAAGGCTGTGACGGAAAGGATTCCAATAACCCAAACGGTATTCTGGCGTATCGAATCGGATGTGTCTTGGGCAAAGCTTTTAAACTCAGTGTTGGTTTTGGACAAGAGGCGGGACAGTTTAAATTTTGCACGTCGCAGACTTGATTCTAAATCCGGTTTCCCGAAACTTTCGACTTCAAGCGTTTTGAAAAAATTTACTTCATCCTCAATTTCATAATAAACGAAACCCTCGGATTCCCAGGACCTATCTACTGTAATCACCGTGCCGCCCTTTAGGATGACGACATTGGTGTCCATATACCCCTTTAAGAAAAAACCACCGATCCCCGCAATCAATAGAAATAATAGAATTATCGCCTGACGTATTTTCATATTGAGCTATCCTTATTCTTGTTCCATATTATCATATTAGGGACCAAAGGCGAAGTTCTTTATATTTTGATTTCGGTATATCACTTTGGAATTATTATAAATACTAGTAAATCTTTCCGACCGACCGGTGCATGGGATTGAGACCGCACCATTATTCTTTTATCGGGAATCTGAATATTTTCTTGAATGATATTTTCCCGATGGCGCGGGGCGGACACCGTCGGGGCTTAAAGTTACAAAATTATTAAATTTCAGATAGTTGTTCTGTCACTCCTGCGCTTATTTTATACCGGCTTTTCATTGACCCCCAGTGTGTGATCCATTATACTTGCTCGTAAAATATTTCACGGGTATTATCTTATTATTCAAACTGGTAAAGCTTTTTGATCGATAATACTTCTATCATTATTCGATATTTTAAAGTTCCAATCTGAAAATGTGGAAAGTAATCCTTCTAATACTGGCCGGGCTTTATACCCTTAATCCGTATGATATTTTACCGGATTTTATGATCGGCTGGGGCTGGATCGATGATCTGATCATCTGGGGACTGGTATGGAGATACCTTGCATCGCAGAAAAAAAAATACGCGCATTACAATCGTTTTTACCACCAAACCGACAAGGGATTTAAAAATAACGGTCGCGCTAATTCTTCCGGGCAACAGCGGTCGCGTTCAGACGAACAAAATTTCGCCGGCAGGACTCCCTGGGATCCATACCACACCCTGGAAATTGATCGAAGCGCTTCCGCAGCCGAAATAAAGCAAGCCTACCGGGAACTTGCTCTCAAATACCATCCGGACAAACTGGAGCACCTCGGAGATGATTTTAAAGCGCTTGCGGAAATGCGTTTTAAGGAAATACAAAAGGCCTACCAGGAGCTTAGCGGCAAAGGTTCTTGAAAGTCTTGGCCTTGGAGTATTGGAGCGATGGAGTATTGGGTTCGTTCTTTCGTTGCGTGTTACGGGTTACGAGTTGCGGGTCATGCACAGCAGAGTTTAGTTTGCAATATTTTAACCCGCAACCCGGAACGCGAAACTCGAAACGCTTCTATTTCAACACTTCAATACGCCAAAATTAATTTACTTTAGGGCTGGAACTGCTTCCATGATACCCTGTTTTGCAGCAGAAAAAACGCTTGGCAAGCTGGCCAAATGGCTGCGCCTGCTAGGCTTTGATACGCTCTCCGAGTCTGAAGTTGCCGCCGACGAATTTATCGAAAAGCTGGAAAATGACCGAATCCTGTTAACCCGCACCCGGCGTAGCCCCAGGAAGTCTGCCATCTGTAAGTCGATTTTTGTTCACTCCGACCAGTGGGCTGAGCAATTAAAACAAATCATTCTGGAACTTGGATTGAAGGCGGCTCAAACTCGGCCCTTCTCAAGGTGTTTGCATTGCAATATTCCGATCGTTAGCGCCGAAAAAGATTCTCTGTGGGGCAGGGTACCGGATTATATTTTTGAAACCCACGATCACTTTCTAACGTGTCCAAAATGCGGGAAAGTCTATTGGTCCGGCAGTCACACCGTAAGAGGTCTGGAAATGGTCCAAAATTTTTTTGAATAGAAGATGAGGGCTTTAAGGATGACAAAAAAAACCAAGGCCATTGCCCTGGAAACCCGCTTGAGGAATTGTAAAAATGTGGTCACTTTGGGAGTTCGGTCGAATTTTTCCGATTACAGCCCGCAAGAGGCTGAACTCATCCGCAATGCTGATAAGATTTATTACCCAACCACTTTTTATGCGGATCTTTTCGACGCTATGGGCAAAACCACGTTTCCAAGTTATCACACCTATAAATGTGTTCAGGATAAAATTAAACAATCTGCCCTTTTTGAATTGCTCAAGATTTGTCATCCACGCACGCGGGTATTTTACGGAAAACGGCAGAAAAGTTTAATACCGCAGTATTTTGAATTTCCATTTATTGCGAAAATCGCCCGGGGATCCGCAATGGGTAGAGGTGTTTATTTTATCCGCAACCAAAAAGAACTCGGCAATTATTTTGAGCTGACGAGTCCGGCTTATATTCAGGAATACCTGCCAATCGATCGCGACATCCGGGTGGTCGTAATCGGCAACCGTGTTGTTCATGCCTACTGGCGTGTTGCCCCGCAGAATGAATACCGAAGCAATGTGGCCGTTGGCGGCACCATCGACCTGGATGGGGTTCCCGAAAAAGCCTGCAATCTGGCTCTGCGAATCGCCCGTGCATGTCGCTGGGATGATGTCGGAATCGATATTTGTGAGCACAACGGTCAGTTTTACATTTTAGAAGCCAACATGAAGTATGGCAGAGAGGGTTTTCGAAAGGCCGGTCTTGATTACGACCGCTTGATGGAATCCATGATTGAAAATGAAGAAATATGATGAAGAAACACTGGAACTTGCCCGGGGCGTTCTGGATGAGCAGGAAGCCGGGCGATTATCAGCGCTGGCGACCTTAAACAAAGATGCCATGCGTCGGGCGGTCGAAGCGCACGGGGATACCGACTATCGACAAGGTTTTTCGATTGATGTTGATCGAATTCTGCATGCCCATTCCTATGCGCGCTACATCGATAAAACCCAGGTGTTTTACCTGATTAAAAACGACCACATTACCCACCGGGTTTTGCATGTACAATTGGTTTCCAAAATTGCCCGCACCGTCGGGCGTTTTTTGCGCTTAAATGAAGACCTGATTGAAGCGATTGCCCTGGGACATGATATCGGGCACGCGCCCTTCGGTCATGACGGTGAGCGCTATCTCACCGAACTGTGCGAAATTCATGCTATCGGATCGTTTCAACACAATGTTCAAAGCGTTCAGTTTCTGGACAAAGTCGAACGCAAAGGTGTCGGTTGGAATCTCACGCTGCAAACCTTAGACGGCATTTTGTCTCATGATGGCGAGGTTCACAACAAAATGCTTCAACCGGATGCCGATAAGACTTTCGAAATATTAGATAAAGAGATCGCGGGCAAAAAAAGAGATCCTCAAGCAACCCTTGTCCCAATGACCTTGGAGGGCTGTGTCGTTCGAATGGCCGACACCATAGCGTATGTTGGCCGTGACGTTGAGGATGCCATCCGATTGAATCTGATAAGTCGATCCGATTTGCCCCCCAAATGTGTCGAATACCTCGGAGATACCAACGGCACCATCGTATTTAATCTGGTAACCGATGTTATCCAAAACAGCTTTCAAAAAAAATACGTCGCTTTCAGTTCAGAGGTATCCGAAGCTTTAAAACACTTAAAAAAATTTAATCTCGAACGCATTTACTTAAACCCCCGGATAAAAATCCATTCTTCCAAGCTCAAAAAGCTCTTTGGTTTTCTCTTTGAAAAATACCTGTCCGATATTGAAAACAAAGCCGATTCATCCGTGATTTTTAACAGCTTTCTAAACGGGATGTCGCCGGCATACATCCAAAAGCACAGCAATGCTGAAATCGTGCGGGATTTTATTTCCGGCATGACGGATGAATATTTCCTGAGTCAATGTCCGGATTCCATGCGGCCCGCAATTAAGCGGATGTAAGCGGGTCGGTGGGTTCAAGGTTCAGGGCTCAAATGAAAGTTAAATGGTTAAATGGTCGATTCGTCAAATCGTTAGAAATGGATTGAATCCTTTGACGAATTGACTATTCAACCAATCAACGATTTTACCAATTCCAAAAAATCTCTTGAGTTTTCAAGCTAAACGCCGTAAATTTAAAACACATTCCGAAATTTCTACAACTGAATGAAAATACAAGGTATTCCACCTTT
>JAQYWI010000148.1 GCA_030145015.1 Desulfobacterales bacterium
TAAATATAAGACAAAATGAACCTTTTTAAAATTTGAAACGCTCAATTTAGGTTCTTATTATTAGTGGAATTATAGAGAAAGAAGAAAAGTGTCAAGATGTAAGAAATAATGGCACTGATGAGTTGATTATTTTTAATTTATCTGGTTTAAAAAAATGGAATAGTCGAAGGCGCGACCGAATGGAAGCTAACCGCATGACCGTATTTGATCACGGTGCCTGTTCTTTAACGAATCATTGCTTAACCCTAAAAAGAGCACATCTATTTGCGCGCTATCGGGTTGCCGACATTTTTTTCGGGTAGGAGCAGAGCAGATGATTTTGGCAGCAGTTGTTTCGGTTTTTGTTTTAGCTCTGGCAGCACCGGGGCTGCACCGCTGGCTACCGCATCGGTCGGGCTGGGCGCTGAGCCTTTTGCCTTTTGCCCTGACGGTTTTCTTTGCATTCAAAATTCCGCAGATCAATGCCGGGCTGGTCATCACCGAATACTATGACTGGGTCCCCAGACTGGGCGCGACCTTGTCCATTTATCTGGACGGGCTCAGCCTGGTCTTTGCCCTGCTCATTTGCGGCGTGGGCACCTTGATTGTGATCTACTCCGGCGGCTATCTGTCCGGTCATCCCAATCTCGGCCGGTTTTATACGTTTCTGCTGTTCTTCATGGCTTCCATGCTCGGTGTGGTTTTAGCCGGCAACCTCATCAGCCTGTTTGTCTTCTGGGAACTGACCAGCATCAGTTCTTACTTTCTCATCGGTTTTGACCACCAGCGTGAATCCGCCCGAACCGCAGCCCTGCAGGCGCTTCTGGTTACCGGGCTCGGAGGGCTGGCTTTGTTGGCGGGCGTGCTCTTGATGAGTTGGGTGGTCGGCAGCCTGGAAATAAAAGATCTGCTGACGCGCGGCGATATGATCCGGGGGCACGGTCTGTATCTTCCGATTTTGATATTGGTGTTTTTGGGGGCCTTCACCAAATCGGCCCAGGTGCCGTTTCACTTCTGGCTGCCGTCGGCCATGGAGGGACCCGCACCGGTCAGTGCCTTTCTGCATTCGGTCACCATGGTTAAAGCCGGTGTTTATCTTCTTTTGCGGTTAAGTCCAATTCTGGGCGGAACCGAAGCCTGGCAGTTTTCCCTGACCCTGATTGGCGCTGCCACAATGGTCACCGGTGCCCTTATGGCACTGGTCCAGACCGACTTCAAGCTTCTGCTGGCCTATTCCACGGTGAACGGTTTGGGCACCCTCGTATTTCTGACAGGGCTGGGCACTCCGCTGTCGATCCAGGCGGCCATGGTTTTTCTGGTGGTGCATGCGCTCTATAAGGGATCGCTTTTTTTGTCTGCCGGCGTTGTGGATCATGAAACCGGAAGCCGTGATTTGAGCCGGCTAAAGGGGCTTTCCCGCCGGATGCCGATGATAACGCGTGCGGCGGTGCTGGCGGCTGTTTCCATGGCCGGGCTCCCGCCCCTGTTAGGATTTGTCGGCAAAGAACTGATCTATGAATCTATTTTGGCGGCCTCCGGGTTTCGCTGGCTGTTCGCTTCTGCCGCCGTCCTGGCCAATGCGGTGCTGCTGGCGGCCGCCGGAATTATGATCATCCGCCCCTTTTTTGCCGCCGCCGATGATGCACCCGAAAAACCGCACCGGGTCACCCTTGATCTTTGGCTGGGACCCTTTTTGCCGGCCGTGCTCGGCCTCATCCTGGGGCTGTTTCCAAATCTGATGACCATCGCGGCAGTATCCAATGCCGTATCCGCCGTTATGGCCCGACCGGTGCCCATGCATCTGGCCCTGTGGCATGGATTTACCCCGATGCTTGCCCTGAGCGCGCTAACGGTTATCTGCGGAGTGATGATTTACCGGTTTCATACACGGCTGCGTAATCTTGCCCGGCGCGGCGCCTGGCTGGCGGCCAGGGGACCGGCGGCCTGGTATTTCGGGTCCGTTGAGAAATTAAAGGCGCTTGCCGGCTGGCAGACGCGTGTGCTGCAAAGCGGTTATTTGCATCACTATGTTTTCACCATTGTTTTGACAACCCTGGCGTTGGTGGGTTTTACGCTGATTAAAAAAGGCGGATTTCAAATTTCACTGGGACTCGGCGATATTCGAATCGTTGAGCTCATTATAGCCCTTTTGATGCTGGCGGCCGCATACGTGACGGTGTGGGTGCCCTCGCGGCTCGGCGCCATCGTTGCCATGGGTGTGATCGGCTATGGGCTGGCTTTGATTTTTATTAACTTCGGCGCACCGGACCTGGCCATGACCCAGTTTCTGATCGAAACCATGACGGTGATTCTTTTTGTCTGGGTGATTTATCGGCTTCCGAAGTTAACGGGTGAGGCCACCCGGGCACAGAAGATGCGCAATGCTGCGGTCGCCATTGCCAGCGGCATGCTGATGTCGATTCTGGTGCTCGTGGCCCTCAGTGTCCAGGAAGGGTCGCGCCTTGCCGGATTTTTTGCTGAAAACAGTTATATCCTGGCCCATGGCAGAAACATCGTCAATGTCATCATTGTCGATTTTCGCGGCATGGACACCCTGGGAGAAATTTCGGTTCTGGCGCTGGCCGGCGTGGGTGTTTATA
Source organism: Desulfobacterales bacterium (assembly GCA_030145015.1). Next base: position 2,580 of record JAQYWI010000148.1, read on the forward strand.
CGCTGCTGAGACTGAAGCCGGCGGATAGTCAGGAAATAAAATGAGCTAAAGTGATCTAAAATGCCTAAAATTAAAATATTGCTGCCCCAGCGCAGGCGCCCGCGCCGTGTGCAGCACCATTTATATATAAAATGATAGCATTCCTTAATTTTAGGCATTTTAGGCACTTTAAATTTTAGGCAATTATAGGAATATTGCTATGATATTTGTGACAAGAAATTGCAGTTGTTTTAAACCATCAAAAATCAATTAAGGAATCCCCCTATGCCATCAGTCATACTAACAACAGCGACGCGAATTTTGATGCCGATGCTGATTTTGTTTTCGGCTTTTATTCTGTTTCGCGGACATAATTTGCCGGGGGGCGGGTTCATCGGCGGTCTGGTGGCCGCAGCCACATTTATTCTTCACAGCTATGCCTATGGGGTTGAGCGCACCCGGGCACTGTTGCGGATATCTCCGCGAACCCTCATCGGTGTCGGCTTGCTGGTGGCGCTGGGCAGCGGCTGCGTTTCCCTGATCATCGGAAAGCCGTTTATGACCGGTCAATGGGGAAAACTGCAGATCATTTCTGATGAGATCTGGCATGTAGGGACACCCTTTTTCTTTGATGTAGGGGTTTATCTGGTGGTGATCGGTGCGGTGTTGACCATTATATTATCTCTGGCGGAAGGAGATTAAGGTGGAAGTTTTAGCGGCAATTGTCGTCGGTGGTCTGTTTGGTGCGGGGATCTATCTGCTATTGTCACGGTCCCCGGCGCGCTTGATCATAGGACTGGTGTTGCTGTCCAATGCTATCAATCTTCTGATTTTCGTTGCGGCGGGTCTGGTGCGGGGAAAGCCGCCCCTGATACCCACCGGAGCCCTAAGCGCCATTGAAACCACCGCTGACCCTCTGCCCCAGGCGCTAATTTTGACTGCCATTGTAATTTCCTTCGGTGTTTTGGCGTTTGCCCTGGTGCTTTTCAGCCGAACATTCAAATCGACGGCGGCAACTTCCCTTGACGAGATGAAAACGACGGATACATGAAGCTGTTATTGATATTACCCATATTGATCCCATTGGCCACGGCCGCTGTGTGCCTGCTGTTTTGGCGGCACCGCAAGGTGCAGCGCCTGCTCGGCACGCTGGGATCTGCCGCCCATCTGGCTGCCGCGCTGGTATTGCTGTGGGCCGTCCGGCAGGAAGGTATCTTTGCCACCCAGCTGGGCAACTGGCCGGCCCCCTTTGGGATCACCCTGGTGGCGGATCTGTTCAGCGCCATCATGACGGTATTGGCCGCCCTGATGGGGTTTGCTGTCGGGGTGTACGCCTTGGGAAGTATCGACAGCAACCGCGAATCTTTCGGCTATTATTCATTTTTCCACTTTTTGCTCATGGGGGTCAGCGGTGTTTTTTTAACCGGCGACCTTTTTAATCTGTATGTCTGGTTTGAAGTGATGCTGATGGCCTCATTTGTTCTGCTGGCATTGGGGGGCGAAAAACCCCAGCTGGAAGGCGCGATCAAGTATGTAACCCTGAATTTAATCTCTTCGGCCCTGTTTTTGACCGCACTGGGAATACTTTACGGGATGGTGGGTACTTTAAATATGGCGGATCTATCCCGTCAGATGAGCAATGGGATGCACCCTGGAGTGGTCAGCACCCTGGCGATGCTTTTTTTAGTCGCTTTTGGAATCAAATCCGCGCTGTTTCCGCTGTTCTCCTGGCTGCCGGCTTCCTATCACACGCCACCGGTCTCCGTGTCGGCCATATTTGCCGGGCTGTTGACCAAGGTGGGAGTTTATACACTTATCCGGGTGTTTTCGTTGTTATTCCATCAGGATGTTGGCTATACCCACACCCTCATCCTGGTCATTGCCGGGTTGACCATGGTGACCGGTGTGCTCGGTGCGATGGCTCAAAACGAGTTTCGGCGGATATTATCGTTTCATATCATCAGCCAGGTCGGCTATATGATCATGGGGCTGGGATTGTTTACGCCCCTGGCGCTGGCGGGGTCGATTTTTTATATCATGCATCACATCATTGTTAAGACCAATCTGTTTCTGGTCAGCGGCGTGGCGCGCAGACTGCAGGGTTCTTATCAACTGGACAAATTGGGGGGCCTGTCTCAATCGGCCCCGGGGCTGACCATCATTTTTATTATTTCAGCCTTTTCTCTGGCCGGCATGCCGCCATTGTCCGGTTTCTGGGCTAAGCTGATTCTGGTTAAAGCCAGTCTTGATATCACGGGCTATCTTATCGCTGCCACTGCATTGGCGGTGGGTTTGTTAACCCTGTTTTCGATGGCCAAGATCTGGGCGGCGGCCTTTTGGGGAGTGCCGCCAGAAGAAGCGACACCTGTCGGAGAAGCAATCCGTTTTCAGCTGACGCCCTCTAAAAAAATGGCGCTTTATCTTCCGATGATTATGCTGGGGCTCTTAACGGTGACGATCGGGCTGATGTCAGAACCTTTCTTTGAACTGGCAACCCAGGCCGCCGAGCAGTTATTGAATCCGGCAGCTTACATCCGGGCCGTTCTCGAGGGGATCAAATGAAACAGATCAACCTATTTATAGGGAGTATTTTTTTGTCGCTGGTCTGGATGGCGCTGACCGGAACATTTACGTTTGCCAATTTGGTGGTCGGCTTTGCCGTCAGCTCCCTGACGCTGTGGTTGATCGGTTCGCGGGGTGAGGTCGCTTTAATTGTTTATATCACCCGGTTTTTTCGTTTTGTCGGACTTTTCTTTTTCTTTCTGAAGGAGTTGCTGGTGGCGAATTTACGGGTGGCTTATGAAGTTTTAACACCGGGCTACCAGATGCGGGCCGCCATTATCGCCATTCCCCTGGATGCCGAATCCGATCTGGAAATCACGGTTCTGGCCAATCTGATCACGCTGACGCCGGGCACCCTGAGCCTGGATGTCTCGCAGGATCGCAAAATCCTTTATATCCACGCCATGCATGTGCGCGATGTGGATAAATTTCGACACGATATTAAAGCCCGCTTCGAACGGCGCGTTATGGAGGTTTTTAAATGATTTTGCAGACGACGATCTATTTCATCGTTTTTCCACTGCTGAGTCTGACCCTTGTGCTCGGATTTATTCGTCTGCTCCTGGGACCGAAGCTGCCGGACCGCATCATTGCCTTTGAGCTGATCGCGATCACATCGGCTGCTATTATTGTGGTCTCCGCAATTGCCAACGATCAGGCTGTTTTGCTGGATGTGGCCAGTGCCTGGGCCATCATTTCATTTTTGAGCGTGATTGCGTTGTCCTTTTATATCGAAAAATGGAGAGGCCGGCCATGAATGAGATTGTGATATCCATACTGCTCGTTACAGGCTCTTTTTTCATGCTTGTTGCCGGTTTGGGCATGTTACGGATGCCGGATCTTTTTCTGCGCATGTCCTGCAGCACAAAGGCGGCAACCATCGGCGTCGGCACCCTGCTGTTTGCCCTGGCCCTGTACTTCGCAAATCTGGGAGTGGCTACCCGGGCGCTGGCAACGATTGGTTTTATTTTTCTGACCGCGCCTGTCGGGGCGCATCGGATCGGGCGGATTGCATATCTGGTGGGTGTCGTGCTCTGGGAGGGGACCATTAAGGATGAGCTCAAAGGGGTTTATCCCGCTGATGCCTGTCTGCCTTTCGGTCAAGAGTGCCTCATACCCGATATGGACGCGCCCGAAGTAAAATCGAAAATAGAAGAAGAAAAGCCTTGAGGAAATGACTCAAAGGCGACCTTGACAGTCAAAGGGGTGGTCCTATAATCTTAGGATAAAGAGAGGAGGGCATTAAAATGGGTGGGATCTTTAAATTTTTAGCCGTATTCGCCGGGATTTTTTTGTTAACGGTCGGTGTTTCCATGGCCAAATCCCAACCGCCTGCCGTCGGCGGTGTCCTGCCGGAGTTTGATCTTTCCGTACCCAAAAACGACGAACACCAGAAATATTTAGGCGTCGCCGGCAAAACCTTCACGATTCCGCAAATAAAAGCCGAAGTGGTCATCATCGAAATATTTAGTATGTATTGACCTTACTGCCAGAGGGAGGCTCCCTCTATCAACGAGATGTACCGCAAAATCGAAAGCAACAGCAGGTTCAAAGACAGGGTTAAACTGATCGGCATCGGTGTCGGGAACTCGGCTTTTGAAGTCGGCTATTTTAAAAAGACCTATGATATACCGTTTCCCCTTTTTCCGGATGGTAATTTTTCAATCCACAAAAAGGTGGGTGAGGTCAGAACCCCATTTTTTATTTGTATTCGAATAGGGCATGATGGCAGCCACCAGGTTTTTTATTCTAAAGTTGGCGGCGCCAAAGATGCGGATCAACTCTTGAAAAAGCTCCTTGCGGATTCAGGATTATGATAAGGAGGTCCTATCAATGAAAATTTTTTTTTTAGTAAACATCGTCTCGAGTTTAATCTTTTTTTTATCCATTACGCCTGCTTTAAGTGCCTCAGAAGCATTCAAGGGTAATATCTATAACCCGGGGCAATTAAAACCGGTTGACAGTACCTTAAAAGTCAAAGTCGGCGACCCCGCACCGGACTTTACGTTGCCTTCTGTTTCCGGAGAAAAAATCTCTCTCAGCCAATACCGGGGCAAAAAGCATGTGGTCATATCATTCGTTCCGGCGGCATGGACGCCGGTTTGCTCCGATCAGTGGCCGGGCTATAACATTGTAAAACAAATGTTTGAAGAAAACGATGCCGTCCTTCTGGGTATCACGGTAGACAATATTCCGACGCTGTATGCCTGGACCAAGCAGATGGGGGCGTTGTGGTTTCCGGTACTTTCTGATTTTTGGCCCCACGGCGCGGTGGCTGAGAAGTATGGCGTATTACGCTCCAGTGGGGTTACCGAACGGGCTTTGATTTTTATTGATAAAAATGGACGTATTCAGGATATCCAGGTTTCGGATATCAATGTAAGACCCGATCTGGCGCAATGTGCCACGACCCTGGAAAAGATGAATAAAAAATAATAGAAGTGGTTTCAAAGCCTCAGATCAGGTTCAAGGGCCCCGCTGAAGCGGGATTACATGTCTGATCTAAACAGATTAATGTATGCATCAAGGCGTCCCGCTTGCGGGGCAACGCAGCCATTAGAGCCTTTTGAGCCCCTTAAATATTCTTTCAATTAGATGCGAAATCCCGCTTCATTTAGCGGGGAGATGGGGGTTTGAGACCACTTCTAAGCTGACTCACTCAGGAAGATCTCGATGAATCTGATTAAACCCAGGCGCCTATTTACAGCAGCCCTGCTATTTATAATTTCCTTGAGTATCAATGTCGATGCGGGTTCCGGCGTCATTGTTCAAAAAATTTCAGAAGCGGCACTTGATGAACTGATCCATGCCAAAAACAACAAAATCCTGATCACCTTTATGGCCGCGTGGTGTGGCCCATGCATTGACGAATTGCCCGCCTTAAACAAATTATATCAAAAGTATGAAAAGCAAGGCCTGAAATTAATCGGTATCAGCATCGATCTGGAAGGGCCCAAGGCCATGCAACCGATCATTGATAAACTGCAAGTCGGCTTTCCTGTATATTGGTATGGAGAATCCGCTGTTCAGAAATTTTCTATTTATGCTATTCCAATGATTTTTTTCGTAAAAGACGGCCGGATTGTCGAAAAGTTGCCGGGCAGGCGATCCGAAAAGGAGCTCGGTAAAAAGATTCGTGGATTTCTGAGTCAGTAAATGTTGCGTGTTGCGCGTTCCGGGTTAGAGCTTGATGCGGCAGACAAGGCTAAATTGTATTTAACCCGCAACTCGCAACCCGTAACACGCAACATTGGCTAACAACACGAATTGGCTAATTTGACGAGGCCGATGCTTTGTTGTTAAGGGCTTGCTTTACAGCGCCCAGAACCTGATCGACCGTGTAAAAGTCGTTTTTAAAGACCGGCCTGCCCTTTGAAGAGAAAACAACCAGCAGGGGAACGGTCAGACTGCCAACCTCTTTGAGTTTTGCTTTACCGGCGGGGTTGTTGCCGGTGATGTCGACCTTCATCGGCACGATATCTTCATCTGCAAGCAGGGCGGTAATTTTACGATCGTGCAGAACACTTTCTTCGAGCGCTTTGCAGTTTAGACACCATTCGGCCGTAAAATCCATTACCACAATTTTTTTTTGCTTCATGGCCGCTTCAAAGCGTTCGGGGGTGTAATAAACCCAGTCAATCGGTCCCTCCCCGGACAGCTTCACGGCTCCCCAGATCGGCAAGACCATCAAGATTATACCCAGACTGACAAAAACCGTTTTGGTTATTTTTTTTGAGGCCAGGCGCATGCTGCGGTAGGCCAGCCAGGCGCCTGCGGCTGTAACCAAACCCATTACCGGCCACCAGAAAATTTTGCTCGGGGGATTGGGCGGCGTAATCAAGAGTGCACTGATGCCGACGCCTAAGAAATAGGCCGCCGCCGCTAACATAAAAAGACCCATGACCTGCTTGATCAACTCACTGGCGGGTCCTGCTTTAGGCATCCGATTGACCAGATTGGGAAAAGCCGAGAGAATCAGATACGGCAGGGCCATACCCCCGCCGATGGCGGCAAAAGTGGTCAGGGTTGTCAGCGGGGTTTGCGTTGCTGCCCATGCAGCCGCGGCCCCCATAAAGGGGGCTGTACAGGGCGTCGACAAAACCGCAGCCAGGATGCCCAGTCCAAAAGACCCTTGAGGACTGTCTTGCTGGGGATTGATCGTATAGATGAACCGGGGCAGGCGCACCGAAAAAAAACCAAACATCCCCAGCGCCATGATTCCGATGACGGCACCCACCAGGATCGTAAAAACCGGATATTGGAACAATTGATTGGTGGCGGTAAAATCACTGATCAGCGCGATCAGGATGCCAAGGCCGGTCCAAAACGCCAGCACGCCCATGGACATCGCTAAGCCTAGAAAGAAACATTTTTTCCGATCCTGGGCCACATGGGATAAACCGATGATCTTAATCGGAATCAGCGGCAGGACACAGGGGGTGAGGTTTAGCAGCAAACCACCTAAAGCGGCTGTGAGCAGCAGTGCGATCCATCCAAACCCCGTTGATGTATTGATGGAAAATTGCCAGCCGAAGAGATCAAAGTTAACCACCCCGGCAGGTGAAACCGTCTCTCCGGAGAAGAGATTGGCAAACAGTTGCTCATTTATTTTTGATGTGGCTGTCCCGGATGCGACTACGGCAAGCGTTTCTTTCAATAGCTTCTTTTGTGGAAACAGGCAGAACCGGTCCGAACATGCTTGATATTCCACCCTTATTTCCAGTCCGATCGACCCCGGCTTTATGTGTTCGTCCAGTTTCATCGGCAGGTAGATAATCGTCCGGCCTTCAAATGACATCAGCGCACCGCTGGAATAGCTTACTTTAATCGGTTTTGCCTGAGTGAAGCGGGCGGTCGCTAGGGTGACACCCCCGCTGGCAGTCACAACCTGAACTTTGGTGGGATAGGGTTTGAAATCCTCAAAGGGCTGGACCTGGCTTGCATCGGCATTGATGTGATATCCGTCTTTAATATCGACCACAACGGCAAGTGCGACCCGTTCCCCCGGGTGAGCGCGGTCAACCGACCATGCCGTTTTCAAGGCAACCACATCTGAGCCAGACGGACCCGTAGCTTCGAACGGGCTTGCGGTCTTATTTTGGGCCAGTGCATTGGATGCGCACGCCAGGATGGCAATCAGGATCAGGTATAGCCCGTATTTGAGCATAAGGCGATTCATAGTCTGAGGTTCAGGGATTTAAGAACTTGTTAGATTCGTTTAATTTGTTTCATTGGTTGAATTGGTTGGATTAAACCGAACCAATTGAACGAATTAAACCAATCTAACCAATTAAACAGATGCAACGCCCGCCATCTGGTTGACACCCGAAACCTGACACCTGAACACTGACACCCGATTTACTGAAGATCGAGCGGAATACCGCTTTTAAAGCCCATTTCCTGAGCTTTGATGTCAAGATGCAATGTCGCTACAAATTCCAAGGGTGGATAAATGATACGGTCGGCCTTTCTCGTATCAACGGCTTTTATGTAGGTCTTGCAACTGTCACAGACATCAATTCTATAATCTTTTTCCTGGTCACTATATAGGTAGTGCAGGGTTTTACTGTCTTTGTTGTCACAAAATGGACAATAAATTCTGGGTGCCGACCACCTGTGCCAGCAAAAGCTGCATAATAAAATGCGTTTGCCTTCATCTTCGAACATTGAAAATGCGGGTGTGCTCCCGCAAATGGGACAATATCCCTTTTCCCACGCGTTATTTTCATCTAGGTAGGAAGAAAGCTGCAGGGCGCAATGCGTCAAAGACGGCTTTAGGCTGTTATAAGCAAACAAGGATAGGGTCTTTTTTTCAATATCAAGTTCGTTTTCAACCTTATTGAAAAAGGTGTCGTCCGCTTTTAAAAGATGAGAAAAAACAGCACCGGGATCCAGAACTTCGGACGCTACGGCTTTTCGAATCGCTCTGGCCGCTGCCGCCATCTCCTTGTTGGCTGCTTCAGCGATTTGGCATATCTTTTTTAGAAGGCTGGCGGCTGCATTTTTATCAACGACGAATTCTGAAATATCGATGAGGGGAAATTCCTCATTTTTCTTGGCCGCCAGGATTTCTGCACTGATCTTTATCGGTTCTATTTTTAGCTGGCTCTTGGAATCTTCCTGGGCCACAAAAATTTGTTTGTAATAATCCAAAAGGTCAAGATAGGTTGGCCGAAGTTTCTTTAATGCGGCAACCGCCTGTTTGACCTGATCCGAGGTGATGGCCATATCATCTGTCATCTGATCTCCTTTGGTCTTGTTGTTATGTCCCGCAAGCAATTTACAAAACACGGTCCTATCTAAGGTTTCAGGTGTCAGTGTTCAGGTGTCAGCAGGCAAATTTAGGAATTGCGAATTCAGGAATTTAGGAATTGAGGGTATTCTGTCATTCTAATTCCTAAATCCCTCAATTCCTCAATCATTGAATCCTGACACCTGACACCCGAAACCTGAAACCTTAGACACCCTGTTGTTTAATGAACTCAACCGAACTAAAATATACCCAACGGCTTTTGTAGCAGTAACACTATCCCTGTAAAAATATAAAACACATTATGAGCCTATCACACCTCTTCATAATAAAAAAGGGGAGCGGGTAAAGCCATCTCCCCTTTTTTATTCAATATTTCATCCGGCTGTTTTTACAACAGATGCGATGCCAGATTCCTTAAAGGACGTAACATTCTTTTTAACGCCACCTGCCGGGAAATACCAGAGTCGGTATTTGAGGCTACCGCAAACTCGTGGTAAAGCTTGGGATCAAAGGCGACCATAAAAATGACCCTTATGTCGCCGGGATCCAGCAGCATGGCCTCGGGATAGGATCTTTTAATTGCAGCCAGCCGCTTTTCGGCGAGATCCAGCATCTCCTTGCGGTCTCCAAAGTTCATGGTGCCGGTCGGACAGGTCTTGACACAGGCCGGTTGCATCCCGGCTTGAACCCGGTCATAGCACATATCGCACTTGGCCAACGCACCATCGGGTCCCTTGCGCGGGATGTTATACGGACAGGATTCGATGATTTCAGCCGCATCCAGATCTTTGGTTGCGGATGTGTAAAGCACTGCTCCGGTGGGCTGATCATAGTATATGGCAGCCGGATCCCCGGCGGTTTCAAGACAGGGGGCTTCGATGCAGTGCCGGCATTGTTCCGGAAAAAACAGCCATTTGAGCTGCCCGTCGATGACCTCCTCGTTCATCCTGACCAGCTTGTAGGTATCAAAGGAGAGATCGGCCGGATTTTGGTAAGCCCCGCGGTTTGAAGTTTCTTCTGCGGGAAGGTCGTTCCACTGCTTGCAGGCGACCTGACAGCCCCTGCAGGCCATACATAATGTGGTATCAATAAAAAAAGACTTACTCATGCGATCACCTCCTTCTATATCTTTTGTATATTGACCATAAAGGCCTTGGTTTCCGGAATGCGCGTGTTGGGATCCCCGGTGGACGGTGTCAGCAGGTTGGCGCTCTCTTCTTTGCCGCTTTTCGGCTTAAGCCAACCATAACACCACGGAAAACCCACCTGATGCACTTCGCTTCCCAGCTCGCCCGATATCTTAAGCGGCCTGAACCGTTTGGTTACAATCGCGGTGCATTCCAGCCGACCGCGGGCGGAAGTGGCCAGTACTCGCTCGCCGTTTTTAATGCCTTTGAGTTTGGCCAGCTCTTCGCTCATCTCCACAAACACCTGGGGCTGCAACTCCAGCAGCCAGGGCTGATGACGGCTCATTACCCCGGTCTGCCAATGTTCGGTTACCCGGTAAGTGGTGCCCACAAACGGATAGCGCGGGTCACAGGTTTTATAAACGTCCGCCTTGGATCCATAGACCGCTGCGGTCGGATTGGTGTAGGTCGAACTCATAAAGTTTCTCTCCACCGGGCATTCCAGCGGCTCGTAGTGCTCCGGCAAAGGCCCATCGGCGCGGCCCGGGCCAAATATCTGCCCGTGGCCGTGTTTGCGCATGATAAAGGCATGTCTGCTTTTGGGATTGGGATTTTCCAGGCTGCCCAATGGCGGCCAGCCACCATCCGGAACATCTCCGCCTGACCATTTAGCGCCATCCCATTTAATGACCCAATTCTCTTTATCCCAGGGCTGCCCTTTCAGATCCACCGAGGCGCGGTTGTAAATGATGCGCCGGTTGACCGGCCAGCACCAGGCAAACCCCGGATACAGACCAATGTTGTTGGACGCATCCTGGGTGCTGCGCCGCGCCGCCATGTTGCCCTTTTCGGTGTAACTGTTGGAATAAAGCCAGTTGCCCGAAGAGGTCGACCCGTCGGCCTGCAGAAACCCGAAGCTGGGGACCAGCGTGCCCTTCTTATAGACTTTACCTTTAAGGGTCACATCTTTTAAAAAGTAGCCGTTAATCTCTTTGGCCACCGCATGCGGATCATACTCGCCTTTGGCCAGATAATCCCATTTAAGATTGCGGATGGGCTCCGGGAAGGTACCGCCATCTTGGTATTGGGCCTTAATTTTATTGCCCAACTCCATCATGATCTGACCGTCGGAACGGCTGTCCCCCAGGGGTTTGGGTCCCTGATAGCGCCACTGGCTCCAGCGGCCGCTGTTGGTAATGGATCCTTCTTTTTCGACCGATACCGCTGCAGGCAGGAAAAACACCTCGGTTTTGATCTTGGCAGGATCCATGCCCGGTCCGTGCCAGAAGGAACCGGTCTCGTTGTCAAAAATGTTGACATTGACCATCCAATCCAGGTTTTTCAAGCCTTCGCGGTTTTTGCCCGCATGCGCCCCGCTACAGGCCGGGTTCTG
>JAQYWI010000344.1 GCA_030145015.1 Desulfobacterales bacterium
TACCGGCGATAAGAGATCGTGTGGTTCAGGGGGCACTCAAACTTATTTTAGAGCCGATATTTGAAGCCGATTTTCAAGAAGGATCATATGGATATCGCCCCAAGCGAAGCGCTCACGCTGCGATAGATCGTGTGGCTGAGGCAGTTGTAAAGAATAAGACTCGGGTCATCGATTTAGACTTAAAGGCCTATTTTGACAACGTTCGGCATGATATTTTGCTGAACAAGGTGGCCGAGCGAGTCGACGATGCCAGGGTGATGCGATTGCTGAAGCTGATTTTAGAAGCCGGCGGCAAGCGGGGCGTTCCCCAGGGCGGGGTGGTCTCACCGTTGCTCAGCAACATCTATCTCAATGAGGTAGATAGGATGCTTGAGCGCGCGAAGGAGGTTACCCGTTACGGCAGATTCACTTATATTGAATATGTCCGTTTTGCAGATGACCTGGTGGTCCTGGTTGATGGCTTCAGAAAATGGGAGTGGCTGTTAAAGGCTGCCTATAAACGGCTTGTGGAAGAGTTTGAGAAGCTGGATGTTCAGATGAATCAAAAGAAGACCCGAATAGTGGATCTTAGCCGAGATGAGACCTTCAGCTTTCTGGGGTTTGACTATCGGCGTGTTAAAACGCGCCGTGGCGTATGGGGAGTCAGGGTCACACCTCGGATGAAGGCGCGGACCGCCTTGTTGCGAGAGCTCAAGGAGGTGTTCCGTTGTCATCAATCCCAACCCGTGGATCGGGTGATCTATTTAATCAACCCGATTCTAAGGGGTTGGGTCAACTACTTTCGGGTCGGCAACTCCAGCGAGTGCTTGGGATACATCAAAGACTGGGTGGAGAAAAAGATCAGGCGACATTTGATGCGTGCCAGAAAACGTCGTGGCTTCGGCTGGAACAGGTGGAGTAGGGCCTGGTTTTACGATACTCTGGGATTATTTAATGATTATGGAGTTCGTTACTATCAGACCTGAAAGCGCTGCCAGTTAAGATAGGTCACATAACCCTTTAGACGAAGTTAACAGAGAAAGCGTAGTGCGGGAAATCCGCATGCTGCGTTTGACGAGGCGGGGGATGGAAACGGGCTCTGAGAGCACCGCGCCATTCCTCGACCCTACTGACGAGGGGGAGGGGTCTTCCCTCCCTACTCTACTGGCTAAATAAAAAACCTATATATCAATTTCAGAAACAAAATCCGGACAATTTTTCTTCAGCCAATTAAATGCCAGAAAGAGCCCGGATATGGTTTTGCCGTCGCTAATTTCCCCTGTCAAAATCATTTGCAGCGCCGCACTGAATTCCATTTTATGAACATTTAGCATTTCGTCTGCATCGAGGTCTTGTTTAGCCGGCTGCAGTTCTGAAGCCAAAAAGATATGAATGCGTTCATCCGAGTAGCCGGGCAGGGGGGTAATTGTGCCCAGTTGATGCCAGTCGTCCGCTGAATATCCGATTTCTTCGATTAATTCTCGTTTGGCACAATTCATTGGTGATTCCCGGGGATCCAGCGTTCCGGCCGGTATTTCCCAGATGAACTCACGGATGGCATGGCGGTACTGCTTGATTAATACGACTTCCGTTTGATTCAACATCGGGACCATTGCGGCAGCCCCCGGGTGTTGAATAAAATCCATGTCCGTGGTCACCCCATTGTCTAAGGTGTATTTTTCATTTATCAGATTGAATACACGGCCTTGATGCAAGGTAGACTGGCTGTTTATAGTTGCAGACACAGCATTATCCTTATTTATTTGATTCGCGAATTGTTGAGAAAAAATGTATTATACCATAAACGGGTTTAAATCGTAAAAATAGATTCCATCCATATTTTAACTTTAGGCATTTTAGCTCACTTTAGTTCATTTTAGGCATTAATATTATGTATCATCTGAGTCACAAATAATTGATACAATGCGTTCTTGCACTTTTACGCAAAAAAGGATAAACTGTTGTAATATAAGCATATAAAGTTTTCTGGATTATGGTTATTTCAAACTGCCGAATTGGATACCGAACTTCAAACCAGGAGGTACAATGCCGAGAACTCCGTCGATTAAAACCAAGCTGCCGGGACCGCGCGCGAAAAAATTAATTAAACTGGATAAGACGTACGTCTCGCCGTCATACACTCGTGTTTACCCGCTGGTCGTCGACCAGGCCGAAGGATTGTGGGTTCATGACGTGGACGGCAATGTCTTTCTTGATTTTACCGCCGGCATTGCCGTTAATGCCACCGGTCACTGCAATCCGCACGTGGTCAAGGCCATCCAGAATCAGGCCGAACGGTTACTGCACATGTCCGGCACAGATTTTTATTACACACCTCAAATTCAGCTGGCTGAAAAAATAGCTGGGTTGGTTCCCGGAAAAGGGGGTAAGCGGGTTTATTTTGGGAATTCGGGTGCTGAGGCCGTGGAGGCGGCCTTCAAACTGGCCCGCTGGCATACCAAGCGTGAATTAAATATCGCTTTTTTTGGCGCCTTTCATGGCCGCACCATGGGCGCATTGTCATTGACCGCCAGTAAAACGGTTCAAAAAAAACATTATAACCCGCTGGTGCCGGGCATTACGCATATCCCGTACGCATACTGTTACCGCTGTGTTTACAATTTGTGCTACCCGGATTGTGAGCTGTTTTGCGTGCAATGGGTGGAAGACACCCTTTTCCGGACCACGGTGCCGCCGGAAGAGGTTGCCGCGATTTTTGTCGAACCCATTCAGGGCGAAGGCGGTTACATCGTGCCGCCGCCCGGGTTTCACAAAAAAATGTATGAGATTGCTAAAAAGTACGGCATTCTTTACGTTGCCGATGAAGTTCAATCCGGTATGGGGCGCACCGGCAAAATGTTTGCCATGGAACATTTCGAAGTTGAGGCCGATATCATGGCAATCGCCAAAGGCATTGCCTCCGGAATGCCGCTCGGCGCCATGGTGGCGCCAGCCGATACCATGGACTGGGAGGCCGGATCGCATGCCTCCACCTTTGGCGGCAACCCGATATCCTGCCAGGCTGCCATGGCGACGATTGAATTGCTCGAGAAAAGCTTGATGAAGAATGCAACCGTTCAAGGGGACCGGCTGATGAACGGGTTGCACGAATTGCAAAAATCGTATGAATGTATCGGAGATGTGCGCGGCAAAGGACTGATGGTCGGGGTTGAACTTGTAAAGGATCGTGCGACCAAAGAACCGGCCACGGATTGGCGGCCCAGGATCATTCGTAAAGCATTTGAAAAAGGACTGCTGATTTTAGGCTGCGGTGAAAACAGCATTCGTTTCTGCCCGTCTTTAACCGTGAGCGCAGAAGAAATCGATCTGGGGCTGTCCATATTCGAAGAGGCTGTTAAAGAGGTTTGCAGCTGATTTCTGGCTTCTGGCAGCCGCAGAGGGCTGCCTTTTAAGGTTTCAGGTGTCGAGTGCAAAGATTAGGACTGAGTTCTGGGGACTGAGGACTGAGGGTTAAAGGAGCGCTACGCTTTATGAGCACTACGTTTTAGGAGCGGCTGCTGGCTATTGGCAACTGGTTGCTGGCAGCCGCCGCCTGCGGCGAGCCCTGCCGAGTCCATTGCTGCCCTACTTTTAAGCCTCCAAGCCTCCCAGCGTCCTGGCATCCCAGCTTCAAGCCTATGAGCTATCCGCTACGAGCTATTGGCCGGAAAGTTTAAACCGGAGAATATGGGTTTTTTTGTTTTAGAATTGGCTTGATGCTAGCCAGCGCTGAATCGCTTCGGCCACGCCGCTTTCGTTATTGGAGGCCACCACCGGGAATCGTTCTTTTAAGTCATCCGGCGCATTTTCCACCACAAAGCTGCTTGCGGTCCATTCCAGCAAATCCAGATCATTATAGTCGTTGCCGATTGAAAGGGTTCGACCGGGATCGATATCAAATTCTGAGGTCAACCAGGCGACGGTAAGACCTTTTGAAACAGTTGCCGGGAAAATTTCTATCCAGATGGATTGTCCGTC
>JAQYWI010000031.1 GCA_030145015.1 Desulfobacterales bacterium
GTTTCTCTGGTTCTTTTACAAAGGCCGGTCAGAAACGGCCTGGCCTGGGCTCTTAAATCAATTTGATCCAGGAGGAGATTTCCAAGCTCGACCAGTTTAAATCCTAATTGGTAATTTTTGCTTTCAGATAGCTGACGCACGTAGCCGAAATAAGCCAATGAGGAGAGAAGACGGTGAGTGGTGCCTTTGGGCAGATCCACTTTGGCACTTAATTCTTTAAGGCTGATGCCTTGGGCACTTTGAGCCATAACATCAAAAATGGTTGACACTCTTGCAATGGTTTGGACTAAATTGCCCGGTTTCTGTTCAGGAAACAACATGGATCGACCTTTCAAGAAAAAACGGTTTTTATGTAAGCGGCCGCATCGGCGACGTCATTTTCCAGGTCTTTGCGCCCTTTTTCGGCTGTTCCCCGGGATGGATACCCCCAGACGCCCTGAGGACTAACACCACCAATGCCAACCAGATCAAATGCGGCCGCGGTACACTTGGGTGAATAGTCAACAACACGATCCGCTTTAAAACTTTTCGGATAGAAAGCCTGAATAAAGGATGCTTCAACTTCACAGGCATGCAACTGTTCAACCGGCATCTGGCCCCGGTAGGCTAAGATGTCACCGGTTGAGACGAGCTTAAACCCTTCGTATTTTTGATTGATTTCGATCATGGTCGGTTTAATGACCCAGTTGCCGCCATGGGTGTTAACAATGGCAGCCTTTTTGAAACCGCCGGCGACCAGGCTTGCCGCTATATCCTCAAGTACGCGCCGCACCGTCATCGCACCAAGCGGAATGGACCCCCGAAAGCGAATGTGTCCCCAGGAAGTCACGAGCGGCAGTGCGGGCAAAAGATAAGCGCCAAGCGCATCCGCCAGCCGGCGCGACAGCTCTAAGGCACGCAGATAATCAGTGGATAACGGTTGGGAGGGAGAGTGTTGTTCGGTTGCAGCGGTGGGGACGATGACCAATTCCGGATTCGCATCTGCGATGTCCGCCAGGGTGTTATGCCAGTCCAGTCCGCTGTCCTCTACGCCGGGGATAATTTCTTGAGGCCACCAAATCTCCTCGGCTGCGTGCTTCCCGATGGAAGCACCTTTGTCAAAAAGCTTGAACGCATAGTCGACATAGTCGTGGGTTTTCTGCAGCATCAATGAATAAAACGCTTTGCCCTGTTCGGCGCTGGCCAAAGTGGGTTTGCCCCAGAATCCTTTGGGAGCTACCTTTGAGAGGCCTTCATAGTCAATCGTCTCCCGCGGCAAATCCGCATTGAAATCCTCAAGCGGCGACCGCACCAGTTTTTCGTCCAAAGCAAGTGCCAACGAAGTTTCTATGGCGCCGCCGCCAAAATCAGGCAAAAGGTCATCTGCGGCCGCCTCTTTAGCAAACTGTTTGGGGTTGGCCCAGACGGACTGAATGAGTTCCCGGTTAAGATTGAGCTCGCGCACGCAGTGTTTGGTAATCCAGTTATAATTACTAAAATCCAGTACGATGAACCGCTTGAAATCATGACGGGCAAGCACAGATGCAATATCATTGAGTACATCCCACAACGTCTGTTGCCGCAACGCAATCGCTCCCTTGAAGCCCCGGGTCTCCATGGCGCTGGAAAATGGAAATACCGGCAAAAGATACACCGCTTTGCCCGAACAAAAATCTTTTGCGAAACGATTGGCTAAAATAAGATCGAATCCCAGCGGCAGATGCGGCCCCTTGGGTTCGACCGCGCCCAGGGATAAAACTGCCGTATCAACATCCGACCGGGCAATTTCCTCAGATGTATCGAAAATCGAAAACATCCGCAAACCCTTTCCCGCCTTGTGTGACCGTCGCCCTGAACGCAGAGGGGCGATCCCACGGCGTATCAATTTTGCAGCCTCCGCGTCAGGATTTTCAACCAGAACACCCGTTCCGCAAATTCCGTATTACGAAATACTATTTTAGTATACGATATGCCAATAATATTCACAAAAGATCTTGTCAAGCGATTTTTGATCGTGGTTATCAGATTGAAAGCGGCAAAAACGGAAATTGGGAAATTGCCAGTTAAAAAAATGAGCTGGCGACAAATTTTTCAGAGAAAGAAAGGAAGGGGTCAGATCTTTGTAATTGACAAGATGCCCTTCGTTAAAATCAATACGGCCTAAATGTTTTTCTGGCATTATTTATTTGTCAAATTCAAAGATCTGAACCCTTTCTCACAGATATCATCATTGCTGGTTGTCAACGAACATCCAAATAATTCTTGCCGCTAAATTTCGAGGGAGTCTCGGTTAACCAATTCACCTGTACCTTAGATTTGATAATGCCTACTTTCCACTTGAGTTTTTAAATTTATGCATATATAAAATTAACATAACGTTAATTAACATTATGTGAAAAATTGGAGCGCTACGATGGATAATCCCTTTACACATAGCAGGGTCGTCACAGGTGAATCTTTCTGCAATCGCCAACAAGAAGTAAAAGACCTTACCTACTACGTCCAAAACAATCAAACTGTGCTGCTTTATTCTCATCGGCGCACAGGTAAAACATCATTGATATTCGAGCTTATGGGCAAACTGAAGAAAATGCGCCCTATGCTCAGGTCGATCTACATCGATCTTTACGGCACCCTTGATGAAAACGACTTTATTGCCGCCATCTTCTCAACCATGTCGCAAATAGAATCCAAATTTGAGAAGCTTCTTAAGCTTACCGCGGGCCTTAAACTGAGTATCGTCGTTGATCCTATGACCGGACAGCCTACTATTTCTGTTTCCATCAGCCGATCCGAAAGGCCTAAATACCTCAAATCGGCCATGCTGATTCTGGCCTCTTATGCCAAAAAGCAAAAACTATTGGTTGTTTTTGACGAATTTCAGGAAATCGACAAATACTCAGATCCTGGTTTTGAAAAAAGGCTCCGATCTCACATCCAGCTGCAAAAGAATATTGGCTATATTTTTTCCGGCAGCCAGAAACATATCCTAACACAAATGTTTAACACAACCGACCGCGCCTTTTATCAAATGGCCAGAAGCTACCCGCTGAAACGGATCGAACTCGAACACTATATTAAATGGACTCAGGACCTTTTTAAAAAAAGAAAAATATCAATCGCTTCAGAAATTATAACTGATATTGTTGAACGCTGCGAATATCAACCCATGTACATCCAGCAATTTTTGTTTGAACTTTGGCGCCAGGGTAAAATCAGCCCGACGGCCATCTCCCAAATTGAGAGCGGTATTCTGGAACGCCGTGAGAATGAATTTATCATCCTTTGGGACTCTCTGACCCCGAATCAGCGCAAAGCACTGCGCCTTTTGGCAAAAACAGAAGGGGAAGCCATCTTCTATGCTGAATCCCTGGAACGCTTCGGGTTCAGTTCCGGCTCGATTCTCTCCAGAGCGCTATCCTCTTTGAGCAAGCGGGATATCGTCACCAAAAACAAGACTTACCACATCCAAAACGTCATGCTCAAAAAGTGGGTTTTAAGGACTTTGCCGGCATAAGCGCCTTGTATCTTGCGCTAAATCAATTCGAATCGAAATTGTTAAGAAATGACATTAATTTTATATAAAAAGATAATGACGATAAATATAGCGGGCGCGCCTATTTCAAGGCTTGCAGCAACCACGATCTGATTTCCTGGATTTCATCCGCGCAAACGGTATGTTGCATGGGGTATTCATGCCAGCCGACCGCATAACCCAGGCGGATTAATTCCTGCCGGGTTTCAATTGCGCTGGCCAGCGGAATGACAGGATCCATTTGCCCATGGGCCATCATGATGGGTACTTTCCGGTTTGCGGGACTGAGATCCGGGGCAAGATTGTGTATCGTCGGCAAATACGTGGACATGGCCAAAATGCCGGCCAGCTGTTTTGGGTACTGCAGCCCCGTGTGAAGGACGATGGCGCCGCCCTGGGAAAAACCGGCCAACACGATCCGATCCGAAGGCACCCCGGATTTTAGCTCATTATTAATCAGGGCCCTCAGCATATCCCCCGATTCGAGAAACTGATCCATATCGACCGAATCGGCCCTATGCTTGAGATCCAGGACATCGAACCAGGCACGCATCCTCAGACCGGCATTGATGGTAATCGATCTTTCGGGAGCATGGGGAAACACATACCTAACGGACAGGGACTCCGGCAGGCGCAACTCAGGGACGATCGCCTCAAAATCATGGCCATCGGCACCCAGGCCATGCAGCCAGATAAGGGTTGCGGTCGGCCGGCCGGAAGGGTTGATTTCAATACAGTCCAGCAGTTCTGAATTCAATTCGGTTACCTCCTTTAGCAGTTTCGCATGGCCATCTCGACGTGGATTATGATTACCTTGACAATTCACAATGCGAATGTCAAATTGGAAATATGAGCGAGAGCGGAATTCAAATCGAAGAATTGCCCGATTTAAAAAACCCGTTGTTGATTGCCGGGTTTGACGGCTGGGGCAATGCCCTAAAAATATCAAGCGGGATGGCCGGCTATCTAATCCGCACATTTAAGGCGCAACGATTTGCCGAAATCAATCCCGATGTATATTTTAGGTATGATGAAATGCGGCCGGTGGTGGATATTGAGGAAGGGGTGTTTAAAAGCCTTTCATCGCCGGGAGGCGCCTTCTACGCTGCGCAGACAGCACCTGATGGACGCGGTCTCGTGATTTTAAAGACCGATGAGCCGAACCTCCGATGGTTTGGCTTTGTTGATGAATTGTTCGACCTTTGTAAGCGACTCAATATCGAATCCATTATCACCCTGGGCAGTATGTATGACCATGTACTGCACACGGACAGAATCATATCGGCGGTAACATCCAATGCGGCCGTGTCTTCAATGTTAAGGCAAAAAGGCGTAAATGCAATTTCATACCAGGGCCCCAGCGCCATTCATTCCACCATCCACTCTGAAGGCTTAAAAAGAGCTCACGCATGTATGAGTTTATGGTGCCACTGCCCCTATTATCTTCAGGGCACCACCCATTTTGGAATTTTAGCCCATCTGGGAAAATTGCTTGCCTCTTTAGGCGGCTTTGAACTTAACACCGAGAATCTGGAAACAAGCTGGGAAAAATTGAATATACAGATCGAAAACCTGATCGAAAATAATGCGGAACTTCAGGAGGTGGTCAAGGAGTTGCGCAAGGCAAAGGTGCGCGGTTCGGCCGCCGAAATGAAAGGTGCCATTAAATCAGACGAAAAAATCATTAATATCCAGGACTTTTTAGACCCCAGGTAAGGCCTGTCAAATTCCAAGTTCCAAGCACCAAATTACAAATAAATACCAAATCTCAAATTTCAAATGACCAAAACTTGAAAATTTGAATTTTGGTCATTGTGATTTGTTTGATATTTGTATTTTGGGATTTGAAATTTTCCTCATTATAGAACCTGACCGAGCAAAGACCTACCGCACGACTTAAGTCATATTTTTGTTGGAAATGATCTAGAAGCGCCCATGCTTCCCTCTAAATGCGGCAGCCCGCGAATCGTGAGAGGCCCGGGGATTACGAGATGGGCCATGATGGGGCTGGCTGCCTTTAAAAATGTATTTCTGACGGGGTTCGTAGCCATATTTGTAATGGCGCATGTGCGGGTATGTGTAATGTTGTTTTTTATAAGGGTGACCGAATTTGCGGTAAGGGCGTTTATGGTGAAAACCCGAGCTGTAACCATAACGGTTATAAGGTAAATACCCGTAAGCGTAACCGTTTGAGCGATCGTAACTTGAGTCTTCGGCTGCAGTTTCAGCTTCCTGCAGAATCCGGTCCGCTTCCCAGAGGGCCGCGTCGGCTCTTGCATTGGCTTCCGCAATCCGACGTTCGGCCGCCTGCTGCTCTTGCAGCAAAAATGTCTCCCGCTCGGCCAGCTCCTGCCGGGCAACTTCAAGCTGGTCATTCTCCCGGCGCTGGTTATCCGCATCTTCATCATAGGGGATTTCAGGCGTTTTGATGAGAAGCTTCGCCTGTTTTGGCGGCGAATAGTTTGTAAAATGGTTTACGCCGTTTTCATCCGTCCAGGAGTAAATGTCGGCACGTGCCGTTAAAGCCACGAAACCGTAAGCCCATACAGCCAGCAACATCAGAATCATTATATTGATACGTTTCACAGGTGCCCCCCTTCAGCCCCTTTAGGCCCGTTGACACACGTATGTCAGGATTATCCCGAATACGTCCTTAACATAACCATTGTTTGCCCTCTGTAAATCAGAACATGCCGATACAAACACAGGTCGACTTTATTTATACAAATAGACGCACACGCCGTCAACCCGGTTTACATTTTTTCGTCTGGAATCATAGAGTGAAAGTGCCTAAAGTGAACTAAAGTGAGCTAAAATGCCTAAAGTTGCGGAATTCTGCCCGTCGAGAGCCTCCCGTCGAGAGCCTCCCTTCGAGAGCCTCAGGGTCTAACGACTGGGTCGAACGACTGGGTCGAACGATCCATTTTATTAAAAAAGATGGAGCGCAGCGACACCATAACTTTAGGCACTTTAGCTCACTTTAGGCATTTTAGGCACTTTTTTTTAGCCCGCTTCCCGCGATAGATCTGAAGCCTCGCCGGTAACGATCTCAGATGAAATTTTTTCATGAAGCCTTTCCTGGCGGGTGGGAAATATGTGCAGGTTATGTTTTTTAACCTGACGGGCTTCTTCAAGAAAGTATGCTAAAATGTTTAGGTCACTTTCCGTTGAGCGGCCGGATTTTCGGGCGGCTTCAAGCTTGGCCAAGACGGCAATGACCCCGTACAGATAAAGACTTAAGGTGGTGATTCTTCGCAGAAAAAACTCCTTGCGGGTAACCGAACGGCCGTAGATCAAAAATCCGATCAGGATCATCAGGCGGATCCGGCGCGCACCCGCCCTGGCAAAGCGGGCTGCACGGTTCACGATTTTTCCATTAAATGCGATCGGCCAGCGCGTGCGTCGAAACATTTCTTTGGCAAGCAAGACCCATTTCGACAGTCTCCCGGTGGCTGAAGCCTGCATGCGTTTGCTTAGCATTCGTAAAACAAACATGGCAGGATAAACCGAATGGATTTCGGTCGTGCCTTCAAAAATAGTGGTTACGCGAAAGTCCCGCATGCGTTTTTCATAGGGCTGAGTTGTCAGATAGCCGGAGCCGCCGGCGACCTGCAGCGCATCGTAGATGGTCTCCCAGGCCCGCGTCGTACCAAACAGTTTGCAATGCGAGCTTTCCATCGCCACCAAAGCCGTTGGGTTGTTTTCGAGCATTCCGGCGGTAAAGGCTGTAATCGCGGAAGACACATATCCATGTACTTTCGCTTTTACCATTTTTTCCTGGATGAGTTCGAATGTGTTGATCGGAACACCAAACTGAGTCCGGTCGGCGGATCGTTTCGTCATATCCCTTAAGGATTGCTTCATCATCCCGACGGATGCAGCTCCCAGAGCCAGCCGTCCATAGTTGAGAATGACCATGGCAATCTTGAATCCGTCACCGGGCTGCCCCAGCAGATTTTCCCTCGGCACCTTTACATCTGTGAATTGAATGGATGCCGTCGAACTGGCCTTCAGCCCCATTTTGGGCATATCCTTGCCAATTTTTACGCCGTCCCAGGCAGTTTCCACAATAAAGGCTCCCATAAATCCGGGTCTGGCCGAATCCATTTGCGCAAATACCGTTAGGCCCCCGGCGTAATTGGCATTGGTAATGTAAGTCTTCGTTCCATTTAAAATATAATGCTTGCCGTCTTCGGAAAGTGTGGCAACGGTTTCGATGTTCCGGGCATCGGAGCCCGTCCGGGGCTCGGTGAGGGCGTAAGAAAAAATCATTTCCCCGGATGCAGCGGGCACCAGGTATTTGCGTTTCTGTTCTTCATTGCCAAACAAAACAATCCCTTTAATCCCGATAGACAGATGCGCAAGCACCAGAATTCCCAGAGACATGTTTTTACTGACCAGCGCTTCGACGATATGCAGATATTGCCTCAAACTCAGTCCAACACCGCCGTACTGCCGTGGAATGGTGAGGCCAAAGAAATCATTGCGGCCTAATTTTTCCAGTAATTCAGATGGAACCATCCCCTTTTCTTCCAGAACAGAAGCCGGATATTCCGAGTTCACCTCAAGATAATTTTGGATAATCCCCCGGGTTGACTCATCAACCTGAAACTCCTGGAAGCCGGCAAACAGTTCGGCATCAAGAGAACCAAAATACAAATTCATTAAAAAATTTTCATGCACCATTTTCTGCTCCTGCAGTTCGCCAAGAGTGGTCAGCGCCATTTTCTCTTTGGATCGATCCGCCTTTTTTTCCGGCAGGTTTTTGATACGTCGCCAATTATACAGTAATCATTACATATTTGCGGTCAAATGCTGAAAAACGGAGGCGTCATCCAAAATCCCGGCCTTTCAATCAGCAATCCAAAAGGCGGTACGCTTCAACGAAGATACTTGAAAATTTTTTAAAATTTTAGGATGATTGTGCATCCGACGCCGGTAAAAAACAAAAAAATGGGTAGGACAATATGAAAATACGAGTCGAAATGGAAAATAACAAAGAAGATTTAGAAGTTAAACGCTTTGTATCCGATAAAGGCAAAAACCAGTATCTTCTCATCAGCGGCAAGCAAGCCGCCGTCATTGATGTATCCGATGCGGTCGATGACGTCGGTAAGATCGTAACTGAAATGGGCCTGACATTGAAATATCTACTGGTTTCGCATGCCCATCAATCTCATGTTGAGGCCCTGCCCATGCTGAAACAAAATTTCAATGGGACGTTCTGTCTGCATGAGTATGAGTACCAGCATTTTAAAGAAACCGATATCAGCCTGGAGCCGGACCGCATCCTGCAGGATAATGACAGTCTGGAGCTGGGAAACATTGCCATAAAAGTGCTGCTTACGGCCGGCCACACCAAAGGTTCCGTGTGTTATTGGGTCAAGGCGGCCAATGCGCTTTTTAGCGGCAGTACACTGTTAAAAAAGAGCTATGGCCGGATCTGGGGCCCCAGCAGTATGTCCCTGATGCACTTTAGTATGAAGCGCATCGGCTCCACTATTCCTGATAAAACAACGATATATACAGGTAGCGGTGAATTGACAAAAATGGCAAATGAGGGGTGGATACACTGTATGCGCAGCGCCTAAACTGTTGGCCGGTTGGCGCGCTGTCGCTTTGTCTTGTTAACGCACTACAATAGTTGAATCTTAATAAGGACTTTTTGGTGGAATTGGATCAACGGTTTATAACGCATTTACGTTAGAAATAATCTCCCAGGCCTCCTCGGCCGTTTCAACATAGCAAAATAAGTCTAAATCCTTTGCTGAAATCGTGCCCTCTTCCACCAGGGCGTCGAAATTGATGACCCGTTCCCAAAATTGTCTGCCGAACAACAAAACCGGTATGGGTGCCACCTTCTGTGTTTGGATGAGGGTCAGGGTTTCAAAGAGCTCATCCAGGGTCCCAAAACCACCTGGAAAAGCCGTTAGGGCCTTGGCGCGCATCAAAAGATGCATCTTGCGAACGGCAAAGTAGTGAAACTGAAAAGCCAACTCCGGTGTAACATAGCGGTTGGGCGACTGTTCAAACGGTAAAACGATATTCATACCGATACTCGGAATTCCGGCTTCATGGGCACCCCGGTTGGCGGCTTCCATAATGCCGGGGCCACCGCCGGTAATCACGACCAGCATATCTTTGCCGGTATTGCTGGAAATGAGGCTGCCGAGTTTGCGGGCCTCTTCATAATATTTGCTGTTGGCCAGGGCCCGCCGGGCAATATCGACTTTTTGCTTAAGGGCGGCATCATTTTTGTTTTGGCGGTATTCGGCTTCGGCCGAGACGAGTTGGGCTTCAGCGGTTTCCGGATCCGGAATGCGGGCGCTGCCGAAAATGACCACGGTCGATTCAATATGGTTTTCCTGCAGAATCAGCTCGGGTTTCAACAACTCAAGCTGCAGTCGTACCGGGCGCAACTCGTCCCGTAAAAGAAAATCATCATCCTGATACGCCAACCGATAGGATGACGACTGGGATTGCGGTGAATCAACAAGCATGCGGGCGGATTGAGCATCATCGAGGGCTGAAATGAAAAACCGAGTTTTGGGCTTGCGTTGTTCAGAAGACATGAATCACACTCCTTATCGAAAGATCGCCGCATTGCCGCAAAAAGCGCCGTCGGCTTCGGTAAATGAATTTACACTAACGCATCTAAATTAATCTATCAATGCTCAAGGTAGGTAGCAAGACTTTTACCCTATAACCAATCTCAAAATTAGCTGTTCATCTTGGAAGACAGCTAAAGTGTTGAGGAGCTGAAAAGGAAAATAAGGAGGAAGATAACAAAAAGCTTTTTTTATTATCCGACTATATCCAGGAGGGATCCCAGCATTTCATTCTGGGTTTCAAGGGTTTTTAAATTGGCCTGATAGGCCCGTTTGGTAATCATCAAATCGGGGATTTCTTCGGCCAGATCGACGTTGGATGTCTCCTTCTCAACCACCTGGTCATTTTCTAGCACGTCATAACGGAATCCGGGACTCGTATCACGACTGAGTTCGACGCGAACAGCGCCATTGTGATCTTCATGCAGTGTTGCACGGCCTTTCTTGAATCCATCGGTGTTGACATTGGCAATATTATCGGCGCTAGCCCCAAGCTTGGTTATAAATGACCTCAGAGCGGATACGGTGTTGTTTAAGGCTGCAATCATTTTTCCCCCCTAAAAACCGTGATGCATAGTGACGTTCTTCCAAAAAATTAAAACTCCTCGAAATGCCGTTATTCCAACCGGAACACCTCCATCATGTATAGTTGTGAGAGCCCGAATAAGAAGATGCACGTGCATCTGAGAAGTTTTAAATTCTAATCAAATTTGACAGAACATATGTTACAATATCCGTGCCAACCATCATCTTTTAAATTATACATATTAATATCAAATAGTTAAAATTATTTTTAAAACAAATAGAGTGAAAAATTGACAAATTATGTCATTTTTTTTGCCCTAAAATGTCATATCGGCTATGATGAAAATGGAGGATATGGAGCCGGTTAAAGATGAAATTTGAATTTGCCACCGCCAGCCGCATTATTTTTGGCCCGGGTATTCTTAGCCGAGTTGCCCCGATGGCGGCCGAGATGGGCCGCCGGCCTCTGGTTGTTACCGGCCATAGCGGCGATCGAGCAGTACCGTTGATGGACGCACTAGAAGGGCAAGGACTGCAGATCACCCGGTGTACGGTATCTGGAGAACCCACAACCGGCATGGCACTTGAGGTCGTCCAGGAAGCCCGCCGGGCCGCATGCGATCTGGTCATCGGTATCGGAGGCGGCAGTGTCATCGACACGGGCAAAGCCGTGGCCGCACTTATCACCAGTGGATAAAAAATCTCTGTCAAACGCTTCAGGTCCAATCATTAGCACACCCGGGCTTGAACAAAGCTGATTTTGCGGCAGTGGTGGCAAAGTCTCAAATTGCAAGCAGCATGCAGGGTAATCCCATCCGCCTGACCGAAGCGGAATTACTCGAAATTTTGCACAAAGCCCTCTAGTCCAGAACCTATGGTTTCAGGTGTCAGTGTTCAGACGTCAGAGGTATTATTGGACGACACCCGAGTACGAGGACGAGGACGAGTAAAATGAGGCGAATATAATATCGTCCTCGTACTCGTGCTCGAAAACTGACTGATACCCGACACCTGTATTGTTGAAAAAACAGATTGATACCATCAATCCGTGTTTTGCAAATTACTTGCGCGATGCAACACTTGACCGGCAAACCGGCAGATCGGGCGCTATGGTTCCGGCAGTAATTGCCGGTGGGATGGTGAAGTTCACCCCACATGAGGTAATTTAGGCAGGAAATGGTGCGATTTTAGTTTTCAAATACAAGTTTACCGGAAGACAAAAGGCGGTGCGTCGTCATCTATGGAAATATGTTTTTTGGCGCGGTTGGGAGGCTTAAAATCTTTTTTGGCCTTGGGCCGGCCACGATCTACGAACAAGCCCGATACGCTAAGACAGACAAATCGATACAGCAGCCTTACTAGCAGCAACACGACATAAAACAAGCCCATGCCAAATGCCACCTGCACGAAGGTCGGTTGGGTTGAAGTCCACAGACTAAACGTGCTCCAAACTTCTATCAGCCAATTAATTGTAAGGTCCATCTTTGGGTTCTTCCCTGTATGATTTTCTGATATCGCCGTCCCAGAACAATGTCAAGCGAACATTCGGCTGTTTAAAAGGTCAAAATTTTGACATGTAACGATACGCTCGCTTAAGATCAACTGCCGGGAGTCACCGACTACCCGTGGAGCGGGTGGCTTGGATTTTTCCGCCATCGGCGGAAAAAAACAGAGACACGGAAGTGCCTTAATCGGTGCAAGTGTCACGGTGTAACCGTACAACCGTGTAATCGTTCAGCCGTGTGCAAAGCACCCGGTTTGAAAACACCTAATTTAAGTTGGCATGAAAGTTGAATAAATAATTATCTGTTCGCATGCGGGATTTCCAGTGATAACCCATGCGACAGTGTCCTCAGGGGTCCAAACACTCCGGGACTCTCCTCCTTTCACTGCCCCCGGGGCTTAGCTTCCCCCGGGGGTTAACATGATTTTAGCGTCATTAAGATCTGACACCAAAAGGCTGAAAGGTTCAACGGATCATGATTTGCGTGATAGAATACGGCGAAAACATCGGAACACTCAGAAACCTCTTTCCTGATATTCAGCAGGCACTTGTTTTTGCTAAACAGATTATCGCTTTATCCGAAGAGGAATACAAGTGTATCGGACCGAATCAATGGTATTGTCAGGATAAAAAAGAATTCGTCAGAATCGAAGGGATTACAAATTAAAGTTTTAGGTAATCATGTAATCCTAACGATTGGAGAATTTTTGGGGTAAAGTTTTGTCTAAAAAGTACCGATAAATACGATAACAGTGTGCAGGCGGGCACGCTGTTTGATGTAATTCCTTAGGGAGGGGGTGGCCCATCACGGGCCACCCCTAATTTTTTATGCCCCTAGTTCCCCCAGCCTTCCGGACATATCTTTCAAGTCTAATTTGCAGCAAATTCGCCATTAAATCCATCAAACCATTGACCCACCCGAATTATGGTCCTATATTTTTTTAAAATTTGAAACGATCAATTTAGGTTTTAATAAAAGAAGAGAACACATGCAGATCCGAAATGCTTTTGGAGTTGCCGGTTTTATCATCGCGCCCCTGGCAGTCATTGCATCTTGCTTCACGGTGGCTTCAGCCGCGTCAATCGAAGTGCCCCGTATTTCCGTTGAACAAACCAAACAAATGCTTGGCAGCCCGGAGGTGGTTATCATCGATGTTCGTACTGCCAAAACCTGGTGGAGAAGTCGCACGAAAATTTTAAGTGCGGTGCGGGAAGAAATTGGCTCCGAAAAAAAGTGGGCGGGAAAATACCCCAAAGATAAAACTCTAATTTTTTATTGAACCTGAAGAAATGAAAGAACCAGTGCCCGGGCGGCACGATATTTCATTCAAAAAGGGTATACGAATGTATTTGCCCTCAAGGGCGGCTGGCAAGCCTGGAAAAAGGCGGGATATCCGGTGGAAAAGAAGTGACTAAAGTGAACTAAAGTTTGAAGTGCCTAAAGTTCAGGTGTCGCTTTGCTCCGTCATTAAAAAAGATGATCGTTTGACCCAGTCGTTCGACCCAGTCGTTAGACCCAGTCGTTCGACCCAGAGGCTCTCGACGGGAGGCTCTCGAAGGGAGGCTCTCGACGGGAGGCTCTCGACGGGCAGAATTCCTTAACTTTAGTCACTTTAGTTCACTTCCAACTTTAGCGCACTTGCGTTGATGCATTTTTGAAACAACTTCTTGAATTGATAAGTTTTTTTTACAAAGGCAGATAATCTAAAAACAGAAGTTTAATACTTGAAAAAAGATCAATTTGTATATATGTTTATTTTATAGATTCGCAAATCCCCCTTTTTTTTTCATAATCAGAAAGAATCCGGTTTATTTTGATTTATTGGATCTTTTTTCGGGAGCGTATGCATGAGCGGTTTGGATAACTTGATTGCATTCATTGACAACGGCGGTACACGCTCTGGTTCTGAAAGGCGACACTTTGCCAGAAATGATGATATCCGCGAGAGACGAACGCGGTATGATCGCAGAAGTGGCGCTGATCGCAGAAGGATCCTGAACGAGAAAAGAAAGAAAGGCAAAGAACGACGAACCGTATTTGTGGATTAATGCATTTATCAGATAGTCAAATATCCGCTTACCCTTAAACATCATCCTGCCGACTTTATCAAAACCTGCAATTTGTAACTTCAACCTTAGATTTGGCTCTTCACATTTACCTTCATTGGCGTTAGCGCGCGTTTACGGCAATTAAAAATAGCCCTCCGTTATCATATTCATAAAAAAACGTATCGGAAGCGCTTTCTGGTTTGTGCCTATCCGAAAATGATATCATTTCAAATGAATATCCAACCGTTGTGATATTTTATTGTCAACAGATTCGGTGTCGATTACGTCAATTGATTTAGATCAAAGAAAGAGGCATGGGTGAAGTGGTAAAAGAGGCTGGAACTTCGTTATGAAACCATTTTGTTTTGATGGGTAATTAAAATGACAAAATGCATACCGGATGAGAAACGCAATTGCCTGCTCCGCGAGGAGACCCGCGAAGTGCGGTTGGGCTGCGCCAATTTCTGCGTGGCTGGGTTGATGTCGCGTTGCAGTGCAGGTTCGGTCTGGAATGAGCAGAAAAGATGCAAATACGCAGAAAAATCGACGATTAGCAATCGCTGTATGCATTTTATTGAAGCCATTGACGGCCACTGTGACTGTGCCGAGGCCCAAAGAGAGCTAAGAAACGCTGTTAAAATCAAAACGGATAAACCTTAGCGCCGTCTGCCGATACCACAAAAAAAACCCCCGGGCAGCCCTCACACCGCCCGGGGGTGTTTTTATTGTGGCCATAATGAAACATTATCACAAACTGAATTCAACAATAATCGGTTTTACAACGCCCTGTAGCTGCTCACTATGACCATTTCGGGCAAATCGTTTCGCCGGATTTGCCCTGCCTGCCCTCAAATGATTATCACCAATGGCCAGCAACAATCATCTTTGTATATTATTTATATCGCAATATATAGCCAGATGTCAAGAAAAAAACCTATATATAGTATATTTCAGTGTTTTACGGCGGCTTTAATGCGGACCGCATCAGAAAATAATCATTCATGGCGGGAGCCTATTGACGAAATATCCAAAAATAATGCAATATGGCTTTATCATGCGAATTTTATGATTATCATAGGACTTAAACCCATTTTTTCAGGGTATTCCATTGATTTTCTGAATGCAGACGCATATTCAGCCTTTTTTTTAATGATAAGGAAAAACTGATGAATTCGAGAATAATTATGGTTCTGATCAGTCTCTGGGTGGTTGTCCTTTCCAAGCCACTCAAGGCCGAGACCGATCTGACCGAACTGGTAAAAGTGGTTCAGCCCTCTGTGGCCACCGTTGTTGCTTACGATGTGGACAGCAATGTGGCCAACATCGGCACCGGATTTTTTATAAATAATAACGGCCATTTAATTACGAATTATCATGTGCTTGTCGGCAAATTCGGAGCTGAAATCAAAACAGCAGACGGCAGCACTTACCCGATTAAATCCGTTGTTGCTGAAAATCAAGCAACCGATCTGATAAAAGTATTGGTGGATATCCCTCCCGAAAAGGTTCAATGGATCGAAGTGAGCAAGGAGATGCCCCCTGTGGCCCAGCGCGTCATGGTCGTGGGCAGTCCCATGGGACTTGAACAATCCGTCAGCGATGGGATTGTATCTTCCGTGCGGGAAATACCGGGTATCGGGATCTTTTTCCAGATGTCCGCCCCGATATCTCCCGGTTCGAGCGGCAGTCCGGTGGTTAATATGGAAGGCCAGGTTGTGGGGGTGGCCAGCTTTCAATTTTTGCAGGGCCAAAACCTTAATTTTGCCATATCGGGTAAATCCATCCTGGACCTGAAAACAAATAAATCCGGCCAAACTCTCTCGGAGTGGACCTACCGTATTAGCAATCAAAAACCAAGGCTGGCAGGAGAATTGTGCCGCAAAGGATTTAGTTTTTCAGTAAACGGGCAGGACCAAAAAGCCCTTCAGTATTTTAAAAAAGCAACCGAGAATGACCCGAACAGCACGACGGCCTGGTACGGCCTCGGATATTGCTTAGCCGGCAAAAATAGTCAAAATGACGCCATCGCGGCCTATAAACAGGCCATCCGAACAGATCCGACAAACGAGATATCATATTTCCATCTGGGAAATTACTACCACAAACTCGGTCGCAGCGATGAAGCGATTGAATCATATAAGAAGGTCGTCCGTATGAATCCTGATTTTGAAGCAGCGCATTTTAATTTGGGAATCATCTACTCCGAAATTGGCCAATTAATCGATGGAAAAGAAGCATTTCAAAATGTTGTTCGTATCAATCCAGCGGCGACAAAGGCCTATTATAACATTGGGCTTAGCTACAGCAGACTCGGCCAATACCCGCAAGCCATAGACGCCTATAAGAAAGCTGTCGAGATCAATCCTGAATTTGTTGAAGCCTATTTCAATCTGGGTCTCATTTTCGGCGAACTCGGCCGATCCAGGGACCAAATGGAGGCTTTTAAACAGGCCATTCGAGTTAATCCGGACTTCGCACCCGCCCATTATGCAATCGGCCAGGCGTTTTTAAACCGGGGAGACAAAGCCGCTGCACTGGATCAATATAAAATCCTTAAGAAGCTCGATATCGATTTCGCTGACCAATTATTTGAAGAAATTTACCGCTAAAACGCAACTTATGACACAAAAAACCGAAGATTACATCCAGCTGCCCAATCGCAGTGAGCACAATTGTTTCGGCTGCAGTCCGGCGAATACATCCGGCCTTCGAATGACATTCTACACCAATGAAGCGGCTGTCTATTCAAAAATAACCGTGCCCGACCATCTCTGCGGCTGGAATAACCTGGTTCATGGTGGGGTCCTCACAACAATTATGGACGAAATCATGAGCTGGGCCGCGATCTATTTGCTAAAACGGGTGGCCATGACAAAATCCATCAGCGTCGACTTCCTTAAGCCGGTTTATGTCGGCAATCCCTTAACGGCTGAAGGCATGGTTTTGGAAAATAAAGGCAAACATGAGGCTTTAATGGAGGGACGCATCTATAACAAAGATGAGGTTTGCTGTGCCAAAGCCAGCGGAACATTTGCCGTATTTTCGCCGGCCGTAGCCAAAAGGCTGAGTATCACCGATAGCGAATCATTAAAATGGTTCGAACGCATATTTGACCTCAAATAATGAACATGGAGTGCTGGAGTAGTGGAGTATTGGAGTGTTGAATGAAAGGCGAATATCTGATTTTAGGGCATCATCTTTACCATTACTCCAGATTTTGAGAATTCGCTTCGGCCAGAACCGCCAATCCCAGAACGGTTTCGAGCTGGGATTTTAGGGGATTATGGTTAAATTCATTCAAAGGTTCAAGCTGGCTTTTCAGCTTTTCAAACGCTTTGCCGGTAATGCGCCCGGCGCCCGCGGCGGCCCGGATGCACAGCTGTAGGACGAAGAAGCTTAAAAACAGGATAATGCCGATGGCCCAGAAAGCGTGCATAAAAAAATCACCGGAAAGATAGCTGCCGCTAAAAAAGGATTTCAGGGTTAGCCAGCCACAATAACCCAGAATACCGAAGGCCGGTATATTAAAAAGGATCTGCAGCAATAAACCGCTCAGTTTGCCGGTTAAGCGTTCGATTTCTGCGTCCAGGGCGTCCGTCCAGACGAAGGCGAGCCTGTCTTCAAAACCATCGGTACCGGCGAGCGCATCCTCCACCTTGCGAATCGAGCTGTCAAAGCCGCCTTGAACCAGGGATTTGGCGATTTCGGGCCAGTGCTCCAGCACAGCCAGCCGATAGTTTCTGAAGGCCGCTGCCATACGTTGATCTTTTTCAGGATCTTCGATGGCGGATTTGGCATCTTTTGCATGCCTTAAAGCGGATAACGTGCCGATCACCTGGCGCAAAGGGCGCCCGAATCGAAAAACAGCCATGATTCCGCTGCCAAAAATCAACAGCCGGGCCCAGATGGCAATCATCCAACCCATGGGACCCAGCCACCGCTGGGCCAGCTTCTGGTAAACCACGACATTGAGTCCAAAAAACTGTCGGGTTGCGTTTTCCTGCATGCCTGAAACAGCGTTGTCCAGCGCTTTTTTTTCAGCCGCTGTGATCCGGCCGGCGGCATCGACCAAAACGGCTTTACTCCGGATCACTTCGCGACCGGCTTCCTCATACACAAAATCCCGCAGGCGTTGGGCGTTTTCGAGTCGACGATCGACGATAAACCCGGCGCGATTGATGGTATAGAGCACCAGTTGCTTCAGATCTTCAAACTCATCAAAATCATGCTTGGGACCGGCGGTTTCATCCCAGTCCGGCATTTTCAGGTTTCGCCGGGCGGATATACAAAAAACACGGTCCGCCGGCATTTGCCAGCCCGAACGAATGTGCTCCAGAAAATCGGGCACAATCTGATTTTTAAGCTCCGGCTCATTTAGCCGGTCACATTTATTTAAGACACAAACCAAAGATTCCCCGCTGAACTTGCGGATATAGGGTGCCAGAAAATCGACATGATCCCGTCGTTTGGGGTTTTCCGCGTCAAACACACAGATGAGCATATCCGACTTGGTAATGGCCCGCTCGACAATGGGGATATGTTTTTTAAAAGCCGTGCTGTCCGTATCCGGGGTGTCGATCAGGAGCACATGCTCGAAGCGCTCGCCCGCAGGGTTTGAGCGGGTTTCGACGATTTCACTATCAAGCGCTTCTGCCAGCTGCCCGGTATCATTTTGATCGCCTCGAGCTCCGCTAAAAATAATTAAATGATCGGTGGTCGGCCGCCGATGACCGATCTTCGAAAGATCATCAACACCGGCCAGCGCATTTAACAGGGTGGATTTGCCCGAGCCGCTGGGACCCACAAGCGTAACCACCAGCTTGCGCTGGAAACGCTCGGCAATGTCTTCAATCATGCGAACGGCCTGGTCGCACTGTATTTCAAGCCCGCGACCCGGAAGCCACAAGGGGGCATGGCCGAGCTCGGAATTCAGCCTGCGCAAATCATTTTTAAATCCCTCGATTCTGCCCATGGCTTTTAAGACGGCGGTATTGCGATCTAGATTCATTTTCTACTTTATTTCCTTTGCACAGATATCCATGCTGTTTTTAATTTCGTCGATCCTGGCGGTTGCCCGCTCAATGGTATCGTTAGCCGTACGGATCGTGCCGGCGGTGATGCTTTGCTCAAAAAGCTGCTGCACTTTTTTTAATTTGTGATTAAACCAGGCCTCGGCAATCGGCCCCAGCATGGTTTCGAGCTGCTGTTGATCGGCCTTTTTTAACTGAGTCGTTACCGGTATGGCAACCAGGGCATAGAGATCTTTGGCGCCGAAAAGCCCGGTCAATTTGACTTTAATCCCGACGGCGCCGACCGGATCTCCCGTGGAAAGCACGTAGGTAACGGCCGCGGCTGCCGGCAGCACGTTTAAAGATGCCCAAAAGGTCTCGCTAATTTTAGCCCACACCCCCATTTTACTGCGAAAATGTTCGGCAAGATCCTTGAGATCCGCTACCATGTCCTGGGGAATGTCCACCAGTTCCTCTTTTTGGGAAAGGATGGATTGCAAAATAGATCTAAAATCCTGATCCCGCAAACGCTCCTGCTCGGATAAAACGGCCGGATGGGTGTCGACAAAAAAACGAATAACGTGATCTTGATCGGCAGATTCGCAGCGGGGATTTTGAACCGCGCCATTGCCCTTTTGAACCCGGAGGCGATCAACCAGATCCGACATGCGTTTGACAACCGGATCGTTTAATGATCCGGAAACCGTAATCTGGGGGCCGATGGCTTGAGCATGCAAGCTGGTTACCGCGGTTACCAGATCCTCCTCCATTTTTTTCTGAAAATTTCCGGAATCAGCCGGTACGGCTTTATTTGAAGTTACTTGATCTTTGGCCCAACCCGCTGCGCCAGCCAGGACCTTTAAAGGAAACCCGATCACACTGCCGGTTTTGCGCATAAACTTGATATGGGCCGGATCGGTTTTGGCCCAGATTTTGGCAAAGCGTTTCATGACACGATCCATCGGGAAATGCTTGAGGGCTTCATGCACATATTGGCTCTGGACGGTTTGAAAGGCATCGAGGTAGAGGCGCAGCTCATCAAGTGAGCGTGCGGCATTGCCAAGGAAGCGTTCGGCCTTTTTGAGTACGTCGGTAAAAATTGACCCGTGCAGTTCGAGTCGCAATTCAGGCGCATCGATGGAGGCCAGGGCAGAAATAAACTCGGGGCCTTTGGCGGGTACGGGCCGCAGCTTGACGTCCTGTTCAGCAGCCGCCACCCGGTTGTCTTCATCGGCACGGTAGATGCCCAGCAGGTTGTCTTCGGCATCATCTCCGTAAATCCCCCCGGCAACGGTCATGGCATGCTCGCGCACCTCCTGATCGCTGAAGCTGGGGTAAACGCGATAGATCAGAAAACACTTGCGTTTGCCGATGCCGGTGAGCATCCGGGACATAAAGTCGGTGTTGTCCCGGTTGTTGTAGTTAGAGTTGGTAAAAATATAAATGAAAATGTCGGAAGCTTCCAGGGCCATGCGGGTCACATCCCGGTTGACGTACTCGCCTCGGGCTCCGGTGTCAAAGTCGGGCGTGTCCAGCAATACAAGGTCTTTCGGCCCCGAACGGTTGATGACATATAGCGGATTCCCGGGAGTGGTAAGTTCATGGCTGTCCTTTAGCGGCTGCAAATCCGATTTAAACGGTTCGACCAGATCGGCAACCACCCGGTTTTGTTCCACCAGGGTTTCGGGAACCGAAAACAGCACCCTGCGGTTCATGCCGGCCCGGCCGCCGATCGGCGCAAACCGCTCTCCCGACAGCGCGTTAAACAGCGTGGATTTTCCCGAAGAACCTCCGCCGCAGATGGCCGCAACAATAGGAAAATCCGATGAAAATCGGGGAATCAATTTGGCTTCAACGATGTGGATCCAGGAGGCGATATCCGCGCCGTCACCGAATTTTAGCGAATTCGCCAACCCGGGGATATTGTCCTTCAGATGATTTAGGGCATCGTAAAACGTAGGTTCCATTTAGCCTTCCACAATTTCAGTCCATCTCGGGTAATCAAACACTAACCGAAAATATAGAATTTTTTTAGTTTATTACATTTGGGGCAAAGCCCTTTGTACCTTTTAACATATTGACTTCATTAAAACAAAAAATAAAACCAATTAATTTAAACGCAACATACAACTTTGACAGAATTCCGGCTTTACGGTAGGTTACCAAGCAGTTTTGCGCCCAATGTCCGTCGCAGGTCGTCAGTAGTCCGTTGCAATAATGAATTATTTAGTTCTCTTCCGGCAACTGACAACGGACGACGGACAACTAACCCGTAAAGGGTAATTCTGGTTTAGCCAATCTTTAAAAGATGAAAATTCCCTTGAAGAAACTGCAGGTTTTAGCGCTGGATTGTCAGACTACCGGTGCCAACCCCGAGAAAGGGCATCTCCTTGAAATCGGTTGGGTAAAGACCTGCGCCGCCGCAACCGTTCGGCCAAAAGCCCTGCCCGTAAAGGCCTACCTTGCCTGTTTGCCGCAGGATGTCGAAATTCCTCCGGCGGTACAACGCGTAACCGGTATATCTATTGAGGCTTTGGAAAAAGCGCTCTCTCCAGCCGGCATCTGGCGAAAAGTCATCAAAACCGCACACGCGATCGCCGCAACGGATGGCATGGATACATGTCCGACCCTTATCCATTATGCCCGTTTTGAAGCGCCCTTTCTCCGACATCTGCATGCTGAAAATAACTCCCCGGGCACCTTCCCGTTCCGTATTATCTGCACCCACGAAATCGCCAAACGCCTGTTTCCCGGCCTGCCGCGCAGAGGACTGCGGGCGGTGGCCGGTTACTTTGGACACTCCCTGCCCCAACGCCGTCGCAGTTCAGATCACGCCGTTGCCACAGCCGTTATCTGGCAGAATTTGATCCGGCTTCTCAGAATGGAATACGACATTCAAAATTTAGATCAACTGACAGACTGGCTCAATCGCAGCGTCCCGCAAAGCCGAACCGGCCGCATATATCCGATGAAGCCCGAAATTCGTCTCAACCTGTCTGAAAAACCCGGTATTTATCGCATGCTGCGCTCCAATGGCGATTTGCTTTACATCGGCAAGGCCACATCGCTCAAGCACCGCGTCAATAGCTATTTCCGGCAGAAAGGATCCCAGGCGGAACATATATTGGAAATGCTCAGCCAGGCCACCGACCTGGACGTAACCCTGACGGGCTCGGCATTAGAGGCGGCCGTGCTGGAGTCTGATGAAATCAAGCAATATTCTCCGCCTTATAATGTCGCCCTGCAGGCAGGAGAGCGTAAATTGGTGTTTTGCTCCGGAGATCTCCAAAAGCGTTCCGCTAAAGCCGATAAAATCCATTGCATCGGTCCGCTTCCCGCGGGGAACATAACCGCTGCCATCCCGGCGTTTGCTGGCTGGCACACAAACAACCCCAACACGCCCCGTGATGATTTTCTTCAGACCGGGTATGTCATTCTGGGGATACCGGAAGCCTATGCCCCGGAACCGGATTGCCTGACAGAGGGATTGGCTTTATTTCGTCAAAATCACCTGACGCGGTTAAGGCAGACATCCCCGTTACGATTCTTATCCGGGCTTGGCCGCAAACTCTGGCATGAACGCCTCGCGGAGCTTAAAAAGGCGAAGTCCCAGGACATGCAGGAAACCGTTGCGCAAGAGACTGTAGACCAGGAGTTGCGAGTCGATGAAACACCGAGCTGGACACCCGCAGCGGTTGCCCGCGCCGTCGAAAAATTTAGCATGCGCAGCGCGCTTCTGATTCGCCGCTCCCGCTGGCTGTGCCTGCTGAGCGAATCATCGCTGGCCTGGGAGACCCGTTATTCAGAAGGCCGCCGCAAAATCGTCCTGCTGTTTGAAAACGGCGCCATACGTCATCGTCAAGAACTGCCCATCGGGGAAAAAACACCTCTTTCAGCGGGATATGCGAAACGCAGCGCCGATCGACAAAAAATATTTGATCTGACGACATACGAACGTCTACGGGTCATCACAACCGAATTGCGGCGGCTGATCGCCGAAGGCCGTAAAGTTGAAATTCGCTTGGGTCCAAATGCAATTCTAAGCAACCGACAACTGCTAAAAATGTTACCATGGGTATAATCCGTATTCTGCTGATTGCCGATACCCACCTGGGATTTGACCTGCCCTTTCGCCCGCGCATCAAGCGTCGCAGACGGGGACCGGATTTTTTTGCTAACTTTGAACAGGCCCTGATGCCAGCTTTAAAGGGGGAGGTGCACGCCGTCGTCCACGGCGGTGACATTTTATACCGCAGCAAAGTCCCGCCCCGGCTGGTTCAAATGGCATTTTAACCCCTCAAGCAGGTGGCCGACAGCGGCACCCCCGTATATCTTGTGCCCGGCAACCATGAACGCGCCGCCATCCCCCATGGCCGTCTTCAGCGCTCCTTCTCTGCGCGCGCTTGCACCTGAAACGATGAACATCTATGCAACCCTGGTTGATTGCACGTATTATAAAAAGCGCCGCCAATCGCATTAAGCATTTTGCTGAATCAGAAGGTGTGATATAGCCTGGTTCAAAGGTTCAAGGATAAAGGCCGAAAGGCCTGTTTAATTAGTTTGATTGGTTTGATTGGTTGGTTATGGAGGTCCGCAACTAATACATTCATTCTACTGGTCCAGTTATTTAACCAATTCAACCAATTTAACCAATAAAACCAATTAACAAATCGACTAAACTCACGGATCAGCAGCCAGAAACCAGAAGAAAAACACAAAAAGGTTAATGCCATGTGTGAAGAAATATTACCGAACTTGTTCCGAAACAAAATTCCTTTACCGGAAAGCCCTCTAAAATATTTAAATTCTTATATCATTAAGGATCCCGCAAGGAGCCTGATTATTGATACGGGCTTAAACCGCAAAGAGTGCCTCGAGGCCATGCAGAAGGGCTTGGATACCCTGGGAATTAATCTTTCTAAAAGCGATATTTTTATCACGCATCTGCATGCCGATCATTTTGGCCTGGTTTCAGAACTGGCCACAGATTCCACCAACATCTTTTTCAGCCGGCCGGATAAAGAGCTGATGGAATCCTGGGAAGGTTTTGGGGCTATGATTGCATATGCCGGTCAAAATGGTTTTCCCGAAGATCAGCTGAAAGCGGCGATCGATAAACATCCGGGGGCTAAATATGGCTCGGATTGGATCCCGGAAACAAAGGTTTTGGATGATGGTGATGGGATTGATGTGGGTGTCTATCATTTCAAATGTGTGGCAACCCCCGGCCATACAATGGGGCACACCTGCCTGTATGAACCGGACAAGAAGATTCTGGTGGCCGGTGATCATATCCTGATCGACATAACACCCAACATCCAATGCTGGTCGGATACAGATAATCATTTAAAGCATTATCTGGCCAGCCTGGACAAAGTTCACAAATTGCCGGTTGATCTTGTTTTGCCCGGGCACCGGCGTTTGATTGACAACCACAGGGCCAGGATCGAAGAGCTGAAAAAACATCATGCCCTCAGATTAGATGAGGTCCTCGCAATCCTTACCAAAGGTGCAATGAGTGCTTTTGAGGTCGCTTCACATATGTCCTGGGATATAGATTGTGAGCGCTGGGATCAGTTTCCGGTCGCCCAAAAATGGTTTGCCACCGGGGAGGCGCTTGCGCATCTGCGCTACTTGGAGGAAGAGGCAAAGGTCGTCCGCAAGAGGGTCGCTGAAACAACCAAATTTACTTTAGGTGCTTGATTAGGCATCGAAGGGAATCGTCAGCCGGTATAGACCATCCTGTAAGCGGGCATCAATCGGCAAATGGCCTTTTTCAAAAACGCTCATCATCTCCTTGTTGGCCTGCAGCACCTCCGCGGTAAAACCCTTCAATCCGCGTTCTTTTGCCAGCCGGATCAGCATTTTATACAGGTATGTGGCAATACCGCGTCCTTGATATTTTTCATCCACGATGAAAGCCACTTCCCCGTAAGCGCTTTGGTCATCTTTAGCATATCTTGCTTCGGCAACGATGGCCTCCTGATCGGGTTCCCCTGCAAGGGCCACCACCGACATCACCTGACGATAATCTACATTGACGTATCCCTGTAATTTGTCATGGGGCATGGTGGAGATCGGAAACAGGAATCGTCGGTAAACCGCCGTATTTGAAAAACGGTAAAAAAGGCGCCGCATGGCTTCTTCATCGGAAGGTTTGATGGCCCTGAAGCGAACCTTCAATCCGTCTTTAAAGACGTGCTCAGTTGCGATTTCCATGGGGTATAAATGGGCACTCTCGGACAAAAAAATCTGGTCGCTGAACAAGATTCGCTTTTCCTTGGCCTGCTCCACAAGTTTTTGTCTGTCATCAGGGTGCGCAACATCGATCAAGGCTTGGGCGCGCTCACGGATGGTGCGCCATTTCAGGTTGGCGATACCGTATTCGGTGACCACCGCATCAATTGATTCACGCATATGGAACTGGTTGCGAAGGTTGCGCAACATCACGACGATATTGGGATCCCCCTTTGAGTTGCGGCTGGGTAGTCCCATCACGGAGCGTCCACCGCGGGAAATCTCGGCACCGGTGAACAGGTCTGCCGCCTGTCCCGGTCCCGAAATGATATCTCTCTTTCCGGCCGAAAAAGCCATGCGGCCCAACAGATCCACATTGCGGGCTTGTTCCACAACTACAAAATTAGGATTGCGGCCGATTTGGGTCGGATCAAACACCTGTCCAATACTCTGAAATTCCACCAGCGGGTTGTGATCCAGCCAGGCCATCAGCTCCGGCGTTCCCAGGGCATAGGAAGCCACCGATTTGCCCCTGAAAACCGCCTTACGATAATTGCTGACAGCACCACTTTTAACGAGATCCATTAAAGCATCCGTAAAATAAGATGAATGGATGCCCAGGTCACGTTTGTGGACAAGGTGCCGACCCAGAGCCTCAAACAAGGAGCCGGTGAAAAAGCTGATGCAATCCCCGTCTTCGATCACCTGCGCAATGTTGGCGGCCACCTGATCGATGACGCTGTCAACCGGCCAGCGCTTAAAATAGGCCGGCGGTTCGGTTGATTTTATCAGCAGGTCAAAATCCGAAACCGGGACAATGGTGTCGCCAAATGTGAAGGGAATCTGAGCATTGATTTCGCCCACCGCCACCGAGGCTTGCTCCATGGCTTCCCGGGCAACATCAACGGCCATCCCGAGACTGCAATATCCGTCCTCATTGGGAGGCGTGATTTGGATAAAGGCCACATCAATGGGCAACCTTTTGGATTTTATAATCCTTGGAATCTGAGAAAAGCGGGCCGGAATCAAATCGACACTTCCGGCGATGACCGCTTCGGTGGACACCCAGGTGGAAAAAAACGTTTTCAGGCGGTACTTTTGCCAATCCAGTTTTTTTAGTGAAAAAACATCACTGTGGCTGGTCAGCTGAATCAATTCCAGATCGTTGGTATTGGACAGACCGGAATCAATGAGCGTTTTCATCAAAGTTCGCGGTTCAGCCACGCCACTGCCCAGAAAAATGGTCATCCCCGGTTTGACATGCGCCAGGGCCTCCCCGGGAGAAACAACCCGATCTTCCCAATTCGTATTATCCGTTCTGCTCATCTTTCATTTTCTCTTCTCGGATTTAGTTCGAAATACAACTGTCCCTATTATGCCGCTTTAAACGGGCAAAGAAAAGCGCATTTAACAATTTTTAGCAATAAATCCATCCTTTGTTTAAAAAACAGTTGCTTTTTGATCTGTGATTACGTCATAAAATTAAAAAAAATATCCTTATTGGAGAAGTATAATGCCAGAAAAAACGGATCGCTACCGGTACTTAAGTATCTCAATTGCTATGGTTTGCATCTTTGCTTTTTTATTATCTGCGGTTTGCATTAACGCTCAATCAAGATACCCTGAAACCATATCCGTGCTGCAAACCCTCTACCAGGATGAGGTTCAGGCATTTAATGACTATCAGGCCTATGCGAAAAAGGCTGTGTCGGAAAAGTATCCCAACATCGCTAAATTGTTTATGGCTATAGCCACTTCCGAATCTATTCACGCCAGGAATTTCAAAAAGGTTTTAGCAGACATTGGGGCGGAGGCAGAAGAAGTACCGGAATTCGAGCCTAAAGTTTCAAGTACCCGTAAAAATCTTAAACTGGCAACTGCGGTGGAATTAGAAGAGATCGATAATAAATATCCTCAGCTCATTAAACAGATAACACCTGAGAATCATGCCGACGCCATTCAATATATCACCTATGCCTGGGAAGCCGAAAAGCAGCATCGGGCGCTTCTAAAAAAAATTAAATCCGGCACGGGGATATTTTTCGGATTTTTGACCCAAAAAATCGAAGGCAGCCCGTCTCCCTATTTTGTATGTCAAAACTGCGGTTCAACCCTTTCGGAGATTCCGGAAGCGACCTGCCCCATCTGCGGAGGACCCTCCGCAAAATACACAGAAATCAAATGAAAAGTAGGTATTAGAAATCAACAATTTAATGAAATTAAATATAGAGGCATGCATTACACCCTTCCCCAAAAGGTTGTTTACCCTTTCATTTTTTCATAAAGAAGCTCGGATTAAAACTTGCTGACGATTCGGTCTATTAGTGTAATCGTAGAATTTTAGATTGAGCAAACAAAAACGGGGAGGCAAGAATTATTTTTATCAGTGCTAAATGATCTTGCTCCCCGTTTTTGATTGTTAAGCGGGCAAATATTAACTACTTCTTTTTTTTCTTTGCAGCGGGTTTCTTTGCAGCAGTTTTCTTCGCAGCAGTTTTCTTCGCAGCGGGTTTCTTTGCAGCGGTTTTCTTTGCAGTGGTTTTCTTTGCAGCGGTTTTCTTCGCAGCGGTTTTCTTTGCAGCGGTCTTCTTTGCAGCGGTCTTCTTCGCAGCGGTCTTCTTCGCAGCGGTCTTCTTCGCAGCGGTCTTCTTCGCAGCAGTTTTCTTTGCAGCGGTTTTCTTTGTGGCAGTTTTCTTTTTAGTAGTTGCTTTTTTCTTTGCAGCCGCCATGGCATCCTCCATTTAATGAATTATTAATTCTACTACATTCCATTGCCTATTTTGAAGAAATGGTGATTCCTCAAAAATTCATTTTTTACTTTATGAACTATTATAATATGTAAAATATAGGAGGTCAATTTTTTTGGGACTGGATTAAAAATTTATTTTCGGGTTTGAATTAGAAACAACACCGAAGCGATACCATTTTGGGGCTAAAATGTTCATTCTAAGGAATATAGAGATCTGCGGGTTTATTGTCTATATCCCAAGGAAAAGAATTTAAGAAACACCTGACGAAAGGAGATCATCTGTGAATAGAGTATCCAAACAGCAAAAGTTTATATCTATCTTTGGTGTCCTATGCCTCCTGGTCATCTCGACCTCTTATGCCGAAGCAAAGCGGCCAAACATTCTGTTGGTCATGGCTGATGATATGGGCTGGACGGATATTGGCAGCTTCGGAAGCGAGATAGA
The DNA here is from genome assembly GCA_030145015.1 of Desulfobacterales bacterium. Next base: position 28,641 of record JAQYWI010000031.1, read on the forward strand.
AACACCGAATCTCGATGCGCTTGCCCAGCGCGGGGTAAAGTTCACGGACTTCCATGTTTCAGTGAGCTGCTCCCCGACCCGCTCGATGCTGCTGTCAGGAACTGACAATCACATTGCGGGGCTCGGTAATATGGGAGAGATGATTGCGCCCGAGCAACGCGGCAAGCCGGGTTACGAAGGGCACCTGAACAAGCGTGTGGTCTCACTCGCCGAAGCGCTTCGAACCGGCGGGTACCATACGTATATGGCCGGCAAATGGCATCTTGGGAAAGAACCCGATTACTGGCCGCATGCACGCGGGTTTGAGCGATCATTCAGCATGCTTTTCGGCGGGGCCAGCTACTGGAGTGACATGTTCGGAATGATGGCCGTGCACGAGGAGATTGCTGAATATGTCCAGGACGATAAGAAACTCGACGCACTGCCCGGGGACTTCTATGCCACCCGCAGTTACACCGACTTTCTGATCGAGTCGATTCGCAAAAACCATGGCGACGGCAAACCCTTTCTCGCCTATCTCGCTTTCACGACGCCGCATGATCCCTTGCATGTTCCCGAACCCTGGCTTAGCAAATACCGCGGCAGCTACGACGATGGGTATGAAACGCTAAAAGCACAGCGAGCCGCGGCTGCAAAGCAAATAGGTTGGGTGCCATTTTGATGGCGGGCCTGATTGTGGCCGCGCAGGTTTAGGCCGGCAGCACAACGCTGGAAAATGCAGAGCCCAACAGCACAGACACAAGCGAGCAGGAGCCCGGCTTGTCAATGAATAACCCTGGTTCCATTGTCGAGAGGCTGAAAGAAGACGCGGAACCGAAGGATTATCTTTTTCAGTTCCCCGGCGTCGACTGGGCGTTGAAACCCTGGTATGAATTAAAGGCAGACCTCGACCAGAAGTACGGATTCAATTACGGCATCTCCTATACGACCTTCTACCAAAAGGCGAGCGACACCTTCGGGTCGAAGGACGAAGCCGCCAGCTACGATCTCGACATTACGGCCACATGGACCTTTCTCGGCCGCGGGACGGGTACGACGACGATGCTTGGATTTGAGTTCCTCAAGCGCGGCACCATACGCACCGAGCTTTCGCCCCAGACTTTGTTCACGCAATTCGGATCGCTCTACTCGACGGCCGCGCCCTTCGGGGAGACCGATTCGTCCATCGGAGAGCTCTGGATACAACAGAAATTCAGAAATGTCTTTGGGTTTCGCGCGCGGCGGATCTTCCCCATTACGGCCTACGACTTCTTTCCGTTCAAAAACTTCCGGACAGACTTCGTCGACTTCAATCAGGTTACCAACGCAGCCATACCGCTGCCCTCAAACGGGCTCGGCGCGTTTGCCGTGTACAGACCTCACACCAAGGTCATGCTCCGCGCAGGCGCCCATGACGCCAACGCGGATACGGAGAAAGCCGGCTGGAATACCTACGAGAAAGGCGAACTCTACAAGATTTTCGAGATCGGCTACGACACGGGCTTGATACCGCGGGAGCCCGGGCGTCCGCCGCATGGTCACGTTCACGTCTCGATCTGGCATCAGAACCAGCGGGAAGACGCCGATGTTGCCAGCGGTTGGGGCATCGCCGGCCCGGCTTTGCAGCGGTTCGGACGCTTTACGCCTTTCTTGCGCTACGGCTACGCGAACCACAGCGACGATGGCCCGACGCCCGTCAAGCACATGGCGAACGCGGGCTTGGTCATAGATGGAATCTTCGGACAGGCCAACGATCGCATCGGTGTCGGCTACACCTGGTCCGATCCGGCCAATCATGAGCTGGACAATCAGAAGCAGATCGATTCGTACTATCGCGTGCAGGTAACGCCGGAGATTCAGGTCGGCCCCACGTTTCAGCTCATCTTCGATCCGGTGCGCAACCCGGAAGAAGATACGGTTTACGTCTGGGGAATCCGCTCTCGAATTGAATTCTAGGATCTATTCGATAGGGTCAGGTTATTTCCCCTGACGCATTAATTCTTCTATCTCTTCGACTTCGCGCGGGATGGTTTCGGTCAAATCAACGGGACCGTCACGGGTGATTAAAATGTCATTTTCAATTCGAACCCCGATGGCCTCATCGCGGATATAAATCCCCGGCTCGCAGGTAAAAACCATTCCGGCTTCAAATTTGCGATACCGATCACCATAATCGTGCACGTCCAGCCCGAGATGGTGCGAGGTGCCGTGGGGAAAGAATTTTTTATAGAGCGGTGAATCCTTGGATTGTTTTTTGACTTCTGCTTTTTTCAACACGCCCAGACGAATGAGTTCGGCCTCCATTAACCTGGCCACGTCTTTTTGATATTTTTCAAGGGTATTGCCCGGTTTAAGCATTTGAATGGCGGCCTTTTGAATTTTTAAGACGGCATTGTATACTTCTTTTTGTCTTTTCGAAAACTTGCCGTTTACCGGTAGCGTTCGGGTCACATCAGAGGCATAATTCGCATATTCAGCGCCGAAATCTATGAGTACCAGGTCTCTGTCATTGCATTGTTTATCATTTTTGACGTAATGCAGGGTGCAGGAGTCGATTCCTGAAGCCACGATCGTTTCAAAAGCCGGTCCCCGCGATCGATTTCGCATAAACGCGTAAACGATCTCGGCTTCGATCTCATATTCCCATACCCCGGGCCGGATAAAACCGAGCAGACGCCGAAATGCTTTCTCTGTTATGCCGCAAGCCGCTTTAATCAGTTCGATCTCCAGAGGGGATTTAACTGCGCGCAAATCGTTCATAATGGGCGCCAGGCGCTCATAATTATGTAACGGAAAGGCCTGCCGGAACCATTTGAGAAAGCGCATGTCGCGCGTCTCCACGGCAGCCGCTGCCCGCAGATGCTCATTGGTGTTTAAATAAATATTTTCAGACTGAACAACCAAAGGACGCAAAATGGTATTAAGCTCTGAAGTCCAGTGGATCGTCTTGATTCCGGAAAACTTCTGTGCTTGCTCCTTGGTGTATTTTTGCCCCTCCCAGGTGGCGATCTGCTCGTTGGTTTCCTTTATGAACAGAATTTCTTTTTGCTTCTCTTCCGGGGTATCCGGACACATAACCAATATGGTTTCTTCCTGATCGATGCCGCTTAAATAAAGGATATCGGTCTGCTGGATAAACGGGTGAGCTCCATCGGCGCTGGTCGGCATAAAGTCATTGGAATTAAGCACCGCAATCGAATTCGGTTTTAGTTGTTTACAAAAGCGCTGCCTGTTGCGGACAAACAATTTGGAATTAATCATGGGATATCGCATAAGGATCCACCAGCATGTTTTAAAAGGTTATTGGGAAAAATGTCACCCTAATTGAGCGTTTCAAATTTTAAAAAGGAGGATTTGAACCCTGTCTAGATTTACATAAAAAGACAAGAAAATCAATTGGGGTAGGAACCAATAAAAAAGCGCCTAAAGCTGGAAAGCGCATTATCTATTTCTCAGCCTTAGGCACTTTTGCTAATTTTAGGCACTGGTTATTTTAAAATGTGACGAGGGGATACACCTTGATAACAGCATCAAATTTTAATTTTTTGTCATCCCGGCCGGTTTCAACCCCCTCCTGCCCCTCGATAATCGTTAAAATACTCTTTAACGGATAACTATACTGCAGCTTTTTAGCTTTGACCAACACACTGAAAAATTCTTCATTGGCCTCGATCAACTCTGCTTCTTTAATTTCAGTAGAATTATCGTAGTTGATCCCGATCGCCCTGCCTTTGTATCTCTTGAGCAAGCCCAAAAATTTTTCATGCGTTTTTCGATTTTGCGCGGTAGTTTGTGAACCCGCTTCTTGAAGGCCGCTACTGGCAATCTGTATTTCCTGGGCGGATGCTTCAGCTATCGCCTGGGCTTCTTTCTGCTTTTTCAACGCCTCCGCACCGGCCTGGGCCGCCTGCTGGTTTTTGACAGATTTCGCTTTAGCCTGTGCTTCCTTCCTTTTCCTCAGCGCTTCTGCTTTGGCTTGAGCCACTTTTTGTTTTTTTAACGCTTCGGCTTTAACCCGGTCCAATTTTTTCTTTTTTAGAACCGTTGCTTGGGCCTGGTCCGCTTTTTCTTTTTTAAAGGCTTCGGCCTTAGCCTGGGATTCCCGCTGCTTTTTCAAGGCTTCCCTCACCTGGATCTCCTGTTGTTTTTTTAGAGCCCCTTCCTGGGCCGCGGCCGTCTCCTGATTTTTCGCAGACGCTTCCGGGGTCCCGGCTTTATTTTCGACCGCTGACTTTTCTGCCGCCATCGATTCCGGATTTTCCCAGACCGATATCTCTTGCTCAGCGGGCTTGGCAAAATCTGTAGTTATCTTATTGGAATTTTCCGGTTCAGCAACTTCGGCGGCAGCGTCTTCCGCTTTGGTCGGCTCAGCTTCCGATTGTTTTTCAGCCGTATCTTCTTGTTTCTGATCTTTGCTTTCCGGCTCAACGGTGTCCCATTTAGCCGTTTTATCACTCTGTTCGACCGCGGCATCCGTGTCGGTGGCCGGGTCAACAGGCTTTTCGACAGTTTCCGAATCTGTCGGTTCTTCGGACCGATCTGCATTAACCTCTGATAAAAAAAGCTCTTCAACATCCGTTGGTTCGGTTACCATTTCAATCGTGGTTTCAATGGCCTCCATCTCAATTTCCGGATTTTCCGTCTTCTGATTCTCCTCTGATTTCGTCTCGTCTTTAGATGAGGCCTCCGATTTTGTTTCCGGAGCCTCGGGTTCGACCGGGATCATCATTTCAACAGTATCTTCAGCAGGATTGGGCCGCGTAATCGTTTCATTCTTAAGCGTGGCATTTTCGGCTGCAGGATCACTTTGCTCCAATATCGTTTCCGCCTCTTCTATGGCTTTTCTTTTTTGTTCATCTTGCTCGGCCTGGGCCTGCATGGCCGGGTCATTTTGTGCGGCCTGCATGGCAGGATTTTTCACAAAAATGATCCCGCACTGAGCACAGGCTTCCGAAAGATAATTATTAACAAGACCACATTGCGGACAGGTTAATTCGTTTGGTTCCATTTTGGAAAACTCCTTTCGCTCTGCGAATGAAATTCGGATCTACCCGGCTGTTTTTAATGTAAAATAAGCTGAGCGTTGACGCATATCACCGGATTATAATGAGATTATCGGCTCAAGGTTGTCTTTTCTTAAATAATATCTTATCCGATCCGCTTTTTATGAAACGAAAAGCAAATATAAAGGATGTAATTATAACAGAATTAACAATTATATCTATATGTTATAAATATTTGCGATCAAAAACTTTTAGGCACTAATGTATGATTGAAAGCACCGATGTTTTATGGTATCTGCTGGCATCTTCAAATAATTGAAGGCGCTTATCCGGAAAGTCCAAGTTACCATAAAAAAAACCCCTGTGGGAGCGGCTTCCAGCCGCGAAATTAAATGATCTCCCGCCGCCGGGATCCCACAACCAATACAACTTGTTCTTTCCAGATAACCGGATAATTGAATTTCGGGGACCGTTAAAACACTATTTTGGAAGGAGATACACTTATGGCAATGGAAATAAGCTTTCCGGGGGGTAAAAAAGTCAATGCACACTTCAAAGGATTTACGATCAAAACCGATCAAAGTGAAAAAGACGGCGGCGAGGGTTCAGGACCGACTCCTCCTTTTTTGTTTTTTGCCTCACTGGGTACCTGTGCGGGTATCTATGCTTTGGAATTTTGTGAAAAGCGCAAGATCGATACTGAAAAATTAAAACTCGAACTAGAATTTAAACCCAATAAAAAAACCGGTATGATCGAAAAAATCAGGATGAAACTCACGCTGCCGCCGGACTTTCCGGAAAAATACAAACCGGCCATCATTAAAGCTGTAGATCTTTGCTATGTTAAAAAACACCTGCATGAACCACCTGAGTTTGAGACGATTACGCAAAGCGCAGATTAATTTACAATATATCTTTATTATTCTTTGTTTTTGAACTATGCCCTATGCGCTATGCGCCATGCAGAAGACATCCAACAAAGAATTATCCCTTCATATGTAAATAGCCATGCCAAACGCCGCGGTTTCTGATAAAACCTCAGCCTCTGCTACGCAGCTAACCCTGACAATAGTGGCAACCACCCTGTGTCGCCTCGTACTCAATACGGCGCGCCGATTTGTCTATCCCTTTGCCCCGGCATTAAGCCGCGGCCTGGGTGTCCCCCTTACGGCAATTACTTCATTAATTGCCGTAAATCAGGCCACGTCGGTTTTAGGTCTTTTCTTCGGACCTGTTGCGGACCGTCTGGGGTATCGCTTAATGATGCTGACCGGGATGGCATTGCTGGTCGTGGGCATGTTTGCGGGGGGCTTCTTTCCCTTTTACGGTGTGATTCTAATTGCTTTATTTTTGGCCGGTTTAGGGAAAAGCATTTTTGATCCGGCCCTGCAAGCCTATGTCGGTGAGCGTGTTCCGTTTCATCGCAGGGGCCTGGTAATCGGGTTTCTTGAATTTAGCTGGGCCGGGAGCACATTGCTGGGGATTCCGGCGATCGCACTTCTCATCGACCGACTGGGATGGCAATCGCCTTTTTGGGTCATGGGTGGTTTCGCCCTCTTCGGAATCTTGATTTTACGAATTTTAATTGAAAAAGGCGGGCAAAAAGATCCGCAGCAACATTCCCGGCTGCTGTTCAAACATGCATGGCGCCCTTTGCTGCGCGAAAGAGCAGCTCTGGGAGCACTTTTCTATTCATTTTTGGTCAGCGCGGCCAACGACAACCTGTTTGTCGTCTATGGTGCCTGGCTGGAAGACCGATTTAGTATAGGCATTGTGGCATTGGGCTTCGGGACAGCCGTTATCGGCATTGCCGAATTGGCCGGTGAGACCATGACGGCTGCACTGGCCGACCGCCTGGGATTAAAGCGATCGCTATTGGGGGGGCTTGGGGCTTGTATTATCTGCTACGCCAGCCTGCCTTATCTGGGGCAGAGCATTGGTGTTGCGCTGGTGGGTTTATTTCTGATTTTTTTATCATTTGAGTTTATGATTGTGACCGGTCTGTCTCTTTTCACGGAATTATTGCCCTCGGCACGGGCAACCATGATGGCAACTTATCTGGCAACAAGCGGCATCGGGCGGGTCGTGGGTGCCTTAATCGGTGGTCCTATCTGGCTGGCAGGCGGTATATACGCAACGTCGCTTGTCGCGGCAATCATCAGCGCTTTAGCATTGGTGTCACTGTTCTGGGGATTGCGAGGATGGAATAAGCCCTGAAGTTTTATGAGTTCAATTTAGCTGAGAAAACGCTTTTGCGCATTCCCTATCATATAAATCTGAGTTATATTATAAAATCCGAAACTCGCCTGATTTTATTAAATTGGCCGAAATACGAAACAATATCGAAATCCTAAATTCAAATGTTCAAAACTTTTGAATTTGGGTCATTTGATATTCGAATTTGTTTCGACTTTCGATATTCGTATTTCGAGTTTTGATTAACCTAAAAGTATAATGTTAAAACGATTAATAAAATACACCCTCGTCATTTTTATTTTAGTGGGCGTGGCTTTAGCGATTTATGGGTGGTACCTCTCATCCCAGGTTGAAAAGCGCTTCTCAGCTCGACGCTGGCACATCCCTTCCACGGTTTATTCGGATACGACGCTCCTCTATCCGGGCCAGCGCTTCAACCCGCCCATTTTCACCAGGAAGCTTGTCAATTTGGGCTACCGCAGCGTAAATCACCGGCCGGCTAAGAAGGGTGATATCCAGATTACGCCGGTGGAAATAAATATTTTCCTGAATGATTTAAAAACCCCGTGGCGCACAAGGGGAGGCTTCCCGGTTCGCGTTATATCCAGTGACAATAAAATCGAAACGATACTCCGGATTGACAGTGGTGATAAGGTTCCGATTTTGGAATTGGAACCAGAGGAAATTATGCAGTTTTTTGGTCCGGAACGCGAACGCCGGCATTTGATCTCGATTGAACAGGTTCCGGAGCATCTGGTTCGGGCCGTCCTGGCCGCTGAGGACCACCGTTTCTTTCAGCATTCCGGTATCGATTTCCGCGGTATCCTCAGGGCGCTGATTACCAACCTGCGCCACGGCGCCATCCGTCAGGGCGGCTCGACCTTAACCCAGCAGCTCGCTAAAAATTACTTTCTGACACCGGCCAGAACCCTCACCCGTAAGTTCAAAGAAATCCTCCTGGCGGTTATTATCGAATTAAAATACGACAAAAATGAAATTTTAGAGATCTATTTAAATGAAATCTATATGGGACAAAAAGGTTCGGTGGCCATCAATGGATTCGGTGAAGCATCTTATTTTTATTTCGGCAAACCGGTAAAGGAATTGACGCTTTCGGAAGCAGCCATCATGGCAGGCTTAATCAAAGCACCCAATCATTATTCACCATACCGGGACAAAGCGCGCTGCCGCAGCCGCAGGGATGTGGTTTTACAATCGATGCACCGCCAGGAATGGCTTTCGGAGACCGAACTTCAAGTCGAGCTAAAACAGCCGATCAAAGCCGTCGGGTTTACCGTATCCGATACAAAAGCGCCCTACTTTATCGATTACCTGACCGAGCAGCTGAATGCCCTCTATCGTCCCGAAGACCTTTCCAGCCTGGGGCTTTCTGTTTACACCACCCTGGACACCCAAGTTCAAATGGCCGCCGAAGGGGCCCTGTCAAAAGGTCTGGTGCGGCTGGAAAGTTCAAACCCGGACCTGCAACGCGAAGCGCCGGAACAAAAACTTCAAGGGGCCATTGTCGTCATGCAGCCCAAAACGGGGCACATCCTTGCCATGGTGGGCGGCCGCAATTACAGCACCAGCCAGTTTAATCGAATCACCCAGGCCCGGCGTCAGCCCGGCAGCGCCTTCAAACCATTCGTCTACTTGAGCGGCCTGGACAAATTCACTCCTGCGACCCTGCTGTCGAACGACCCTAAATCCTATACGGTGGACGGGAAATTATGGGAGCCCAAGAACTTTGAGCCGGTGACCGAATATACCGTCAGTCTTAAGAATGCCCTTAAAAAGTCGTACAACCTGGCCACCGTCGATCTGGCCATGAAGATCGGCCTTGATCAGATCGTGGATATGACCGCAAAATTTAATTTTTCAACACCCCTAAAGCCTTATCCCTCGCTGGCCTTAGGCGCCTTTGAAGTCATCCCCCTTGAACTGGCACGGGCCTATTGTGTTTTTGCAGCGGAAGGCGTGCAGCCGTTTCCGCTATCTTTAGAGGGCGTCGTCGATGAACATGACAAGATCCTCGAGCAAACGCATTTAAATATCGAGCGTTTAATTCCGCCGGCCGAAGCATTCATCATGACCGCTATGCTGCAAAGTGTGGTCAAAGAGGGCACGGCGCGTTCCTTGAAATGGAGAGGCGTATCCTGGCCGGTTGCGGGTAAGACCGGAACGACCAACGATTTTAGAGATGCCTGGTTTGTGGGCTACACGCCGGATATCTTAGCTTTGGTCTGGGTCGGCTTTGACAATGGGGATCCGATTGCAGCCACCGGCGCGGCGGCGGCATTGCCGATCTGGGCGGATCTGATGAACGCCATCCCGCAATACAGATCCGAATCAGAATTTAAGGCCCCCCGGGGTGTAGAGAAGATATCGGTTTGTTCGGTCACCGGCCTGATAGCTGTCGATGATTGCCCCCAGCCGACTGAAGAGTATTTTCTGGCAGGCCGCACACCGACCGAGCATTGCGCGTTGCACGCCAAGGGCGGCATCGCCGGAAAAATCATAGAAAGCCTAAAAGACGTGATCGAAGAGGATGATCGATGAAAACCAGACCCATTCAAATTGTCGCTCTGGTCCTGCTGGCAGTATGGCTGGCCGGATGTCCCAAACCGATTTTAAAAGGAGCGCCCGCTGAGGCCGAAGAAACAACACCAGCCGAAGCGGCGGCTGAGGAAAATCCGCGCGTTGTGGCCGCGTTGCAATTGACCGACCAGGGGCGGCGCCTTCTGGAGGACCGCAAGCCGGATAAAGCGATCCGCGCATTGGAACAGGCGGTCAGCCTGGATCCCGCCAATGGACAGAATTACTACTATCTGTCGGAGGCCTGGCTGATAAAAGGATCCGCCGCCCAGGCCAAAGAATTCAATCACCTGGCGGAAATCCACCTCAAAGAAGACAGCGCCTGGATGATTCGCGTGGCCCAGCAGGCTGACAGGATCGCGGAATTAGAAAAATAAAGGATCGACTTATCGGCCTTCGGCATGACGTGTCGTTTTCCGGCCTGAATCGTCCTTCTGGGGCCTTGAATTGTCGTTTTCCGGCTTAAGCTGTCACAAGGGCTTATTTTTTTATGAACGCTGCCACGATGTCGCAATACTAAGTTGAAAATCATATCTACTTGACATTTCAATATATTTTGATAGCATTTTCATATTCCATGATAATCTTAAAATCAACATCATATTAATGCTTTGACTTCTCAAAGATTATTGAAATATGACTGATAAACCCACTATCGTTGTCCAGCTCGTGCACATTGAAGGCCCTTTGAAAGGTGAAATTCAGGAATTTTTGGATTCAGAGATATCCATCGGCCGCCATCCCGCATGCCAGGTCCAATTCCCAAAGGATCTGGCGATTATTTCTCGCAAACATGCCCTAATTACCAGAGAGGGGAACCGATTCAAATTTTCAGATCAGAGTGCCAACGGAACCTTTCTTAACGGCAAGCGCGTCACGGAGGCCTATTTGAAATCCGGGGATGTATTGATTTTCGCGGAAGGCGGACCTAAGGTAAGTTTTCTGACCCGGATCGAAGAAAGCGCCCAGGCACTTGAAAAATTGAACCAGCCAGGGGCTTCCACTGAAATGCAATCAGAACCGGTGGAAAAAATAACACCGCCACCACTCCCAACCGAACCGGTCCCTGAAGCCCAGGTATCGATACAAAAAGTTCGAGTGCCGCTCGTCATTCAATACGGCCCCACCCTGCGCTCATTTAAAGAGTTGCCGGTGATCATCGGAAAAAACCCGGACTGTGATTTCAGCCTGGAGCATCCCGGAATCTTGGATCGGCATGCCCAGCTTTTTTTTGACCAGGATCAATACTGGGTGAAAGATCTGACCGGACAAAACTTGGTTTTGATCAACGCCGCACCCGTGCATATTCAGGCGCCGTTAAATCCCGACAACCTATTGTCCCTCAGCCCCAAAGGACCTACCTTTCGTTTCCTTGGCGGAGGTCGCCTGGCAGAGCATCAAGAACCTGCACCGGAATTAAACAGCACTCAGACCCGGGAATAAGAGGGTGAATAAACCACCGAAATAATCGATTGAAATGGTGTGGTTAACTATCCAACGCCTGGAGCATTCATGAAAATCCCTTCAATTCCTTTCAAGATTCTGGCATTGGCGCCTCTTTTTGGTCCGGATTATGCTGTTTGGGATAAAGCTCCCCTGGATGTTGATCCCAATGATCCGGACCGGGTGATCGCAGAATTCGGGCCGACCTGCACTGTAGCGGTTCCCTCTGACCTGTACCCGGATAAACATATTGAACTAAAATTTACAAGACTCAAAGATTTCCATCCGGACAATATGGTGCAGAATAACCCGGCTTTGCAAAACCTCCGGGAAGCCAAAGAATGGATTAAAGAGGCCGGGAGAAAGAATCTTTCTGATGAACAAATCAACATCCGACTGGCTCAGTGGCCGAATCTGCCCCCCATCCGGGTTGAAACCACCCCCCGGAAACCGCAGTCACCTTCGCGTGATTCCCTGGACAAGATTCTTGATATAGTGGCCCTGCCGGATGCGCATTCCGGTCTCCTCTCCGGAACGCAGGCAGCGGCCCGGCAGATCGATACCATTATTCAAAAAATTTTGGAGCATATTTTTTTAGATGTAAAATTCAGGAGGCTGGAGGCATCCTGGCGCGGATTGCGTCTACTCCTGCGGCAGGTAAATGCCGGGGACAGCGATATCCGAATTGAGATCGTCCCGGTATCTGATGATTCGCTGAACGACACCCTCGCTGCCCTGGCTGCGGAAATGATCGACGCACTGCCGTCGCTGATTCTGGTGGATTTACCCTTTGACAGCAGCCCCAGAAACCTGGAACTTCTTGAAAGAATTGCGCAATTGTCAGAAACCCTGCTGGTGCCCGCGATCACGTGGATCCGGCCGGAATTTTTTCACATCGACAGCTGGCAGGATATCCGAAGTCTCGCATTTCTGCCCCACTATCTGGAAGCAGCGCCCTTTGCCAGATGGCAAAGCTTTAAAAAAACACCGTCCGCCAGATGGCTGACCGTCGCCTGCAACCGCATTGCGGCACGTTATCCATACGGCAAAGACAACCTGCCGCGCCGCATACCCTTCGAGGAGAAACATCCCGCCTGGATCAGCCCGGTGTGGGCGCTGGGAACCCTGATCGGCCGGAGCCTTATCGAAACAGGATGGCCGGCGAGCTTTACGGACCGGCACGCCATCCGTCTCGAGGATCTTCCGCTGAACACGGAAGATCCGCAAAGGCCTTCGCCCACCGAAGCGAATTTCGATCAAAACCGGATCGACCAGTTCATCCGCAGCGGAATTATCCCGCTTGCGGCTGTGCAGGGCAAGGACATTGCCTTTGCCCCCGATGAAACCACGGCAGGAGGTATCTCCTTACGTTATCAGCTGTTTGTCTCCCGCATCACCCAGCTGGTGTTGTGGTGCCGGGACCACTTCGAAAAAAACCTTAACGGTAAGGATCTGGAAGCGGATCTGCAGCAGGCTTTTAAATTATTTTGGGAAATCAGCGGGCATTCGGGCCCCGAATCTCTGGAAATTATAGCCGGCAAACCCGACCCGGAAGGCCGGGTTCCGGTGCGAATTGCGCTGGAACCCGCCCGGCAGATTCTTGCTTCCCGGGATAAGGTGGAGCTGAATTTTTCATGGTAAAAAGACGCAAGCTTGCCTTA
>JAQYWI010000345.1 GCA_030145015.1 Desulfobacterales bacterium
AAATCTACGGCAGGGTTCTTCCATTCTTGATATTCTCCTGATCATTATTACAGCATTACCATTTTTGACCGGATATTTTTTAGCTCACGGTACCCTGGAATCGATCGCCTTCGTTGGTGACAACATGGTGATCTTTCATATGCTCAGCGGACAGTTGATGATCCTGATGGCCTTTTTCCTATTTTACAAATTCCGGCTTAATATGCAAAAATGTACGGGCTGTGCTGCGTGTGTCCAGAATTGTCCCACCGAAACACTCGAGGCCAATGATAAGGGAAATTTGCGGATTTTTAGCTATGCGCACTTTCAATGTATATGCTGCGGGTCATGTGTGGGGGTCTGTCCGGATGGCGCCGCGGAATTGCGGCACGAAATCAATGCAAAACGATTTTTACAGGTATTTTCCAAACGCGAGATTCGATCCGTCGAACTGGAAGCCTGCGAGCGATGCGGCGCCTATTTTGCACCCGAACCCCAGATGGGGAAAATCGGTTTAATCTTTGACAGTGACTGTCTAAAATGTTGTCCGAACTGCCGCAAGACCAAAATGGGGGAACGCTTGCATCAAATGTCGCCGTGGCATAGACGTCCGAAAGAATCGGATGAAACCCTCAAAACGGTTGAGCATTAATGTATCTGAACCGGATATTTCGATCTGTCCGGTACAATAGATGCCGGCTTCCCGATCGGGCAAAAAGTTCATTATGTTGAACGAAAAAAAATGATTCTGATTTTTCGGGCGACTCCGGGCAACGCTCTGTGGGTCAGTAATGATCATCGGTTATACAGGAAAACTATTTAAAAATTAGACAGAAGGCAATATTTCCACTTGACAAATAAGACGACTATGGTATTAATTTTCATTAATTAAATGGTTCACGATGATGAACCCAATTTGGTTCCAGTATAAAAAATAAAGGAGAATATTATGGCGACTGAAAACGGAAGCCTATCAACGGCCGAGAGTCTAAGAAAGACCAGGACCTATGGTAAATTTAGATGCCACAATCCAACCTGTATGGAAAGAATTCAGCCGGAGAAAGGAAAAAAAACGGCCAAATGTGCGATATGCGGAATGGAATACCGGGTCCACTGGGTTAATCCCAATCTGCCTCGTATTCGAGGACCGGTCTGGGAGGTAAACCGAAAATTGGCAGAGGCAAAATTAAAAGAGAAGGGGGTAAAGTAAGATGCCGTTAAATCGAAAGATTGCATATATTGATCTCACCACAGGTGATATCCAGACTAAACCCATTCCGCTGGATGTCAGAAAGAAGTTTCTGGGCGGCCGGGGATTGGATGCATACCTGCTTTATAACCACACCCAAAAGGGTTGTGACCCCTTGGGTCCTGATAACACCCTTTTGATCAGCGGAGGTATCTTGACAGCCACATGCGCTTCGGCCACGGCAAGGACGCATGTCATGGCAAAATCACCCCTGACCGGCTTGCTCGGCAGTGCCAATATGGGCGGTTTTTTCTCACCTGAGCTGGCCTGGGCGGGCTTTCATCATCTCGTCATCAAAGGTAAGGCCAAAAATCCAGTTTACATCTATATCCACAACGGTGAAATCGAGATTCGAGACGCCGGGGACATTTGGGGCAAAGCCGTACCCGACGCACAGTGGGCCATCAGGGAAGACCTGGGAGATCAGGAAGTCAAAAGTTGCGTGTGCGGGCCTGCCGGTGAAAACCTGGTCCGGTTTGCCAATGTCATGACAGGCATAAAAAATTCCGCCGGCCGGACGGGGATGGGATGTGTCATGGGTTCCAAAAATCTTAAGGCAGTAGCGGCCCGCGGAACCATGGACATCGATATCGCCCGACCGGTTGAAGCCCTGGAATATAATAAACGTTTTATTAATCAAATCGTCAGCGCCAAAGTCAATCAGACCCAGGGGGCCCTGGGGACGGCTTTTATCTGGGGCGCCACGAATTCCTGGGGAGGGGTCAGATGCCGGAATTTTCAATATAACCAGTGCGAGTATGCTGATGATATTGAACCGGAGCGGATCGATGAAATTGCTGAAGAGACCATGGGGCCCTATCATATGACGGGCTGCTTCGGCTGCCAGGTTCATTGTCGTGCCCAATATAAAATCCCGGAAGGCCCCTATGCCGGGAAATATGATGAAGGACCGGAATACACCTCGCAGGGTGCATTTGGCGGGGAAACCGATACCCCCAGAGCGCTGACGGTTCTGGTCGGCAATCATCTGGTTGATCAGTTCGGTATGGATAATCTTGAAACCGGCAGCCTCATTTCCTGGGCCATGGAGCTTTATGAAAAGGGGATTATCACCAGCAAACAGACCGATGGGCTGGATCTGAGATGGGGAAACGATGACGCAGTTATCGAAATGATCGAACGCATCTGTTACCGCAAAGGCTGGTTGGGAGATGCACTGGCAGACGGCGGTATTCCGGCCTCAGAAAAAATCGGCAAAAAATCCTTTGATTATCTTATCCAGGTCAAAGGAATGAGCAACCTGCATTCAGATGAGCGGGCGACGCCCGGGCTGGCCCTCAATATTGCCACAGCCTCTAGAGGTTCGGATCATTTGAGAAGCAGACCGGCCATTGATCTATACCATCTGCCCCAGGATGTCTTAAAGAAGATTTACGGCAACCCGGTCCCCTATGACGGCAAGTTAAGCTCTGAACATACGGCCTATGTCGGCAAACCCTGGCAGGTCTTCTGGCACGAAAACTGTTATATGGGAGTGGATTCGCTCGGTATCTGCAAATATCATACGACGTTCCTGGGAGCGACATTGCCTAATTTCGAAGATTGGTCAAAAGTACTTTATTATAATACCGGTCTGGAAATGACGCCCGAGGAGATCTGGGAAGTGGCCAGACGGTCCAACATGATGGAGCGACTCTTCAACTTAAGGGAAGGCCTGACAAGAGACGATCTTAAAAAAGGCGATATGTTGAATCATCGCTATTTCGATGAGCCCTGCAGAAGGGGCGCTATAGATGTGGTCGGCAGAAAGATCGATAAGAAAAAATTTATAAAAATGATTGATGAATTATACGAGCACAAAGGTCTTGATAGTGAAGGTATTCCAACACCTGAGACTTTGAAAAGCCTGGGCCTGGAGAATGAGCCGTCTCATTTGGTATAATTCAATCTGAGAAGGAGGAAATAAATGGCTAAAGCGTTATATATAGATTACCAGAAGTGCACAGGATGCAGGCTGTGTGAGCTTGTGTGCTCGGTTTCACATGATGGAAAATCCAATCCTGCCAGAAGCCGGATCAGAGTGATCAAATGGGAGGCTGAAGGTCTTTATATTCCCATGTCATGCCAGCAATGTCAGGATGCGCCCTGTTTGAATGTCTGCCCGGTGAAAGCGATCTCCCGCGATGAGAAAGTGAGCCGGGTTTATGTTGACTACGACGCCTGCATCGGCTGCCGTTCCTGTGTTGGCGTATGCCCCTTCGGCGCAATGGGTTTTAACACTATCGATAAACAGGTTTTCAAATGCGACCTCTGTGATGGCGATCCTCAGTGTGTCAGGTTCTGTGAAGTAAAGGCCGTCGATTTTGTAGATGCCGAGGAGGTGTGTTTGCTCAAGACTAGAGATGCGGCCGAACGCGTTTCGGCTGCGGGTAAATCGGCTTCTGCTTTGGAGACTCAGCTATAGACCGCATGGATTCGTTATTGGTGTTGGTTATATTTTGGTAGTTTATGGAGGTTCCCGGCCACTTCGGGAACCTCCATTTGTTTTATAAGGCAAAGGGAAATGGTATTTACCCATATGAAATCCCGTTCCGGGCTAAAAATGGCGATCATCACCAGCTTTTTCAAGGATGAGGCCTATGGGCTGCTCGGACCCCAAATGGCTGCCACCGTAATCCAGGATAACACGCCCTATGATTGTATCGTGATCGCTGTTGCCAGGGAATCTGACAAG
>JAQYWI010000149.1 GCA_030145015.1 Desulfobacterales bacterium
GATCTTAATATTTCAAGGTGCTCAAAAGGCGCGGGGCGGATCAAAAGTCGTGTGCCCGAGCATACACGGTAGTGTGTTAGCAATCATTGAAGCGCGAACAGCAGTTGTTTTCGGTGATATGGTTGAGGTATTTTTATCAGTCCTAAAACAAGAGGCTGGGTTAAATTAATATTTTTTTCAGACGCGCGCAAGGTTAACAACTTTGCCAATTGAACAGGAGGTCTTTTGAACAGGCGAGTCGTAGTTACAGGGATGGGTTTAGTTACCCCGGTGGGGATCGGTATCGAAGAGACCTGGGCGGCTCTTTGTGCCGGGAAATCGGGTATATCTGAAATTACGCGATTTGATGCATCGGCCTATCAGACCCAAATAGCCGCTGAAGTGAAGGACTTTAACGCGCAGGACTTTATGCCCAAAAAAGATGCCAAGCGAAACGAGCTTTTTATTTCGTTTGCGCTGGCTGCAACGCGCATGGCGCTGGAAGATGCCGGTCTGAAAATTGACAGCAGCAATGCAAACCGGATCGGGGTTGCGACCGGTTGTGGTTTAGGCGGTCTTGGAATTATGGAGGAGACAATTCGCAACGTAACCCTTAAAGGGCCCAGAAGGGTCAGCCCGTTTTTCATTCCGATGATGATCGGCAATATGGCACCGGGCATGATTTCGATTCATTTTGGGGCCTTAGGACCGAATCTGTCAATTGCCACCGCCTGTGCCGCCGGTGCCCATGCGATCGGGGATTCTTTTAAGATGGTTCAAACGGGCATGGCCGATGCGATGATTACAGGCGGAACCGAGGCGGTCGTATCAAAGACCGCAGTGGCGGGATTTAATGCCATGAAAGCGTTATCCACCCGCAACGATGAACCCGAAAAAGCTTCGAGACCATTTGATCGGGATCGTGACGGCTTTGTGATCGGTGAAGGCAGCGGTATCATGATCCTCGAAGCCCTTGATTTTGCTCTTGAAAGGGGAGCAAACATTTATGCCGAGATTGTTGGTTTCGGGCTGACCGGAGACGGCTACCATATGACCTCCCCGTGTCCGGATGGTGACGGTGCGGTGCGTTGCATGCAGGCGGCCTTAGATGATGCCGGTATCGGCTATGACAAGGTGGACTACATCAATGCCCATGGGACCTCTACCGAACTCAACGATCTGTATGAATCCCGGGCGGTCAAAACGGTATTTAAGGACTATGCCTACAAGGTGGCGATCAGTTCCACCAAATCGATGACCGGTCATCTGCTGGGCGGCGCGGGCGGCATTGAGACGGTGTTTAGCGCCCTCAGCGTGTATCACGATATGATTCCGCCGACCATCAATTATGAAAATCAGGCGGAAGAATGTGACCTGGACTATGTTCCCAACACGGCCCGCAAAGCCCCGGTCAGGGTGGCCATGACCAACTCTTTTGGCTTCGGCGGTACCAATGCGACCTTAATTTTGAAAAAATATGCCGATGAATAGCCGCTTTTGGTCTGCGATTAGCGGAATTTGATATTCACGCAAACGCACAATAACGGCACATGGCTCAGAGCACACATAGAATTAAAGGGTTTCAGGTGTCAGTGTTCAGGATTGAATTATTGAGGAATTCAGGAATTGAGGGATTTAGGAATTAGAATGACAGAATACCTTCAATTCCTAAATTTAACTGCTGACACCTGAAACCTACTTATTGCAGAAACCTCATACCTGGAATTTGTTGCTTTACTAAGTTTGCCGTATCTGCGTATGTATGTGTCCAATTAATTTAAACGGCAAGGCTGTTTCCGGTCTTGCCGTTTTTTTCTTGCGGTAATTTCGTTTGGCATATATTATCAAAAGCTAACCTTTTTCAAGCCCATTCTTGCGCGGAGCTATAAGCTATTTCAAAATTAGCAGCTCATTTTTAATTTTATCTCATTTGCTGTAGGCACTTTTTATAGGTTTAAAACATTACCATCGGGTGTTAAATGCATTTTTTAGATAGCGTCTAGTATAAGCTAAATTCGGATGTGCGGAGGCAGTTAATTTCATGGTACCTGACGTTCCACGACCTTCATGGGAAGATTATTTCATGGAGATTGCGATTCTCGTAGCCAAGCGTTCCACCTGTCTCAGGCGATCAGTCGGCGCGATTATCGTAAAAGACAAACGGGTCCTTTCGACCGGTTATAATGGCGCTCCCTCTGGTGTTCGACACTGTGCCGAAGTTGGATGTTTAAGGGAAAAGCTGAACGTTGAATCCGGTAAAATGCATGAATTGTGCCGGGGTATTCATGCGGAACAAAATGCGATAATTCAAGCAGCCTATCATGGGGTTTCGCTGAAGGGAGCGAGTTTGTTTTGTACGAATTTGCCCTGTTCCATCTGTGCGAAGATGATCATCAATGCGGGTATTAAAGCGATCTATTACCACTCGGGCTATGCAGATGAACTGTCGGAAGACATGTTAAAGGAAGCCGAAATAGAACTAGTACATCTTGTAAATCAGCAGCAGGGAGAAGACTCATGAAGTGTCCATATTGTGGCGAAATTGACAATAAAGTCATCGATTCCAGGTTGAGCAAAGATGCCAGCGTTATTCGCAGACGTCGGGAATGCATCATATGCAGCCGCCGATTTACAACCTACGAGCATATTGAAGAAATTCCCATTATGATCGTTAAAAAAGACGACCGGCGTGAAGTATTTAAGAGAGATAAAGTTCGTTCCGGACTGAAGAAGGCCTGCCAAAAGCGAAACATCAGCATAAACGTGATTGAAGAATTTATAGACGATCTGGAACGGGATTTAAGAGAAACCGGGGAAAAGGAAATACCGGCTTCTTTTCTCGGGGAAAAGATCATGACGATGCTTCATGAGCTTGACGATGTAGCCTATGTGCGCTTTGCCTCGGTTTACCGGGAATTTAAAGATGTCAATGATTTTGTCTCCGAGCTTAAAACCCTGCTCAGTAAACAGGAGCAATAGGCGTCAGAAGACAGAGGACAGATGTCAGATGTCAGAAAACTGAGAACAGAAATCAGATCCAATTTGGCTTTAAATATGTTAACTCCGATATCTGTGGTCCGTCTTCTGTCATCTGACTTCTGTCTTCTGACCTCTGGCTCCTGAAAAGAGAACCATGGATGACGAATATTTTATGAAGATGGCCTTAGACCTTGCCCAAAAGGGGCAAGGCTATACCTCACCGAATCCGATGGTCGGTGCTGTGGTTGTGAAAGATGGTAAAGTGAAAGGCAGCGGATACCATCAAGCCGTCGGTCTTGCCCATGCTGAAGTTAATGCCATTGAAGATGCCGGTTCGCAGACCAAAGGAGCCACTCTTTACGTAAATTTAGAACCCTGCCATCATAGCGGCAGGACACCGCCATGCACCCGTAAAATTCTGGAGGCCGGCCTTAAGCGAGTCGTCGTCGCAATGGAAGATCCGAATACCGAGGCCGGCGGCGGAGCTGTTTTCTTAAAAGAGCATGGCATTGAGGTGCTTATGGGGGTTTGTCAAGAACCCGCTAAAAAGCTGAACGAAGCGTTTGTCAAATATGTTTGTACAAAGCGACCCTTTGTGCTTCTGAAATGTGCCGCCACCCTGGATGGGCGTATTGCAACCCGCAGCGGTGATTCCAAGTGGGTGACCGGTGAGAAGGCGCGCAAGTTCGTGCATCAGCTGCGACATGCCGCGGATGCCATTTTGGTGGGTGTCGGGACAATTCACGCCGACGACCCGAGCTTAACAACGCGCCTGGATTCGGACAACGGCCTGGATCCTGTTCGAATCGTCCTTGATACGAAATTGTCCATCTCCCCTAGCGCCAGAATATTGCAGCTGGATTCCAATTCTGATACGATCCTCGTCACCGGCAATCGGGTAGCCGAAAATAAAAAGAGAGCGGTTGAAAAAAAGGGAGTGCGCTTAATTGAACTGCCGGTCAATAACGATGGTATTGAAATGCAGCCCTTGTTGGATCGGTTAGGCGAGATGGGCATCACCAGCCTTTTGGTCGAGGGGGGAAGTCGTGTTATTGCATCGGCATTTAGCAGTGGTATTGTTGATAAAGTCCTCTTTTTTTATGCGCCTAAAATTTTAGGTGGCGATGACGGCATTCCAATTTGTCAGGGACCGGGACCGGAACTGATGCAAGACTGCATCCGGGTTAAAAATATTCGCGTCCAACAATTTGATGATGATGTAATGATAGAAGGGTATATCAATTAGTTGTTTGTTGTTAGTGGTCAGTTGTATATCGCAATTTTATTATTATATTGAAGTTGGTTGTTTATACATAAATAACGGAATTCCCACCCATATGACAACTAAAAGCATTGTGCGACGGACTACGAACCAAGCACGACGGACTTAATCATGTTTACAGGGATTATTGAAGGTCTGGGTACCCTTAGCGGGATACGCGATTCCGGCCAGGGAAAGCGCCTGACCATTGATGCGGATTACACGCTGGATCAAACCAAGGTCGGCGACAGCATCGCGGTCAATGGTGCCTGTCTGACTGTTGTAAAAGTCAGCGTCAAACGGTTTGAAGTGGATCTTTCCCCCGAGACCCTGGAAGTGTCCACTTTTGAGCGGGCAAAACCGGGTAACCGCCTAAATCTTGAAAGGGCGATGCGATTGTCCGACCGCATTGACGGGCATTTGGTTTTAGGCCACGTAGATGGTATCGGCGTCATCAAGCAGCGGCAGAAAGCTGGAAATGCCGTTATGGTTAGCATTGGAGTGCCGGAAGCCCTTTCGCGCTATATGATCCACAAAGGGTCAATCGCCATTGATGGTATCAGTTTAACCATCAACTCCTGCGAACCCGAGCGTATTACGGTTAGCATTATCCCGCATACAGCCGAGAAAACCACCATCGGAATGAAACAAAATGGGGATCCGGTTAACATTGAAACCGATATGATCGGCAAATATGTCGAACGCTTTACCCGGGCTGATTCGGTGCCCGGCAGCCAAAAAACGAATGCGTCTCCCGGTATTGACATGGAATTTCTAGCCAAATCGGGATTTTTATAAAAAAAATATTTAGGAGATAGATAAACCATGCCACTTCTGACAATTGAACAAGCCATCCGTGATATCAAAGATGGCAAGATGGTCATCCTGGTGGATGATGAAGATCGTGAAAACGAGGGCGATCTCTGCATGGCGGCTGAAAGTGTGACGCCGGAAGCCATCAATTTTATGGTAAAATACGGCAGGGGTCTTGTTTGCCTCGCCATGACTGCGGAGAAATGCGATTCCCTGGACCTGCCCCCGATGGTCGACAATAATACCTCACCTTTTGGGACAGGGTTCACGGTGACTATCGAAGCCCGCTGCGGGGTGACCACCGGCATTTCAGCACAAGACCGCGCCACTACGATTTTGACGGCTGTAGCCGATGATTGCCAGCCACGGGATCTGGTGCGACCCGGGCATATATTCCCTTTAAGAGCAAAGGCCGGCGGGTCAATCGTTCGGGCCGGACAAACCGAAGGCTCGGTGGACCTTGCCCGCCTGGCCGGCCGAAAATCCGCCGGGGTTATATGCGAGGTCATGGACGAAGACGGTACAATGGCCCGCATGCCGGCGCTGGAAAAGTTCAGCGAAAAACACGGTGTCGGAATTTGTACCATTGCCGATTTGATTGAATACCGGATGCGGACGGAATCATTTGTACGTCGGGCGGCAGAAACGATAATTCCCACATCGATTGCCGGTGATTTCAAAGCAATCGTGTATGAAAACGATATCGATAATCTATTGCACATCGCTATGGTTAAGGGTGATATTGATTCGGGAAAACCGGTATTGGCACGGGTACACTCCGAGTGTTTGACCGGGGACATCTTCGGTTCCCTGCGATGCGATTGCGGTTTGCAACTGAACCAGGCCATGACCATCATTGAAAAGGAAGGCAGCGGCGTTCTGCTTTATATTCGTCAAGAGGGCCGCGGCATTGGCCTGGTCAACAAGATCAAAGCCTATGCCCTCCAGGACCAGGGGATGGATACCGTTGAAGCCAACGAAGAGCTTGGATTTAAACCGGACATGCGCAATTACGGCATCGGGGCTCAAATCCTGGTCGATCTTGGGGTTAGAAAAATGAGGCTCATGACCAACAACCCTAAAAAAATGGTAGGTCTTGACGGTTACGGGCTGAGTATTGTTGAACAGGTTCCGATTGAAGTTCCGGCGAATATTCACAATAAGTGTTATCTGGAATGCAAGAAGTTAAAAATGGGGCACCTGTTGAACGTTGATGCCGCGCCCTAACGAACACCGGCCGACTCATTTAGCAGCTTAATTTTAGTTTTGTGCTTTCGTCAATTTTCAATTTTATTCACACGCTACACTGAAAGGAGCTTTTATGGCTAAGATTCTCGAAGCTCATTTAAATGCAGAAGGTAAAAAGTTTGCCATTGTGGTGAGCCGATTTAATGATTTTATTACCGAAAAACTTCTGAGCGGTGCCCTTGATGCCCTGGTGCGCTCTGGAGCCAAGGATAGTGATATCAAGATCGTGAAGGTTCCGGGCGCATTTGAAATCCCGCTGGTGGCCAAAAGAATGACAAAAAAAAAGGGATTACATGCCATTATTTGTCTGGGTGCCGTCATCCGCGGCGCGACCCCGCATTTTGATTATGTGAGCGCCGAGGTGTCCAAAGGGATCGCTCAGGTCAGTTTGGAATCGGAAGTGCCGATCATTTTTGGTGTCATCACCACCGATACCATCGAACAGGCCATCGAACGCGCCGGTACCAAAGCCGGCAACAAAGGCTGGAATGCGGCGATGGCTGCTATTGAAATGGCGAATCTGCTTGAAGTAGTGGGATAGTTTTAGTCATGGGAACCCGTCGCAGGGCGCGAGAATTGGCGATGCAGGCGCTCTTTTATATGGATGCCAGCCGGAGCGCTTCACCGCAGATGCTGGAGCGCTTCTGTGAGAATTTTCCCCCGCCCCAAAAGGCACGGCCATTTTTTATCAAGCTGGTAACAGGTGTTTTAGAGGCCAAGCCGCAAATCGATACCCTCATTGAGCGCTTCTCCAAAAACTGGAGAGTCCGCCGTATGTCCTGTGTGGATCGGAATATCATGCGTGTTGCTGTATTTGAAATGTTGTTTTGCCATGATATTCCGCCAAAGGTTTCCATCAATGAAGCCATCGATGTCGGCAAAAAATTCGGCACCGAAGAATCCGGCGCATTTATCAACGGAATTATTGACAGCATCCGCATTGCGATCGAAGAAGGAGAAATCCAGATAGAAAAACCGGTTGAAACAGCAACCGACTCTTCTGAATAAAAGATTGAATTTTCTAAGCGCATAGCTGAACGCTCAAAGTAAATTAGATTGTCCGATAGCAAAATCCATCCGCTATCTGAAATCCGAAATCCGAAATCAAACGACACTGGAGGCTGATGCGATGATCATCAAGACGTTACCTGTGGGTCCGATTATGGCAAATTGCTTTATTGTCGGCTGCAAAGAAACCCTGGAAGCTGCGGTTATCGATCCGGGTGATGAGGCTGATAAAATTCTTCAATCGGTGGCCGATTTAGATTTGAATGTCAAAACCATTATCAACACGCATGGTCATTTTGATCATGTCAGTGCCAACAAAGGGATACATACGGCCACAAATGCGCCGATTTTAATCCACGCGCTGGATGCATCCATGCTGGAACAAATATCTGCCAGTGCAGCCAACTGGGGCCTTTCAGCGGAAGACTCGCCACCCCCTGACCGCACCATAAATGATGGCGATACCATCACCTTCGGCCAAATCACGCTGAAAGTGATTCACACACCCGGGCATACCCCGGGCGGAGTCTCCCTTTTTACCGATGGCCATGTCTTTGTGGGTGATACACTATTTGCCGGGTCAATCGGACGCACCGATTTTCCGGGAGGGGATTTTGCAACCTTGAAATCAAGTATTCAAGATAAATTGTTTGCGCTGGCAGATGATGTCCGGGTGTATACCGGGCATGGACCGGAGACGACCATCGGGCACGAAAAGCAACATAATCCCTTTGTGGGCGTGAATGCGATGTATTAGGGATTACGCATTCGCTTGGGCCTTTTTGTACTCGAAACCTTGCTGCTTCAAAACGTCGTAATAGATCATAATCTGTTTAATATAGCGGATCGGTTCATTGCCCCGGCAAAAGCCGTACTTGCTGTTTTTATAGTATTTTCGGTATTGCAGCAGCGGAAGCGTTTTGGCGAGAGCATCCCATTTGTTTGGGTCCAGCCCTATTTTTTTTGCAAGTTTGCGAGCATCATGGATATGCCCCTGACCGATATTATAGGCCGCCAGGGTGATCAACAGCCGGTCCTTACCTTTGACATTGTCGAAATGTTCATACAGATCTTTAAGATGCTGCACGCCGGCATTTATGTTTTGGACCGGATCGAATAGATCGGTGACCCCCAGGCTTTTGCTTGTTGAGGGCATAATTTGCATCAGTCCTCTTGCGCCCGCGCGGCTTTTGGCCCAGGGATTTAAATGCGACTCCTGATATATCTGAGCGGCAATGAGTCGCCAGTCAAATCCATGTTTCTTGGCGGCAGCTTTGATAAACGGGCTGTAACGGGAAAGTCTGGCCTTTACCCTTCTGTGAAAAGCCTTTAAATCTACATAATTAAAGTCCTGACTAGCGCCATAGTATTTATTATAGAGTGCATCGAATTTGCCGTCCTTTTTGATCAACTTTAAAAACGCATTGATGCGCTGGAGCAACTCGTTCGATTTTGGGTATACCGCCCAGCCCAGCTGCATACGGTCATTAATCGATCCCGTACTGACAGCCCCCGGGAAGCTCCGCTGACTGATTAAAATGATGTTGCTGTTGGCAATCGTGAAATTGATTTCTCCATCCGCCACTTTCTGGATGAGTTCTTCTGTGGGCAGGTCGTCATGCAGCCGGATCGCCAGATCAATTCCCTGATCCTTTAGCTCCATCAAGCGCTGCTGATAAGCGCTTCCTTTTCTGACATCAATGGTTTTACCGGAAAGATCTTCGGCCTTTTTTATGCCTGCATTTTTCCGGTGGGTAATAATTTGTTGGGCCACCTCCATGTACCCATCTGAGAAGGCGGCCTGGGTTTGCCATTTGGGTATGATTGGCGAACTGGCGGCGATAAACGCGGCCGATCCATCATTTAAAGCGGCAACCATGTCGTCCCATTTATCAACGACCTTTACCCGCAGGTTAACGCCCAGATATTCGGCAAAGGCCTGCGCCATTTCGTACTCAAAGCCCATGGGCTGATCCCGGTAAAGATAGTAACTCTGAGCAGTATTGCGGGTGACAACCGTTATTTCTCCGGATTTTTGGATTCTTTTGAGGGTAACAAATCTGTAGGCATCGATAACCGGGCTGAACACATAATACCCGATAACACCCCAAATGATCAGGATCGTTATCTGAAAACCGGTTTTTTCCCTCAAAATATTATTTGCTGCCGACCCATTCACAATACCGCATCCTGTTTTGATAAATTTTAGTATATTTCAGTATGTTGTAGAAATTCCGAGGCGCCTGGCCCCGCCTCGCGTATATGGGTATTATCGCCTCAAATAAGAACAATCTTAAATATAAAAGGCCTAGAAGTGGTTTCAAAACCTCAGATCAGGTTCCCCGCTTCAATGCGGGATTGCACGTCTTGATTTTAAGAAATTAATGTGTGCATCAAAGCCCCGCTGAAGCGGGATTACATGTCTGATCTAAACAGATTAAGGTATGCATCAAGGCGCCCCGCTTGCGGGGCAACGCAGCCATTGGCGCCTTTTGAGCCCCTTAAATATTCTTTCAATTAGATGCGAAATCCCGCTTCATTGAGCGGGGAGATGGGGTTTTGAAACCACTTCTAAAAAGCGCCCAGCTGACAGGGTATAATTTTGATTTTAAGTAGCTCACAGGCTGCGCTGACCGTCATTTTGGGGACATCAAAGCTGCGGGAAATTTCCCAGGCCCTTTCACAGGAAAGTTTGCCGTCAACCAGTGAATCCCGAATGGTGCTTTCCAGATTCGGGCTTTCGGGTGTTTGGGGTTTTACAATCTTTTTTTCAGGCGAATAGCCAAATAATCCCAGCTGGCATTTTACCAGCATTATTTCAAGCAAATCTGCCGTTTTGCCAACTTCAGCGGCTGAAACATTCAGTTCATCGGCGATTTTAAATGCTAGTGCACAGGGAAGTTCATTATTCTTTGCCTGGCGGGTAATATGGTCTTGGATGCGTTCATTTAATTGGGTGTTGGATCCGTGTTTATCGGCAAATTTTTGACCTTTTTGGCGCGTCATTTTTCATCTCCGCATGGTTAAGGTTTTGCTACAGTCGGTGCCGGCGGGCCTGCCGGGAGGAGTCCATTTGGCAAACAACCCGGCAGACAGGCCTGTGCGCTGCAACTTTTTAAGGCTCTATTTTACTTGAATAATCATCGTGCGTCTGTTAGTTTGAGCACTATACCATAACTTTATTTATGAATGCAATCTGACGGCCCAAAATGTAACCCGGGCGCACTGTCCGTCCGGCGGGTATCAATTTCCCCGATTTAACAGTAACTGCTTGAAAAAAGAAATATTTTTATGAAAGATTCAAAGATCAAGCGTAAAAAAACACGTCAAATAGCGGTCGGTAAGGTAAAAATTGGCGGATTCGCACCCATTGCAGTGCAATCCATGACCAACACACCGACCCAGGATATCGCCGCTACCGTTGCCCAGATTGTGCGCCTGCAGGAAGCGGGCTGTGAAATTGTGCGCGTGGCCGTTCCGGACCAGGACGCTGCTGAAGCCATATCGGCGATCAAGGAACAGATTGATATCCCGCTGATTGCGGACATTCATTTCGACTACCGGCTTGCGATCGCCGCCGCCAAAGCAGGGGCGGATGGGCTTAGATTGAATCCCGGTAATATTGGCGGGATCAAAAAAGTAAAAGCCGTGGTAGACTGTGCCAAAGAATTTAATATCCCAATCCGCATCGGGGTCAATTCCGGTTCCCTTGAAAAAGATATTCTCAAAAAGTATAATGGTGTTACACCGGCCGGCATGGTAGAAAGCGGGTTGCGCCATGTTGAATTGTTAAAATCTTTAGACTTTCACCAGATAAAGATTTCCCTTAAAGCCTCCGATGTTCAACGCACCGTAGAGGCCTATCGGCTCCTGTCTGCAAAAACCGATCTGCCGCTGCATGTCGGCGTAACCGAGGCCGGCGCACTTTATTCGGGCATCGTCAAATCGGCCCTGGGAATCGGGATGCTTTTAGCCGAAGGCATTGGCGACACCATCAGGGTTTCCCTGACCCGTGACCCGGTGGAAGAGGTGCGGGTTGGATTCGAAATCCTGAAAGCGCTGGATATTCGCCGCCGCGGGCCGGAAATTATCGCCTGTCCGACCTGTGGGCGTTGTAACATTGAACTGTTTGATATAGTTGAGCGGGTTGAAAAAGCACTGATGACCACGGCCGAGCCCCTTAAGATCGCTATTATGGGCTGTGTGGTCAACGGTCCGGGAGAAGCCAAGGAGGTGGACATCGGCATTGCCGGCGGGGATGGCAATGGGGTCCTTTTTAGGAAGGGAAAGGTCGTTAAAAAGTTTGCGCAGGAAAAGCTGGTGGATGTTTTGTTGCACGAAGTGCGCGAGTATGTAAAAGATCTGGATACAGATCGTCAGGATAATTAGAAGTGGTTTCAAAACCCCATCCAAGGTCCAATGGCAGTGTTGTCCCGCGAATTGAAATGCTCACGTACTAACGTGTACGCTGCGCTTTCAATTCGCGGGACGCCTTTTGAGCACCTTGATATATTAAGATCTGGTGCGAAATCCCGCATTTTGCGGGGGCCCTTGAACCTGATCTGAGGTTTTGAAACAACTTCTAGGAACCAGCGAAAGGCAAAACATGGCAAAGCAGGTCAAGACAGCGATTTCACCGACACGGAATGAGGATTATCCGGAATGGTACCAACAGGTAATTAAAGCATCAGATATGGCGGAGCGCTCACCGGTCAGGGGTTGCATGGTGATCAAACCCTGGGGATATGCCCTGTGGGAGAACATCGTACAGGCCATGGATAATTTGTTCAAAGCGACCGGGGTTAAAAACGCCTATTTCCCCCTTTTTATCCCTTTAAGTTTCCTTGAAAAAGAGGCCGAACATGTTGAGGGCTTTGCGAAGGAATGTGCCGTGGTTACGCATCATCGTCTGGAAAAGGGCGCCAGTGGTGGTCTTGAGCCTGCCGGTCCGCTGGCGGAGCCTTTGGTCGTGCGCCCGACATCTGAGACCATTATCGGAGATTCATTTTCCAAATGGGTGAGCAGCTATCGCGATTTGCCGATACTGATCAACCAGTGGGCCAATGTTGTGCGCTGGGAAATGCGGACCCGGATATTTTTAAGGACCAGCGAATTTTTGTGGCAGGAGGGACACACCGTACATGCAACGGCTGAAGAGGCCCTGGAGCGCACCAAAATGATGCTGGATGTTTATACGACCTGTGCCGAAGAATACCTGGCCATGCCGGTTATCCGGGGGCACAAGTCGGCGGCTGAACGGTTCCCGGGGGCAGTGGATACGCTATGCATCGAAGCCATGATGCAGGATCGAAAAGCGCTACAGGCCGGGACTTCCCATTTTCTGGGACAAAACTTTGCCCGGGCCTCTGAGATTAAGTTTCAATCGGCTGCTGAAACCGAAGAATACGCCTGGACGACTTCATGGGGTACATCCACCCGACTGATCGGTGGGGTCATTATGAGCCACGGCGATGATGATGGCATCATTTTGCCACCCAAAGTTGCCTCCGCGCATGTCGTGCTTTTGCCTATCATCCGAAAATCTGAAGATCGGGAACCGGTAATGGATTTTAGCGCAAAGCTCGCCCGGGAGCTAGAGGAGAAATTCTATCACCATCGCCGGTTGGTTGTGGAAATTGATGATCGCGAAATCGGAGGTGCGCGCGGATGGGATTGGATAAAAAAGGGAATCCCTTTGCGGGTGGAGATCGGTCCCCGGGATATTGCCGCAAACTCGGTTTATGTCGGACGACGGGACAAAGCGCCCAATGAAAAAAGCGCTTTCAAACGCGATCAATTTGTGGCTGAAATAACCGAAATTCTGGATGAGATCCAGGAAGGCATATTCCAGCGAGCCCTGGCATATCGCGAGGCGCACACAATGGACATCGAAGATAAAAAGACATTTTATGAATTCTTTACACCCCGGGATGGGAATAAGACCGAAATCCACGGGGGCTTTGCCGTTTCCGGCTGGTGCGGCTCGGATGAATGCGAATCAAAACTAAAAGAAGATCTGGCTGTGACCATCCGCTGCATTCCGTTTGAAAGCGAAAAAGTTAAAGGACGCTGTATTTGTTGCGGTAAGGCCAGCGACAGTCAGGTCGTATTCGCAAAAGCATACTAGAAGCTATCTCAAAAATAGCAGGTTATCTTCGAAGACAGCGATAAAAAGTTTTAAAGGTGCTCTCAAGTTAGGAGTGCCTAAAATGCCTAAAATGAACTAAAATGCCTAAAATTTTGGTGTCGCTACGCTCCATCTTTTATAAATATGATCGTTCGACCCAGTCGTTCGACCCAGTCGTTCGACCCAGAGGCTCTCGACGGGAGGCTCTCGACGGGAGGCTCTCGACGGGTAGAATTCCATAACTTTAG
>JAQYWI010000150.1 GCA_030145015.1 Desulfobacterales bacterium
TCAGTCCCGACAGAACACCTCGAATTAATTGCTTGCGGTCCCAGTAATAATGGGAGCCACGAATAGGAGATTGGCTGGGTTTTTGTACTACCACTAATTTATTTGACTTTGCACATAGGAGATATGCGAATATATCAACTTTTTTAGGGATTCAAAAGTAACGATATGTTGGAGAGACCACAGATTTTTTATCATAAAAATGGTTGTGATATTTAGAAACACATGCAATTCTTACTAACTCTGCAAGACCACCATATATCTTCGGAACTAAGCGTCAGGTACGAGCTTTATACTGCTTGACCGGCAAGCCTGGTTCACTGCAATAACTAGACGATGAGGTTTCAGATGATTCCAGTTGCGTCAAATAGAAGGTATGAGTTTGACTGGCTTCGCGTATTGGCCATTTTGGTCGTTTTTCTTTATCACAGCACCCGATTCTTTAATCTGGGCGATTGGCATGTTAAAAATGTCCATACCTTTGTTTGGGTCGAGATATGGAACGTATTTGCCACCCGTTGGATGATGCCGCTCTTTTTCATCATCTCCGGCGCGAGCTTATTCTATGCAATCGGTAAATCCGGCAGCTGGTCGAAATTCTACGTCGATAAGTTTCTGAGACTTATGATTCCGGTTCTTATCGCGTCGATAACGCACAGCGCCTTACAAGTTTACCTGGAGCGATTGACTCACGGTCACTTCTCAGGATCCTTCTTTTCATTTTTACCCGGATATTTCAACGGTGTTTATTTGGCGATAAACATGCCGGGGAATTTTGCATTTCACGGGATGCATCTATGGTATCTTTTCTTTTTGTTTTTATACGGCCTGATCTGTTATCACTTATTTATCTGGTTAAAAGGAAACGGGCGGGAGATTCTGAACCGGATCACGACGTTGTTTGCCATACCCGGATTGATGTATCTATGGTTTTCGATTCCGCTATTGATCATGAAAGCGCTTATTCCAAAGGCAGTTCTGGATGTTGGCTCCGGCGGTTGGGGGTTTCTGTATTATCCATGGTTTCTGATCTCCGGCTTTATGATTGTGTCCAGTGATCGACTCCAACAGCATATTAAAAATATGCGCTGGATTTCTCTTTTGCTGGGTCTGGTTTTATCAACCGTATACCTATACCAGTTGTTTAGCCCGTCACGTGTGGTTTTCCCGTCTTTGGTCAGCGATTGGATATATACGCTACTCTCCTTTTTCAGTGCCTGGAGCTGGCTATTTGCCATTCTCGGATTTGGCATGCGGTTTCTGGCTTTTGATCGTCCGATACTGCGATATGCCAATGAAGGTGTTCTGCCATTTTTTATTTTGCACCAGACGGTCTTGCTGGGTATCGGCTATTTTGTAATGACCTGGGAGATTGATGATGTCCTAAAATGGGCGATCGTTTTTACCAGCTCCTTTATCATCATCATGACCCTTTATACGCTCATCGTTCAAAGACTTGAGCTGTTCCGCTTTTTATTCGGGATGAAGACGAGCCATCGATTCTTCAATATCTTTCGGGAAAGGAGAACTTTGATTATCTTGCATGTGCTGTTTGTGGGTTTGATCGTTTTTGCGGTCGTTAATCAAATCACCAGCGCAAGCCGAAACCGCTCTCCAATGCCGTTGAGGTACAATCCTGAGCAGGATATCATTTTAAACAGTGAATCGATAACAGATCGGTCGTCAACCGGTGTTCGTGTGATCAACGACGAAGAGGCTTCAATCGGCCAGGCTATCGAGTTTTTCTCAGGGGCCAATCAACGGGTAGAATCGCAACCAAAGGTTTATGTTGAGATGCATTTTTCAGCACCGGCGGGTCGGTACACTGTCTGGTTAAGAGGTAAATGCAACATCAACAGCGGCTACACAGATTCAGTCTGGTTGCAGGTGGATGATCAGATCGGAACCAGCACCCGAAGTGTCCGGCTGGGGAATTGGCTGGATATTCATCCGGCAGGTGTCTACACCTGGGCAAGTGATAGCTATAATCCCATTGCCATCGAATTGAAGTATACAGGAGATCACAAGATCCGTATTCAACCGCGTCAAACACCTCACCGGATTGATCAGATCTGGTTGAGTCGATTTCAGCATCGAATCCCGAACACGTTTAGACCTATAGAATGATAGGAAACGATGGTAATTTGGCTTTTGGGAAACTGGAAACTGGGGGGACATCCTGAAATTATAAGTTCCCTGAAACCATTTAGTGGACGTCCATGAAATTATAACTTTCTCGGCGGCCGCGCGCTTGTTCACCCCTGAACGCCAGGACAAGTTCGTTAGTTTTTGGCGGAGCCGAATGGTACCTCTGACTTCCCGGAGGATTCCATCGGTTTTTCTGTTTTCTCGGTGTTTGTTGACAGCATCCGGTCTGTTTGAGAAGTCGCATCTTCTTTGGGCTTGACCGTGCACTTGCCATCAAAAATTGCCCCGGCATCAATTTGTACAACGGGCCCGCTGAGGTCGCCATACACGCGCCCCGGAGGGTGAAGTCCAATGCGTTCTGTGGCGTGAACCGTTCCTTTTATTTCACCTTTAATCGTGGCGGTTCGGACAAAAACGTCGGCATGAATCACTGCCTCTTCGCCGACAACGATCGAACCGGTGCGGCTTTCAATGGTGCCTTTAACATGGCCGTTCATAAACAACGTACCTTCGAATACAAGGTTTCCTTCCAGGACCACCTGCGGTCCTAGCATTTGAATATCCTTGTCTGTTTTTTTCATATGCCTGGTCCCCCTTTCCGGCCATTCATAAAGTGCTAATCTTTTTGGGAGAGAATGGCTGCAAAACGTGCTAGCGGTTGTTTGAACTTGACCTTTGGATCATAGGTCGCCTCAGGGTAAAAAAATCGTGTGGAGATATGCTGTATGCTCCGGGCGGCCTTTACACGCGGAGCGGCGAGAAGCAGGGGCCTTTTTTTTGCCTCTGCCGCACGCAGTGCGGCTCTTTCATAAGGGATGGCCCCCAGATATTCAGGTTTGATGCGAAATTTGCCTTCACGAGAATTGATCTTTTCATTAGCCGCTTTTTTGAGGGTATCAAAAAGTTTGAATCCCTGGCGAAGATTACTTACCTGATTGATCACCAGCATCGGCGAAAAGATCAACTGAGGCTCATAATTGGAGAGCTTTTCTTCCAGTCTCTCTTCGATCTCTTTAAATCGGGAAAATCCGGCTTTTGTGCATGCATAGCCACTGATGAAGTCCTGGGGCGTGGTCACAATAATCGTGTGATCAGCAGCCAGGGCAAAATCCATCACCATACGGGATATACCGGCTCCCAGGTCGAAGATGGCGAATTCGTATCGTTGACTTATTTTTTTAAAATGGTTGATAAATTTTACCTTCTGGGCATAGTACAGGTTCGCCAGTTGAAATTCTCCATACGAACTGGCGATAAGATCAAAGCCATACTTTGTGCGGAAAAGAATCTCATCCATCTTTTTTTTATTTTTCATGAAATCCATCAAGTGGCACTTTGGAAAAATTCCCAACTTGTTTGAGACATCCGCATTGCCCAGATCAGCATCGATGAGCAGAACCTTGGCGCCTTTTTTAGCCAGGCTGTAAGCCATGTTGATGGAAATATGGGTTTTACCGACCCCCCCCTTGTTTGAGATCACAGAGATAGTGCATGGCCCCCTTCTGTCCCCTTTGGTGGTCTTGACGATCGTCTTTTGGGTTGTCTTAGGCTGGCGACTTTTGACAACAAGCTCTCCACCGTTACTGTTTCCATAATACCTTTTCAGTGCGATAAAGAGCGAAGTTTTCGGGGCAACTGCAGGACGAACCTTGAACCCGGTGAGCAATTCCAGGCTTTTAACTGCGACCGGCTCTTCCGGTGTCAACATTGCTACCAACAGAAAATTATCAACCACGCGGATAGGCAAGGCTCGACGCCGTAGAGCCATTTCCGGAGCAAGCAGGCTAAGCGCAGACGGTTCGATGGCTGCCCGAAGCGGATCGACAAAGGGAACCTTCAATCTTTGGGCCCTTTTCTGCGCTATTTTCGTATCGTTCTCTAATTGCGCAGGCATTGAATAAACTTCTGATGTTTGCTCAGAAATTGCAGTATTGGGTTTCACATCCATGACGCATCCCTGGTGACCTGCTCCCAGTTTTTGTACGACTTGCAGGAAATAGCTGAATTTTCAGTATTTATTATACGTTAGATCTTTTTGGATGTAAACAATTAGAAATAAACGCTCTGGTCCAAGGTACAAAACGTTAAGAGATTTTTGAATTTTGGGGACGTCCATGAAATTATAACTTTCTTTGCGCTAACCTAAAGAGATAGACATGATGAAAGAGAGGTTCACGGTTCAGGGTAAAACAACAGATTGAAATTCAAAAACCCCACTACTTGAAATAAGGGGTGGGGTTTTTTATATCATTTCTGAATCACAAATTGTGGATAAGTTGTGATTTCTCAAACTATTTGTTAAATATAAATAGATTCAAGCTATGCTGGATTGAAATGGTCTTTTACCTAAATACTTAACCAGCATAACTAGAACCCATCTCAAAAAACGTCTAAGTGTCCATGGCGGCGTTGCAAACCGATTCAAAATGCTCACATACTTACGTGTATGCTCCGCTTTCGAATCGGTTTGCGCCTTGCCCTGAATCCTAATCCACTTTTTTGAGATGGGTTCTATTCAAGTTTGAAAATATAATTACTGCATTTAATGGGACTAAAAGGAGGGCCAGGGAATGAAAAAGACAGATGACAAGACCGCATTATCGGTGGATTTTTCCAAGCTCTTTTTTAATTGGCGTTTGTCTAAAAGACAATTTCTAAAAGTAGCTGGAACGGGCGCTTTGGGAGTAGCTTTGGGTTCGCCGATGTTTTTGGGGTGCACAAAAGAACATGTCGAACAATTTGTCAATTGGATCGCTGAGCTTCCCAAACTTATTAATGACTACAGAAATAATAATGGTCAACCGAGCATCAAGCTATCAGGCAAGCTTTCATCTGTTGCAATGGCACATGTCCGCGACCTCTCAACTTACCATCCAGAGAAAATTTGTGGTGCAAACGGGAACCTTCACAGTTGGTCTGATAACGGAAATTGGCAAGGAAAATATGGAGTTGGCAACTGGAAAGGTTGCTGTTATCCGGACGATCATTCGAACGCTCCTTGCATGTGGGACAAGCCTAAAGAGATTACCGGCTATCAGGGAAATGGCTTTGAGATTGCACACTATGGCTCCTCTACGGCCCAAGGCGCATTGAATGGCTGGAAAAATAGCCCTCTTCATAACGATGTGATCCTCAGCAAAGGTAAATGGAGCAATTATCAATGGAAAGCTATCGGTGCTTTGTATGGTGGAGGCTATGCCTGCGCATGGTTCGGTATGATTCCAGATTGATCTCTCCGCAAACTCATCTGAAATTGGGGACGCTGTTGCGTTGTTGCGTTTCTGGAAAGAGCGTGTAAAAATTGGGGTCTCCGGCTGGAATAACGCCAATTAATCCCCAAAAAGGAAGTAATCAAAAGAAAAAAAGGGGTCGCGTCTACACTCTTGACAAATTAAAGCTTTTTAATCGAGAGATCGGATACGGGACGTCATGAACAGGCAGTAAAGCGTGATCACCGCCAGCAGGCCGGCGGAGCCGCCCACGGCCAACTGGACACCGACGCGATCGGCCAGGATGCTGACCAAGAAAACGCCGACCAAGGTGATGCCCCAGTTCATCATATACACACTCATGACCCGCCCCTGATGGGTATCATCGGTGTTGGACAGCAGCAGCGTGTTGCTCAATGCCAACCTGCCGGCCTGCCCCAGGCCCATGCTGATAAAAAAGATCATGGCCAGCAGGTAAGATCCGGTGGCGCTGAAGGCCACCAGGGAGGCAGCCGTTAAAAGCAGGCTGAGCAGAAAGATCAGGCCGCGTTTCCGACTGCTCATGGAAGCTACAACCAGGGAACCTGCCAAGGCACCCAGACCGGAGACGCTGATCAAAAGCCCCTGCCGGGCGCTGGATTCTCCCAGGGCCAGAAGCAAGGATCCGATCAAGGGCCATGACGCGAGCCGCCCGAAGATCGACACATCCACCAGAAAAATATCCCGGGTAAAAATCGGCAACAGAAATAGGTAGGGCATGGAAAGAATGGTGGTCAAAAGTGTGAGCACCAGTATGGCCAGCACGTCCGCATTATGCCGGATGTAGCGAAGCCCCTCGGTGAGCTCCTGGATGGTGGTACTTTCCCGGCGCCGGTCCGTGCCGGTGCGGGGCAGCCGCACGGCGAACATAAACCCGATGGCATAGAAGACGGCCATGATATAGTAAACGCCTTCGATACTCCAGAAGGCGATGAAGAAGCCGGCAAATGCCGGTGCCGTCAGGCGGATGAAATTCATGGCCGCCGCATTGAGCGCGATGGCGTTCATCAAGGTGTTATCGCCCACCAACTCATAAATGAGGGCCTGCCGGGCGGGCATCATCAAGGACAGAACCAGGCCCTGAAGCAGGGCGGCCACAAACAGGTGAATCCAGGCAATGGCGCCCACCGAAATGGAAACAGCGATCCCCAAAGCCACCAAGGCCGACGCGAACTGACCGGCGACCAGGATGCTCCTTTTTCTGATGCGGTCAGCCAGAACTCCGCCGAATAAGGAAACGGTCAATATTGGCAGCGCGCTGCCGAGACCCACCGCCCCCAGCATGACGGCACTTCCGGTCAACTCGTACATGAACCACGAACGGGCCACCATCTGCATATTCATGGCGGTCATCTGCATCAGCAGCGCGCCGAAAAAGATCCGGTAGGCAGGCAGCTTCAATGCCGCAAAAGTCCCCGGCCGGTATGGCCGATTGGCCCGATCCGTTTCAGAGTGTGATGCGGCCTTCATTGCCCATCTCGAAACTTTCTGCATTTACGGTCATATTTTCCTTCCGGATTTACATGAACCCCGGTTTTGCGAAAAAATTAAGAATATAAGGGTCACCCATTAAAAGGCGCTAAGTCAAGAAAAATATCTCTGCTGGACAAGGAGCGGCGCTTAGATTAAAGGATTTTAAGGTACGTCCACGAAATTATAACTTTCCTGTCGGCTGTAAAGACAGAAAACGTCCCTCCTATTTTTGTATTTAAATCCTGAATTATTGACTTTGCAAAGACGGATATGCTTATATGGGTTGCTCGGTTGGCCCGTCAGCCGTTTATCCGAATTACAGCAGGCGCCGACCGAAGCCATGTGATTGGCAAAATCGTTAAACGGAGATCCCCTTCCCTACACCTGTGTTGTTTAACTGATAATTAAGGAGGAATGCAGATGAAGATTGAACTCAGCAAAACCTTGGTGGAATTCACGCCCGAAGCCGATTACGAGAAGACCATGTTAGAAGGATTGTGGCGTATGCTGGTGGACTGTGCTCGCTTCAATCAAAAGCTTGTACCTGTGGGTGAGTATGTCCCTCAAAAAAACAACACGGCCAGCTTCGCCGTCGAAGGCGAAAAGGGCGAAGAGGAATATCCAGCAGTCTATGTGGACAAGGACTGTACCTGTTATTGTCAGACGTGCAACAAGTTCGTCAAGCTCAAGGCCGGCGACCGCATCCCACCGTGCTGCGGTAAGTTAATGGAACTGCTGGACTGAGGAAAAAAGAAAATACTACCCCGACTCATATCGCTGATTCGAATTCAACAGGCAACTATCTGATATTTATTGACATGGGTTCTTTTCATCCTTAATAATATTGGAAACAGACCGATTCAACCAGTGACTCAACACCTCTGGTACTTTAAAGGTTAACCCAATTCAGCATACATCAGATTCTACATAATTATAGCACCCACCGAAAAGGAGATAGATATGAAAAAAGCACTCATTATTCTTTTTTGTGGAATAATCGGTTTATTATTTGGCTGCGAAAGTCTTGTATTTGTCAGAGAAGACAGTGGCATCAAGCATATTTATAAAATGGGAAATAATGGAAATTCTCAGGTGCCATTTTCACCCATTACGAGCACACCATACGACTACCCGGATGTTTCTCCTGATGGAACTAAAATCGCCTATACCGACGGGCAGAATGTGTTCATCAGTGACCTCAACGACATCGGTGGAAATTCTCAGGTGCAACTTTCCACTCCGACGGGCACAAAATCGTTTGTCCGCTGGGCACCCGAGCAGCAAGTCATCGGTTATGCCAACTTCGCCAGCGGAACCGCCAGCATTATCCTGTCTGCAACCAGCGGCGCAAACCACCTCCCGGCGACTTATCCAACAGGTTCACAATCAGATAACGGCGGCCTCGACTTCTATCTGGACAACAATGTTCAATACATGGTCTACAGTCGCAATGGCGATCTTTATTCCATGTTTTTCAATGGAACGCAGCCGGCGTCTCCCATAACAAACACTCCCGGACCCGCGATTTTAGAAACATTGCCGGTTGTCTCTCACGACAGTAAACTTCTGGCCTTTCGCGTATCTTATAAACTGGCAGCACTCGGAACGGTTGACCACATTCAGGTACTGAGCATCGGCACGTGGTCGTCACAACATGTGATTACGATGCAACCGCCGGCAGTCAGAGGTACCATCTCATCTATTGCATTCTCTTGCGATGACGAACGCCTTTATGTCGCCGCTAAGACTTCATCCACGGCCGGATCCAGGGAAATATTTTCTGTCAAGCTTGACGGCGGTGATCAGCAGCAGTTAACCAACAACAGTGTATATGATTCAAAACCGGATGCGATTCCCACGCCCTGCCCGTAAGCAAAAGGCGTCTTCGGATCTATGATTTACAATCACAATCGGAAAATGGTGGCGTCTGTTTCCTCAATTCCATGGCTCGATCAGGGAATTTAAGGTTCAGGGTATAGGCACTTATGGCGCCAGCTCATAGCTGAAAGCTGAAAGCAAATCTAATTTTATCTCTATTTATTATGTGGGCTAACTCTAATCCAGAGCTGTTCATGTAATGAATCAAAAGCCCCACTTCTTGAAATGAGGAGTGGGGTTTTTGTATGATCAAGTCAAAATGCAAATATGTAACACTCATCCCCTTTTTTCCGCTCATCTAAATATTTCCATCTATAAAATCCTCTTTGCCAGCGTTGATATTGCCGTGTCATTAATGCCGCCCGATAGTCTGTGAATCCAGATGGTTGTATTATCAATAAAAGGTTAAAAAAATTTTAAGTTTTCGGAGAGTTGGGCGATATGAATTATATGTGGATTTGGTGTTAACCCTATTTTTTGTTCCGATATCTGATTAACAGCAATGATGACTTCTTATTTCGAATTTCAACTGCCCGAATCTTGACGCAATCGGTTCCACGCTCAAAATCACCAAATCTGATTATTCCTGTTACTCTTAGTTTATAAAGAAAATCCGTTTTTCTTTTTGGGAGGTCATTATGAACGCAGTCGTAAGAACAGCAAAAACGAGTGCCCAGTCAATTTGGAGCCTGGTTTTAGGAATACTTA
Source organism: Desulfobacterales bacterium (assembly GCA_030145015.1). The sequence goes on from JAQYWI010000150.1 coordinate 9,453, forward strand.
GCTTTCTTTGTTTTGGTTTTTTTGCAGGAATACCTGCAGTGATTTGCGGCCATGTTGCACGATCTAATATTAGAAAATCACAGGGAGCCCTAACTGGAGGCGGTATGGCTCTGGCTGGTCTAATTCTGGGATATATTGGCATTGTCGTTACGACACTAGGTATTCTAGCGGCCATCGCAATTCCTAATTTCGTTGCTTATAGAAATAAAGCGTTCTGCAGCAAGGTCGAATCTGCGGCTAATAATACCGTTGCTGCCATGAACGACTATTATTCAGACCCTAATAATACGGGATTGCCAACCCTGAATGAATTGGCCGATGTGGCAGGATACAGTCCGATAGAAAATGTTACTATAGATATAAGTGGGACTGAATATGATCCTGTAATCACGGTTTCTGATAACAGCGGAAAATGCCCCCGCGGAAAATATTTGGTGATCACTGCAGAGAATTTTCCTGGTGAATGGGGACAATGAATTTAGGCGACGTCCATGAAATTATACCTTTCAATAAAAAAGACCCGGGGCGTCAGGCACCAGGCTTCAGGTCAAGGAATTTTCTCTAAATTCATAAACCATATCAATAATAGATATGGGGTGATTTGCTGCGTTTCACACTTTTTATGAAAAAAGAGTGAAATTAGCAGCATTCTTAAGTTGATCCATGAAATGGGTCTATCCCTACCCTTCAGCCTCGGACTCCAATCTTCTTGACTCTAAAAGCAACCTTTTGATAAATAATCATTCAGATCTTTATCGAGATCACCCCAAACTAAACAGATGTCTTCATCAAAAGGATTTAAAAGATGCCAGAAATGACTGTTGAACTCATTGAAGAGACCTTGCGAAAAGAGGTCCGGAAGATAGATAAAAGTGTCCAGGTAGTGGCGGTTGAGCCGAGCAAAAAAGAGAACTTCTATCGGGTAACGCTCCTCAAAGACAGAAAGTTTGGCAGCGCAGAACTGAAAAAGGATGTAATAGAACAATACCTTTCCCAAGAAGGCAAGGGCAAGGGACTAAGAAGAGCGTTAGGCAAGGCGGTCAGCCATTTGAGCATAAAGTACAAGAGATAGCGCGTTCCCCGTGAAAAATGGGAAGATCCAATAGACACTATTCAAGCCTGGACCCGATTATTGCATAATTTTCTCATACGGAATTTTAAATGAGATATCTGAAAGTATCAAAAACACCCTTATTGAATATTTTTGCGGGTCTCATGACCGTTCTCTTTTTGACGGCCTGCACGGCCCACTATACGGTCAACAGCAACATTACAACTGTCCAATCAGTTGAACGCTATTCCCTTCGAAACAAGGGCGGGTCGGAAAAATCTGATGAGCTTTTGCTGATTCTTACCTTTTCAGGGGGCGGAACCCGTGCTGCGGCATTATCGTATGGGGTTCTGCAAGCACTGGCAGATACTCAGGTTGCCGTAGGAGGCAAACAGCTGCGTCTGTTAGACGAAGTTGATGTTATTAGTTCGGTTTCGGGCGGCAGTTTCACCTCAGCATACTACGGTCTTTTCGGCGACCGCATTCTCGAGGATTTCGAGACCAAATTTCTCAAACGCAATGTCGAGGAAGAACTGGGCTTACGATTAATCAAACCGTCGAGCTGGTCAAAGTTGATGTCCTCGTATTACGCCCGATCCGACCTTGCCGCTGATTATTTTGATGAAATCCTTTTTGAAGGAAAAACCTTTAGTGATTTTCAGATCCCCTGGCTGCCGCTGATTGCCATCAACGCCACAGATATCGCACTGGGCACTCAATTTACATTTCTCGGCGATCAGTTCGCCCCCATTTGTGCGGATCTTTCTTCGTATCCGGTATCGCGGGCGGTAACCGCTTCGGCGGCCGTCCCGGGTCCTTTTTCCAGCATCGTTCTTAAAAATTACGCCGGCACCTGTAATTATCAGCTTCCGGAATGGGCCGCCAAAGAAATTCGTGAACGCCAGGTGGCCACGCGCCGCTATCGAGACGCTAAAAACCTGAGCAACTACATCGATGTCGAAAAGTTTGCATATATTCATTTATTTGATGGCGGATTATCAGATAATCTGGGCGTCCGTTTCATCCTCAATTACACCGCGCAGGCGGAAAATATCTGGCAGCAGATGCAGGCTTTGGATCTGCAAAACACCAATAAACTGGCCATCATTGTCATCAATGCCAGAAACCGGATGAAAATCGATTTTGCAAAAGAACGCCAATCAGCGCCGATCATTGACACGATCGGGTTGATTTCATCTATCCCCCTGGATCGGTACTCATTTGACACTTTGGATTTGCTGCGACAAAATATCAAAAGCTGGGAAGAATCCATAACCGTCGAGCGCTGTAAGAATTTAAAGGTCGATTCCAATTCGCTGGACCGCAACTGCCCTGCCAAGACCTATTTAATCGAGGTCAGTCTTGATCAGACACCGGATGAATCTGAACGCCAGCACCTCTTGAGCTTGCCGACTTCTTTTTACCTCGATCCGAAAGATGTCGATCGCTTGAAGGCCGCAGCGCGTGAGCTCCTGTCGGCCTCCGCCGAATTTCAACGGCTCGTCTCTGATTTGCAATAAATGATTAGGGATTTAAAAAATTAATTCACTATTCAAGACCCCCTTAAGGTTTGCCGGAGGTAGCATGATGAAACATTTACCCTTTCCAGAATTCTTTGAGAAATATCAATGCATCCTTGGTGAGGGTGCCGTTATTGAGCGCCTGCGCCGCAACAGTGAATTCGACCTTGACTCCCATGTTGTTAATTCGGCGTTTATCTATGATAAGGACAAGCGTACTGCGATTTCCGGAATCTACCGGCAATATCTTGATATTGGCCTCAAATATAATCTCCCCCTGCTCCTTTCTACCCCAACCTGGCGAGCAAGCCGGGAACGTATTGAAAAAGCCGGTTATGAAAAAACGGATGTGAACGCCGACAATTTCCGCTTTCTTGATGGCATACGCAAAAGCTATGGCGAATATGCCAATAAAGTTGTCATATGCGGTTTGTTGAGTTGCCGCGGAGACGCATATAATCAGTCAGAAGCCCTTACATCAAACGATGCACACGAGTTTCACTCATGGCAAGCGAATCGGCTCGCAGAAGCCGGAGTGGACTTCCTTCTTGCCGCCACTTTACCTGCACTCAGTGAGGCAACCGGCTTAGCAACAGCCCTTGCCGCCACCGAAAAACCATATATTATTAGTTTTGTGGTCCGCTCTGAAGGCACGCTGATAGATAGCACACCTTTGAAAGATGCCATTGCCATAATCGATACCGATGTCAATCCAAAGCCCATAGCCTATATGGCCAATTGCACGCATGCCTCTATTTTTAAACCCGCCATGATGCACATTACCAATTCGTCTGCCACGGTCAGAAAACGAGTAGCAGGACTATTGGCCAATACAGCCGCACTTGAACCAGAAGAACTCGACAATAGCGAAGAACTGGTTGAAGAAGACCCGCAGACTTTTGGTAAATCGCTGGCCAACCTTCATGCTGAATTGGGCATGAAGATTCTTGGGGGATGCTGCGGAACCGATGACCGGCATATCGACAATTTAGCAAAACGACTTGTTTCGAAAATAAAACCAGGCTTAAGGCGCCAGGCACAAGGCTCCAGGTCAAGGAATTTTATCTAAATTCATAAACCGAATCAAAAAGGGCCGCGGAATGAAATGAAACACCCTATTTCTCTGAATGAGAGGTGGGGTTTTTTTGTTTTTATACAAGGGGGCAAAAGATGTTTAATATTTAAGATGTAACGTTCTCTTCCATTGCAGGAAAACAGAAAAATGTTGTTTCAGGAGAATGGGGACCTCCGTCATATATTTATATTCAGAATTTCATAAAAAATAATGGGCAAATTTTCATTAGTGATTAAGCAGGCTTCTATAATCAATAATCAAGAGGAGCCCTCCAATTTCCTTTCACTATTTCTTATATCTATCAGAAAGGACTATCTTTATGGGAGCAGAATCCGATTCAAAACAGACCCATACGGACAAATCGGAGTTTCCGCTGAAGGTAAAAATGCTTATCAACGGCCAATTTATCGACTCTGCGACTTCCCACTGGGAGGAGGTCACCAACCCGGCCACCCAGGAGGTGCTGGCGGAGGTACCGTTTTCGACCGCTGAAGAGATCGATACGGCGGTCGCCGCAGCAACAGAAGCTTTCAAAACCTGGAA
>JAQYWI010000151.1 GCA_030145015.1 Desulfobacterales bacterium
ATCTGCCGGCCGATAAAATCGTAGTCGTACTGAACATCGAGTACGCCTTCATCACCGTGCTCCGGGCAAATGTAATCGACTTCATCCGGACGATATTGCTTGCCGCAAATCAGACATTTCAGACAGTGTATGTTTTCCAATGTGCTGTTACTCCAGCCGGGCCCAATTGGTTAAAACCAATTGGGCGTTATTTGTTATTGGATAATGGTTATTAGAATTCAATGGCAAGCTTATTTTATATTCCAATAATGGGTGAGAAATAAAATTAGATATCATTCCTTTTAAACTATTAACTAATAACGAATAACAGATAACCACGAATTGAGCACTTCGCGCTCAATTCGGTATTACGACCATACCATAACCTGGATAAAAGACAAAACCGGACATGTCAATATTTTCCATAATACCTTTAAATCATAAAAATGGGAGACTTGCACTCGCAAATCGGTTATGATACGTCTCTCGAATTCACTCATACTGGAGGTTTCAAATGCCCGCAACTCAAGAACGCTTTACCAAAACATTCCCTATATCCTGGGAGCAGCTGCATCGCGATTCCAAGGCTCTGGCCTGGAGGCTGGTGGATTTGGAGAAGTGGGAAGGCATTGTCGCCATAACACGGGGCGGTATGGTTCCCGCATCCATCATTGCGCGCGAATTGGAAATTCGTTGTGTCGATACGGTGTGTGTTTTCAGTTACGACGAGCGGACCCAGGGCGAGATTACCGTTCTTAAATCGGTGGACATGGACGGCGACGGCTGGCTGCTGGTTGACGACCTGGTGGATACCGGTCAGACGGCCCGCATCGTCAGAAACATGCTCCCCAAGGCCCACTTTGCCACCGTCTATGCCAAACCCGAAGGCCGCCCGCTGGTTGACACCTATATTACCGAAGTCAGCCAGGACACCTGGATATTGTTTCCCTGGGATACGGAAACACAATTTGTGCCACCCATCGTCGATATAAAGCAAGGTGGCTGATGATGCCGGAGGATATTCGCTGGGTAAAGACGCATTGCGGAAGAATGGACCACGGGGGTTGTGCGCTTGTTGTCGGCGTTAAGAACAACCAGATCGTCAAGATCAAAGGGGATCCTGAAGGATTTTTAAATAAAGGCTATGTCTGTTTCAAAGGCATCGTATCCCATGAGCGGCTCGCTCATCCGGACCGCCTCAGATACCCTCTCAAACGAATCGGTGACCGCGGAGAAGGCCGCTGGAAGACGATTTCCTGGGATGAGGCCATTAAGGAAATTTGTGAAAACTTTAACCGGATTAAAGACACCTCTGGGGCAAAAGGCGTTGCATTTTGCCAGGGAATGCCCAAGGGTCTCGAGCTTTTTGTCTTAATGCGTCTGGCCAATACGTTTGGCTCGCCCAATGTCGTCGGCCCGCAGGATGTTTGTCATGCCCCACGAGAAATCAGCGGGTTGCATACCTGCGGGTTTTATCCAATTGCGGATTTTCATCATCCCGGCAAGACGGTCATACTCTGGGGCAGCAATACCACCAGCACCAATGAGGAGGGCGCCATCTGCAGCCTCCTGCTGAAGCAGTTAAAAAAGGGGACTGAACTCATTGTGGTTGATCCCCGAAAAACAGAATTGGCTCAAAAGGCTAAATACTGGCTCCAGATAAGACCGGGAACGGATAACGCGCTGGCATTGGCCTTTTTAAACGTCACCATCAACGAAAAAATTTATGATGCGGATTTCGTGAAGAATTGGACATTTGGTTTCGACGATTTATCGAATCACGTCCAGCAATATTCTCCTGAAAAGATGTCAGAAGTGACATGGATTTCTCCTGATCTTATCCGAGAAGCCGCCAGGTTCTATGCACATTCCCATCCGGCTGCGATTCAATGGGGCAATCCCATCGAACAAACGGTGCATAATTTTGATACCGCCAGGGCGCTGGTCTGTCTGATGGCGATTTGTGGAAACCTCGACATGCCAGGAGGTAATATTAAGGCTAATGAGCCGAAAACGACTCCCTTCGGGAATTTTGTCAGAGCAGACCGGATTCCTTCGAAGCGAAAAGAAATGATTCCTGCCTATCATCAGACGAGCCCCAAGTTGATGACCGTTCCACCGGGCTTATTCCGAAAAGCGGTCCTGGAAGAATTCCCTTATGCGGTCAAAGCGGTTTATATGCATGGCACTAATCCGCTGGTCACCTATGCCGACAGCCGTAAGACGTTTGAGACCCTCAAGAAGCTTGATTTTATTGCCATTGCCGATATCTTCATGACGCCAACCGCTTCAATGGCCGATATCGTACTTCCCGCTGCCACTCACTTTGAATTCAATGACATCGGCCATTACGGGCTTGGCCATGGCTATATTCTGGCGCGCCCGAAGGTGGTTGACCCTCCCGAAGGGTGCTGGCCGGATATTAAAATTTTAAATGAACTGGGAAAAGCGCTCACGTCCGAGGAATACTGGTACGATGATTATGAGAAGCTTTTGGAAGAAGTTTTGGAACCGAGCGGGCTCAGCTACCCGGAATTCGTTGCTCAGGGGTACCTGAAGGGCGCCGAACAATTTCAAAAATACCTGTCGACAGGCTTCAAAACCCCCACCGGGAAGGTAGAATTGTCATTATCCCAGGCGGAAAAGTTGAAGCTTTCGGCCCTGCCGGGGTTCAGCGGCCTCCCCGATAAGGGCCCTGAAGACTTCCCCCTGGTCCTGACCAGTTCCAAAAGCCGTTATTATCTGCACTCATCCTACAGATGGCTTAAGCGACTCAGAGAGAAAAGACAGCATCCCAAGGTTGAGATCCATTCAGAAACAGCAGCGAAATATGGTATCAAACATGGCGACGCCGTCATCATCGCAACAAGCGAAGGCGAGATAACTCAGATCGCGCATGTGACCGATGCGATTCATCCGCAAGTGATCAATGCCGCGTATGGATGGTGGTTTCCCGAGGGAAAGCCTGAATCCCAGTACGACTGGAAAACATCTAATTTTAATATGCTCACCTCGATGGAAACGCTGGGCAGAGAGTTCGGCACACCCAATCTAAAGGGGATCGGTTGCCGCATAAGACGAAAAAAATAACGATATTAATTCAAGCCCTATTTCTCTTCGTACGCGTCGTCGTCCTCGTGCTCGTACTCGAAACATTATCGAGTAGGGTCGGCCTCCGCGCCGACCACGAATAAAGACGACACCCATAAAAAGGCGGCCTCAGAGGGCCGCCCTACTGCCCCTTGACTTCTGTCATCTGTTTTTGACCAGTATCCAGAAGCCAGCGACCAGAAGCCAGTAACCAAAACTAAGGACGGAATTGCTTTGGCAGCACCGGCGTCGCATCCCATTCTGCGGGCCAGTTCTGACCGGGTTTTTCTTTGCGTTTTTCTTTTAATTTTTTAAGTCCGGGCCGTGCATATTTTGGATGGCCTTCCTTCAGGGTACGTCCATTAATGGCCGCTTCGCTGCGCAACCGCCTCCCAACGGTGCGTTCCATCTGTCGCCCGAGCCACAGCACCCGATCAACATCGTAGCCGTGCTCAATGCCCATCTCATCGATCTGAACCAGCATATCCTCTATACAGGTGAGCCCGACGAAGCGCGGATCGTCATAATAGTACTCACCGGTTCCCGGCACCGGACAATCATCCAAAAAATTTGCCGGTTGGCCCCCCATACCGCCGATCGTCGCTTCAAAATAAGTAATGCCCGCTTGCAGCGCCGCCAAAACCGAAGCCGACGCCACCCGTTTGGTTTCATGGAAATGAGCGATGTGAAGAGAGGTATCCGGTATTTCATCCAATATCATGGAGAAATAGCGATATACATCCGGTGCTGATGCGCTGCCGTCATGGTCTGCATGTTCGATATCGGAGGCTCCGATCTCCAGCCATCTTTTGGTAAACTCGACCGCATCTTTCAGTTCCGTGGCCCCGGCGATAGGGCTGCCCCAGATAGTGCTGACCGTACCGCACATCTTCATTCCGGCGTCTGCGCATTTCTTAATGCAGCGCTCCGCTTCTTTCCAGTATTGCGGCAACGTGGTTGCAGAATTGGCAAAATGGTGTTCTTCCTCGGTTGAAACCATCATCAAACAGCGATCAGGACCGATACCTTTTTCCTGCAATTGGATCGCATGATCAACGGCGCCTTCACGGATCGTCACAGCCGTAATGCAAACATCATCGGGATTGATGCCTCTTTTTTCACAACGCTTTTTAAATCGATCGCTTCGCAGATGGCTCAATACCTTTTCGGCATCGCTAAACTGCGGCATCAGATAGGGATTGCCAAGGTTGGTGACCTCGATGTTACGGCATCCGGCAAAAATCAATTCTTCAGCATAAAATGTCTTGGCGCGGGTCGAGATAAACTGCTCCAGGTGTTGAAATCCATCCCTGGTCGTAATGTCGCCGATGGTTACCTTTTTCGGCATCCTCGGAAAAATTTTCCAGTAATCGTATTCAGTCATTTTTTACTAATCTCCCTTTCCAGTTGCTTTTAAGGCATTCGCTAAAAATTAATTATAATTCATTGATTCGATTTTGGATAAATCCGAAACACGAATATCGCCTGATTTTATAAAATTGGGCGAAACAAATCCGAATTTCTTAAATTCAAAGGTTCAAAAAAAAAGAGTATTTTCATTTACGTAGTATTCGTTAATCACTTCGTTTTGGATTTTGTATTTTGGTCATTCGAAATTGTTTCGAGTTTCGGGATTCGAATTTCGAATTTTTATAAACCACTGAGTTACGTTAGATAATAATAATCGATGAACCTGAGATCGACATTATTTTCCCTTATAGACGGGTTTCCGTTTCTCCTTGAAGGCGGCCAGTCCTTCAAGGCGATCCTCGGTCGGAATGCAAACCCAATAGGCATTGGATTCAATCGCCAGACCCGTGTGAATGTCGGTTTCCAGCCCATGGTTGATGGCATACTTAGCCTGTTCGATGGCAATGGGGCCGGCTTCACAGATCATGTCAGCCATTTTCTTGCATTCAGCCAGCAGGTCTTTGGGCTCACAGATCTTGTTGACCAAACCGATGTTCAGGGCTTCCTGAGCGCCGATACGCTGCCCTGTAAATATGAGCTCTTTGGCTTTCCCCCGTCCAACCAGTCTCGGCAGCCGCTGGGTGCCGCCGGCGCCTGGAATGATCGCCAGACGGGTTTCAGTCAGGCCCATGCTGGCGTTCAGGGATGCAATCCGGATATCACTGGCCAGAGCCAGCTCGGTTCCCCCGCCGAGCGCAATGCCGTTTATAGCGGCAATAACGGCCTTGTTCAACTGCTCGATGGAAGTGAATAGATCGCGGATGGTAAAAATATATTCTCTGACCTGATCCGGTGCCAGCGTGGCACGTTCTTTAAGATCCGCTCCGGCACAAAAGGCTTTCTCACCGGCTGCGGTTATGATGACCACCCGAATATTCGGTTTGAAGCGCAAAGATTCGATCTGGTCCCTAAACGCATGCAGCATTGGAAAATTTAATGAATTCATGACCTCCGGGCGATTTAGCGTTAAAGTGACCACGCCGTTTTTTTCTTTAACCAAAAGGACACTTTCGTTCATATATTCCCTCCTGTATGAATTGACAATTGAATATTGAATATTTGAGGAATTCTGTCGGTCTTATTTACAGCTTTTTGCTTCGGACAATACAGATGATACGGTCATTTTTCAGTTACTTAAAAGTACTTCAATAAACAATCTTCAATTTTCATTAGTCAATCTTAAGTCCTCGTACCCGTACTCGTATTTGATGCAATATCGCGGACGGGGAGGAGCACGAGGGCGATTACGATGATATTAGGACCTTTTCTTCCTGAGCGAGCGCTCGGTCATATACACATTATTATAGAACCTTTTTAATTTGTCAATAACTTAATCAGTTGAGGCGACACAGTCTATCATATTGATTTATATTTATAAATTTCAAATGGTTAATATATATACCAGCTCTAATATCCGAATAACTTGACAAGCTAAAATGAGTCGTGTTATTTATTCATTGAGCGCACGTTCAGTTTAAATTGTGGCTTGCAACCATCTGACCTACACTATAAAAAGCTAAAATCAATTGGGGATGATGCCATATCGGTTAATCGTTTAAAAGGAGATCCTATATGAAAGAAGCCGTCATTGTTAGTGCGATGCGTACCCCCCTGGGCAGCTTTAACGGAACGCTGGCCCACATGGGGGCGACTCAGCTGGGCGCCCTGGTGATCGAAGCGGCGCTAAATCGAGCCGGCATCCCAAAAAATGTTGTCAATGAAGCGATCATGGGAATGGTATTGCCCTGCGGTTATGGGCAAAACCCTGCGAAGCAGGCAGCCGTAAAAGCTGATTTGCCATGGGAGACGGAATGTTTCACCATTAATAAGGTTTGTGGATCGGGATTGAAGGCGGTGATGCTGGCTGCCCAGGCCATTCAGACCGGTGATGCGGATGTGGTTGTGGCCGGAGGAATGGAAAATATGAGCAAAGCTCCCTATTACCTGGAAAAGGCCCGGACCGGATACCGCATGGGGGCAGGTGTGATCCAGGATCATATGATGCATGACGGGTTGTGGGATATTGTCAATGATTTTCACATGGGCATTTCCAATGATCTGTGTTCAGAAAAATATAATGTCAGCCGAGAAGATCAGGACCAATATGCCGCCGAATCGTATCGCCGAACATTAGACGCTATTGACGCCGGAAAATTTAAAGATGAAATTATGCCGGTGGAAATCCCCCAGAGAAGAGGCGATCCGGTTACGTTTGACCGGGATGAATGCCCTCGGGAAACCAGTTATGAGATTCTGGCCAAGATGTCTCCCGCGTTTCAAAAAAACGGAAAAGCAACCGTCGGAAACGCATCCATAATCAGTGACGGCGCCGCCGCTGTCGTGGTTATGTCAAAAGACAAGGCCAAGGAACTGGGCTGTGAGATTATGGCCACCATTGGTGCCCAGGCTTCAGCCGGCCTGGAAATGAAGTATGTGCTGGTAGCTCCAATATTGGCTATTCCTAAGGTTTTACAAAAGGAAGGGTTATCCCGGGATGAAATCGACCTGTTTGAAATCAATGAAGCCTTTAGCGGCTCTACCGTTGCGGTATTGAGAGAACTTAACCTGGACCCGGCAAAAGTCAATGTCAATGGCGGCAGCGTGGCAATCGGTCATCCAATTGGCGCCAGCGGTTGCCGGGTGCTCGTGACCCTTTTACATGAAATGATCAAACAGAACAAAAAGACCGGTCTGGCATCTTTGTGCCTGGGCGGCGGCGAAGCCGTCGCCATGATCGTAAAACGATAACTCTATATCATGGGTTTCAGGTGTCAGGTGTCAGTGTTCAGGAATGTAAAATTGAAGATGGCGAGAGTCATCATATTCCGCTTTCTGTCATTTATTTTCTGACACCTGAAACCTGACACCCGAAACCTAATAAACTGAGACTAGGAGGAACTGATGGAGATCAAGACGTTGGGTATCATCGGTGCCGGTCAGATGGGCGCCGGTATCGCACAGGTTGCCGCGATGAGCGGCTTGGGTGTCATCATGAATGACATAAAAGCAGAATTTGTCGAAAAAGGCTTTGAAAGTATAACCAGGATCTTAAGCCGCAATGTCGAAAAAAAACAAATATCAGAAGAAGAAAAAAGTGCCGTTCTAGCTAAAATTAATAAAAGCGTAAGTCTAAAGGATATGGAATCGGCAGATTATGTCGTTGAGGCCGCAATTGAAAAGGAAGACATAAAATTTCAGATCTTTAAAGATATCGATGAAATCTGCGGTGATCAGGTTATCCTGGCCACCAACACCTCATCAATTCCGATTGGTCGGATCGCAGGGCAGACAAGGCGGCCCGAAAAAGTAATTGGTATGCATTTTATGAATCCGGTGCCGCTGATGAAGCTGGTTGAAGTCATCCCCGGCATTGCCACGTCGGATGAGACCCTTCAGATCACCTGGAATCTGGCTGAAAAATTTGGCAAAACACCCGCAAAAGCAAACGATTATCCCGGCTTTATTGCCAACAGAATCCTGTTGCCGATGATCAACGAAGCCGTTTACTGTCTGTATCACAGCGTTGGAACCCGGGAAGATATTGATACGGTCATGAAACTGGGAATGAATCATCCTATGGGTCCTCTGGCTCTGGCCGATTTGATTGGATTGGATACCTGCCTGGCCGTCATGGAAACGCTGCATGACGGTTTTAAGGATTCCAAGTATCGCCCCTGCCCGCTGCTGCGCAAATACGTCGAAGCCGGATGGCTGGGGAGGAAAGTAGGCCGAGGGTTTTATGAGTATGAATAAAAATGTAAAGTGCCTAAAGTGAGCTAAAATGAGCTAAAGTGACTAAAGTTTTGGCGTCGCTGCGCTCCATCTTTTAATAAAAATGACCGTTCGACCCTGTCGTTAGACCCTGTCGTTCGACCCTGTCGTTCGACCCTGTCGTTCGACCCTGTCGTTCGACCCTGTCGTTCGACCCTGTCGTTCGACCCTGTCGTTCGACCCTGAGGCTCTCGAAGGGAGGCTCTCGAAGGGAGGCTCTCGAAGGGAGGCTCTCGAAGGGAGGCTCTCGAAGGGAGGCTCTCGACGGGCAGAATTCCTTAACTTTAGGCACTTTAGTCACTTTAGTTCACTTCTCACTTTTTAAAAATTAGGCATTTTAAATTTTAGTCATGTTCTTATCCGGGAGGAAATATGCCGCGAAGAAAGGTAGCTAAACAAGTTCCCATAGGTAAAAAAATCAAAAATGCCAGAACCGGCAAAAAAATAAAGCTCGATCAGCTGGCAAACGAAACCGGGTTTTCCATCGATCATCTAAAAGATATCGAGTCCGGTAAAGCCATTCCCCCGGTCGGGGCTCTTTTGCAAATTTCCAGAGCGCTGGAGATTGATTCGGGTGCGCTTCTCAAGGAGCCGGAATCCCGGCTGGAAAGCCGCATTAAAGCCCATACCAAGCGAACGGAAAATTACGCCTACACGACCCTAACGCCCGGTGCTGAAAATAAGCACCTCAAAGCATTTTCGGTGAGTGTCGATCCTAAGAAGGATCATAAGGGTGTCGGTTACCATCACGAGGGCGAAGAATTTGTTTACGTTCTGCAGGGCAAAATCGAGGTGGCTGTCGGTGAGCATATAAATATTCTTGAAACCGGAGACTCCCTGCATTTCAACTCCGCTATTCATCACAATCTAAAAAACGTCGGCGATGAAACGGCAGAGTTGTTAGTCGTAATTTATTCACCATAGCTGGCTACTGGCCACTGGCTTCTTGTCTCCGGATCAAGTATTTGCCAGAAGCGAGCAGCCAACAGCCAGAAGCCAGTAGCCAGTAACATGTAAATAAAAGCCAAAAAGGACGGGGAGATATGTCTTTTAAGCTGACAGAAGAGCAGCTCATGGTTCAAACCATGGCCCGGGACCTGGCCAGGAGTGAGTTTGCCCCCAAGGCCATGGAACGTGATAAAACCAAGGAGTTCCCGGCCGACAATTTGAGCAAACTTGGCGAATTGGGGTTAATGGGAATGATGGTACCACCTGAATACGGTGGTTCCGGTGCGGATACGGTGAGCTATGTCCTGGCGCTTTCTGAAGTGGCCTATGCCTGTGCTTCTACGGCGGCGGTGATGTCGGTTCATAATTCAATCGTCTGCGAGAGTATATTGCGTTATGGCACCGACGACCAGAAAAAGCGGTATCTCACCAAGCTGGCAACCGGAGAGATCATTGGCGCATTTGCCCTGACCGAACCGAATGCAGGTTCCGATCCCTCCAGGCAGACGACCAAGGCCGTTTTTGATGGCGACAGTTACATACTCAATGGCAGCAAACGATTTACAACCACGGGGAAAAATGCCGGCCTTATTATCGTAACTGCAAAAACCGATGAGAAATTGCGCCACAGGGGAATCAGTGCATTTATCGTAAAGCAAGGAACCCCCGGGCTTACGGTCGGCCCCTTAGAAGACAAAATGGGGCTGCGCGCATCCGATACCACGGATCTTATATTTGAAGATTGCCGCATTCCGGCCAACGAACGATTGGGAAACGATGGTGACGGATTCCTGATCGCCATGACAGGTCTTGACGGTGGGCGGATCGGAATTGCCGCCCAATCGGTAGGCGTTGCCCAGGCCGCCTTTGATGCTGCAGTTCAGTACGCGCAGGAAAGGGAGCAGTTTGGCAAACCGATTTCCAAGTTTCAAGGGTTACGCTGGATAATGGCCGACATGGCGACTGAAATTGAGGCAGCGCGGCTGCTGACGTTTTCCGCTGCCGAAATGAAAGATCGTGGAGAGAACTACACGGCTCAGGCCTCCATGGCCAAACTGTTTGCTTCGGAAATGGTGAACCGCACCACCGCAAAAGCCCTTCAAATGCACGGCGGATACGGTTTTACAAAAGAGTATCCGGTTGAAAGATATTACCGCGATGCCCGGGTATTTACAATCTACGAAGGCACCTCCGAAATTCAACGCATCGTGATTTCAAATCATATTCTCAAGGATAAACGCAAACCCTAAGCCGGCTAGGCCGGAAATCCGAAATACTAATTTCGAAATTCGAAATAATTCCAAAAATCGAATGTCCAAATTTCATAAACATTTAGCGAGATGAAATTAACACAAAGAGATGAGAGCCCCCCCCTTTTTGGATTTCGGTCATTTGAGATTAGGATTTGTTTCGGATTTCGTGCTTCGGATTTCGAATTTTATTTTGCGGCGTCGGCAACCCATCCATTTTACAACGCATCTACTATCTCAAATATTATTTTTTAAAAATCTTCGAAGCTAACTCAATATCCTCCGGGCAAAACACAAACAGACATTTCTCATCCGGCGAGGAAACCGATCCATACACATAGTTGATATTGATTCCCTCCTGGCCGAATTTCGAGGAAATTTTCGCCAGTTCGCCCGCACGGTTCTCGAGTTCAAGCGCAATGACCGGCATGGTATCAAAAAGGAAGTCATTTTTTGACAACAGAGCAACGGCCTTATCCGTATCGCCGACCAGAAGCCGGATCAGCGCAAACTTGGCCGAATCTTTGCGCATGGAATTATAGCTGGCAGCAGATGCAATTCGTTTAAGCGATTTTCCCCGGGCTTTAAAGAGCTCCTGGACATAGGATGATGCATCCTGTATCGTGAGGGCATCGATGTTTATGTCCGCTTCCGCGAACATAGTTGCCAATCTACCCAGTTCACCCGGCACATTCTTCAAAAAAAGTGAAATTTCGGTCCTAACCATTATCTTCTCCCCATAAAATCGTTTCACGATTTTATATTATATAATTTTAGGTCTGTGAGGAAGAGCAAGAAACTGTTAAGTTGGAACATATAGTTAAAATAAGGAGGGAAGTCAACTCTCTTTAAATCTTATGAAAAGGGAATTCGGAAAGATTTGCATAGAAAATGCGGGCGATTTGAGCAATGTGCTTTGCTCTATGCCTTTTGAGCCAGAAGCCAGCAGCCAGTCGCCAACCGCTTATTTAGCCGTAATCACCGGGCAGGGCGCTTTTAAGATAACATATTGAGCCGTAGACCCCAGCAATAGCTTGCTGGTTTTAGATTTCTTTTCAATCCCGACATAAATTTGGTCGATTTGATTTTCTCCCGCGAAATTTACCAGATCTTCTCCGGGCGATAAGCCTCTTGCCATCTGGTGGGTTTCGCATTCAACACCCTGTTCATCCAAAAATTCTTTTGCTTCTCGCAAATTCTGCTCTGCCTGGGTAATATCTTCAATTTTTTCCCCGGCACCGCCTTCCATGGATGCCATCACAAAAACTTTGGCATTGAATATTTTAGCGAAATCCCCTGCCAATGATAAGGCCGCTTTCGCTTCAACCGAGCCATTGTAGCCAACCAGAAATTTCATGCGCCCCTCCCTGCCGGAGGCATTGTCTAGAAGTGTTTATTCAAAGGGATCTACATCCAGCGTTTGCGCCGTTTGTAAGATTTTACCTCTTTAAAGGATTTGCGGCGACCGCCTTTGGTAACGCCCATATAAAATTCCTTCACATCCGGATTGTTTTTTAACTCGGCGGAAGGACCTTCCAAAACGATTTTGCCGGATTCCATGATATAGGCATAATTTGAAATCTCCAGCGCCATCCTTGCGTTTTGTTCAACCAGCAGGATGGTGGTATCCATTTCCTGATTAATGCGTTGAATGTTTTCGAAAATCTCTTTGACCAATAAAGGCGCCAGGCCGAGAGAAGGTTCATCCAGCATCAGCATTTTGGGTGCCGACATCAGGGCGCGCGCGATGGCAATCATCTGCTGTTCGCCGCCGGAACAATAGCCGGCAAGTCTGTTGGTCACCCTGGACAAACGCGGGAAGTGCGTATACATCAACTTCTGATCCTGTCGGATACCTGCCTGCCCCTCGCTGCGGGTGATCGATCCGACCCGGATGTTTTCATCCACCGTCAGATGCTTGAACACCCGGCGGCCTTCAGGCACCATGACGGCACCCTCTTTTACGACCATCGTTCCCAATTGGTTGGTAATATCTTTGCCGCCGAACTTGATAAAGCCATCCTTGATGAAGCCGTTTTCCGGTTTGAGCAAACCGCTGATGGCCCGCAGCGTTGTGGTCTTGCCGGCCCCGTTGGTGCCCAGCAAAGCCACGATACCGCCCTGGGGCACATTCAGACTGACCCCGCGCAGAACCTGGATGATATCATTGTAAACAACTTCAATGTTATTTACATCCAGCAAAATTGAGTTGGTATCCTGGGTTGCCATTTTGAAAAAGTCTCCCGCGGAAATTGCATAAAAGCTGATGGTCAAAGCATGGCGATAGACGGCCAAATCTGCCGGCGGGCTGCATCCCGCCGCCCGCCGGCAAGTCTTTGTCAAACGCACTATGGCGTTTGAACGATTAGCAAATGCTTTACGACAGCCGCCTTTTTACAGGCGACATCGGTTATTTGATGTACTTCGAGGTAAACGGTGCCCCGACCGGTTTGAATATACCGCCTTCGGCCCGATAAAGCTGCAGTTGATCAACACCCTGGCGGTCGTTCTCGGAAAAAGTGACCGGCCCCACGGTGGTCAGCGGATAATAGGCATTGTACCCGTTCATTGCTAAAAGTTCCTCGTAGAGTGCCGCCCGCGTAATTTCCTTTCCTTTGGCTTTTGCGCGCAGGATGGTTTCAACGGCAATCTGGGTGACCTGGATCCCGTTGGTGTAGTTCTGGGAATTGGCTGTTTTATCATCCCGGCCGTAACGCTTGGCCAGCGCCAGCTGCGCGTCGGTTCCCGGACCCGGAGCCGTTGTCAGCTTGTAAGAGGTGGTCCAGTTAAAGCCTTCGGCCGCCGAACCCGCCAGGGCGATCAAATCCGGTCCTCCGGAATAATGAACCCCCAGGAAGGTGATCTTGCCCGCTTCGCCGTAGCTTTTGGCAGCCAGTCCGAGGCTCTGAGCGCTTTTGAGCATGGTCGCCACCGGCGGCTGGACGGTATGGGACAGGACGTACTGCACCCCTTTATTTTTAAAGCGTTGCAGCATCGCCGTGTTATCCAGATCCTGGCCGTGCTCGACAACTTCGACAATTTCGATGTTCAGACCCTCGGCAACCGCTTTTTGGGTGTCTTCCACCGGTCCGCGACCGAAGGCGGAAGGATGGAT
>JAQYWI010000152.1 GCA_030145015.1 Desulfobacterales bacterium
CTCAACCATATCACCGAAAACAACTGCTGTTCGCGCTTCAATGATTGCTAACACACTACCGTGTATGCTCGGGCACACGACTTTTGATCCGCCCCGCGCCTTTTGAGCACCTTGAAATATTAAGATCTGGTGCGAAATCCCGTATTTTACGGGGCCCTGAACCCTGATCCACATTTTTGAGATAGGTTTTAACAAAATCTGCAAACACGGTTACACGGTTTCATGCCCGTTAAATGCCAAAAAAAATTTAGAAGCTATCTGCTTACTGTTTGTGAATATAATCAATGGCATCCTTAACGGTTGTAATTTGCTCGGCATCCTCATCTGAAATGTCGGTGTCAAACTCCTCTTCCATGGACATAATCAACTCAACAAGATCAAGTGAATCTGCTCCCAAATCATCTACGAACGAAGCTTCAGGAACAACTTCTTCCAAGTCAACACTGAGTTTTTCGGCAATGATCTTTTTTACTTGCTCCTCAACAGACATTAGATTTTCCTCCTTACGCGGTCAAAAATAATTTTAATTAACCCGTGTTTTCACGTTAACAATTCTATATTCGTGGCTGGAAGCCACTCCCACCAATATTAATAATCAAAATGCTGTTCTCAATCTGTTTATCAAGATAACTGGTGCGGGAGCGGCATCCTGCCGCGAATCGGTTTTCTCATTCCCGCAACGCCGTATTCGGTCAAAAGATGGCCGTTTTAAAGCCAGTTTTACATGTACATCCCGCCCGTGACGTGTACCACCTGACCGGTGATGTAAGCCGCCTGGTCTGATGCCAGGAATGTAATGGCATCGGCAACATCCTGGGGGGTACCGGCTCTTTGTAAGGGTACCATGCTGAGCATGAATGCTTTGACTTTATCGGACAGTACGGCTGTCATATCCGTTTCTATAAAACCCGGCGCAACGGCGTTTACCGTAATGCCTCTGGCACCGAGTTCCTTGGCCACCGTTTTGGTAAGACCAATCATACCGGCTTTTGAAGCCACATAATTGGCCTGCCCGACATTGCCCATTACCCCTACCACCGAGGCCAGATTGATAATCCTGCCGGAACGCTGCTTGACCATTATTTTAGAAACTGCTTTGATGCAGTTAAATGCGCTTTTCAGGTTGACGCTGATCACCGCATCCCAGTCTTCTTCTTTCATGCGCATGATCAGACTGTCACGCGTGATCCCGGCATTGTTAACCAGCACGTCAATTTGCCCGTATTTATCAAAAACACCCTCTACCCAGTTTGACACGGCCGTAGTGCTGGCAACGTCTACCTGTTCGAAAGAGGCTTCGGGGCCCAGCGCCTTGGCTGCGGCTTCTCCGGCTTCCGGGTTGACGTCGCAAATCGCGATCCTGGCGCCTTCCCCTGCAAAGTTTTCGGCGGTGACCCGACCGATTCCAGCTGCCCCTCCGGTAACCATCACCACTTTATTTTCGAATCGCAAGTTTGCCTCCTTTCACGCCACAATATACCTAAAATGAGCTCAATTTAGGTAATGGTTAGCGATTAAATATAATGTCAGCTGCACGGTTCATGTCCGCAATGATGTTCTGATAGCTGTCCGCCAGTGCTGCGTGCGATGCTTCCGCCAGAAAGGCCGATATCTGCTCGGGATCAAAAACGCCGGAACCGCGCAAAATTTTTAAGATATTAGCGGATACCAGCTCGGCAGTTTCATGGGCGAACAGTCGTGAGAAAATGCATGTTTTCTCGGCTTCCGCATTATTTTCGCCGCTGACAGCAGCAGCCTTCCGCGCCAGGCTGGCAGCCACCTCCACATGCTCCATCATGTCGGCCAGAGCAAACATGACATACTGTTCACGGGTCAGCTGATTATCGTTGACCCAAAAAATGGTTTTGTTTAATGCGCGCGCCGCCAGACCGATATAGCGGCAGCCGGCATCGCCGCACTGTGCTTCGAGTTTATCCATTTGTTCGGCCAGACCCTCGTAAAAGGCCCCTTTTGTTTTACGCGTTTTCTTCCAGCGAAAGGTACTGATGATGTTTTGCTGAATTTCACTGGTGCCCTCGTAAATACAGGTGATTTTGACATCTCTTTTAATTTTTTCAACGCCATACTCGGTGATATATCCATATCCGCCTAAGGCCTGCATGGCATCACCGGCAGCTTTATCGGCGGATTCGGTTGCAAAAAGCTTGGCTATGGAACCCTCGACTTCAAGGTCTTTCTCGCCGGCATCCAATCTTAAGGCCACCTCATCAATATACGTTGCCGCCGCTGTCAGCCGAACGGCATGCGGTACAACCAGCTTGTGGGTGTAACCCTGTTTTTCCGATAGCGGCGTTTTGAATTGAATCCGTTCCTGGGCATACGGGATGACGATATCCAGGGCAGCTTCGCCGCCGCCAAGCGCCATGGAAGCCACCATCAGTCGGGTATACCCGAATACCTTGCTGGCCTGTTTGAACCCCTGCCCGGTGACACCGCCAATGATGTTTTCCACCGGCACAAAAGCATCGGTAAATGTCAGCGGCGACGTATTTGAGGCACGGATTCCATGCTTTTCTTCACCCTTTCCGCGAATATACCCCTCCGTGTCTTTTTCAACGATAAAAAAGGTCGCCCCCTCGGGGGTGTTGGCCAGCAGGGTGATGAATTCTGCGTATCCACCCGTGGAAATAAATTGTTTGGCGCCGTTGATCTTATATCCGGTGATTTCTCCAGCATCATTTAAAACCGGATCGGCCTTGGTTTTTATCGAAACCACATTGCTGCCGGCATCCGGTTCGGTTACCGCGTAAGCCACAAGGGCTTCTCCAGTGGCGATTTTCCCAAGCCATTTTTGTTTTTGCGCTTCGGTGCCCCCGACAATGATCGGATCCGCACCCAGCTGAATCGCAAAAAATGCTGTGGTGATGCCCAAACATATTTTGGCCATTTCTCGGGTAATGGCACAGCTGTCACGCGCTCCGCCACCCAAACCGCCATATTTTTCAGGGATCATCAAAAGCTGCAGTCCGATCTCCGGACCCAGCATTTCGCGGATGGTATCTTCGGGGAATATCTCCTCGCGATCATATTCAGAAATTTTTTCCGGTGTCAGAAGTCGCTTTTTAAGTTGCCCCACCGTATCCAGAACCATCTGCCTGGATTCTTGATCCAGTCCGTATAAATCGGTTTCCGCGGGTGTCGTATTTGAAGCCATTGAATGTAATCCTTTTGGTAATGTTGGGTGATGGAATAGAAGATTAGTCTTCTTCGGTTTCGATAACCTTGCGGCCCCGATAATGACCACAACTGGGGCAGGCATGGTGGGGGAGGGTGGCTTCGCCACACTCCGGACAAGTTGACACATTTGGTGCGGTAGTTTTCTGGTGGGTCCGGCGTTTATCGCGCTTTGATTTTGATTTCTTCCGTTTCGGAACTGCCATAAGTAATCTCCTAACTATATGAGTTTTATATATATTTAAATTTTTCAGCCTAGATTAAGGGTGCGCATCTAGTAATTTATCTTGAAACGATTGTCAAGTATTTTCCGCGCTTTTTTCCGATATGTCCTCTTGTACTCGGCAATCTTCTGTGTTATGGAAATCTACCGCACCCGCAGTGACAATCATATCTTTATAACTATTTAGAATTATTCTAATTATATAAAAATACGTGAGGCTCTATGACACGTTTTAAACTTGATACTTTCGATTAATGGCAGATCGTAACGAATGCACGGCGAACTAATAAAATTCCTTGTGAAGCTAGGTTTACTTATTAAATTATAAGATTAGATAATTGTAAGTATATTAATTCATATTGTTAATTTGTCAACAAATCAAAATCTTATGGGAATATATCCATTATTCGGGTTGTAAGCATTACTTAACAATTTACTTGTTGAATAACCCGGCTAAAACAAAGGTGATTGGTAAAAAACTCATGGAAATGAAAAATGAAACGATTGTGACACGTTTTCCGCCCAGCCCTACGGGCTACCTGCATGTCGGCAATGCCCGTACCGCTGTTTTTAACTGGCTATACGCCCGCCGCATGCAAGGAAAATTTATTTTACGCATAGAGGACACAGACACCGAGCGCTCAAGCCAGGCGGCCATTGATGCAATTTTTGAAGCGCTTGAATGGCTGGGCATTGACTGGGATGAGGGTCCCTATTATCAAACGCAACGCCTGGAAATATACAACAGCTATTTAGGACGCTTGATCGATTCAGGCCAGGCCTATTATTGCACCTGCTCACCTGAAGCGCTAGAGTCCATGCGTCAAAAAGCCATGGCCAGCGGGGGCAAACCGAAATATGACGGCACCTGCCGCAATAAAGGACTGTCCAGAATTGAAGGTGCCGTGGTACGCCTTAAAGCCCCTTTGAGCGGGACGACCATCGTCGAAGATGTGATCAAAGGCAATATTGTATTTCAAAATGAGGAGCTGGATGATTTTATCCTGTGTCGCAGCGACGGCATCCCGACCTATAACTATGCCGTGGTGATCGATGATATGACCATGCATGTAAACACCGTCATCCGCGGCGATGATCACGTCATGAACACCCCCAAACAAATCCGCATCTACAAGGCGCTGGATTGTCCGCTGCCGGTGTTTGGCCATGTCCCCATGGTCCTGGGAACCGACAAAAGCCGCTTCAGCAAACGCCATGGAGCCGTGTCCGTGTCAGCTTACAGGGATATGGGATACCTGCCGGATGCCATGCTCAATTATCTGGTCCGGCTGGGCTGGTCCCACGGCGATCAGGAATTTTTTACGCGTCAGGAACTGATCGAGGTGTTTGATCTGGAACACATCGGGCGCTCCGCCGGGGTATTCGATCCGGAAAAACTCCTGTCACTCAATGCCGATCATATTCGGGCCACTCCCCCTGAAAAACTCGTGGAGCCTCTTAACCCCTTTTTAAAACACCGCGGCATAGAGGTTGAGGACAGCGATCTTCTGATAAAGGTCATCGAGACCCTGCACGCCCGCAGCAAAACATTGGAAGAAATGGCTGAAATTTCTTTGTTTTATTTTGTTGATGATATCGGCTATGAAGAAAAGGCAGCCAAAAAATTTCTTAAACCGACGGTGCTTGAAGCCTTAAAACTCTTGCTCGATCAATTTGAGATTCTGGATGACTTCTCGGAAGAAAATTTGGAAAGCGCATTTAAGGCCGTGATGGATCAAACGGGCCTCAAGCTGGGAAAAATTGCCCAGCCCGTACGGGTGGCGTTGACCGGCAAAACCGCCAGCCCCGGTATTTTTGAGGTTACCGCCATCCTGGGCAAGGATAAGGTCGTTTCAAGACTAAAAAAGGCTATCCGGTTTATTAACGCAAGGCCTTCATAAAAGGTTTCAGGTGTCAGTGTTCAGGTGTCAGTAAACAGATGACAGAAGTCTAATAATCGGTTTCATCGTTCGGTTTGTAGTATCTGTATTCTGACACCCGAAACCTGACACCTGAAACCAACTTGTGGGTCCATGGCCAATTCTAAACAGAAAAATTGACTTGACGGGTTGGCGGATATCGAATATTTATTGATAATAACAACCCACTGAGGGATCGTCTAGCGGCAGGACGACGGGTTCTGGCCCCGTTAACCCAGGTTCGAATCCTGGTCCCTCAGCCATTTCGACGCGAAAAGGGCCTACACCGATGTATGCCCTTTTCTTGCTCAAGGCCTTCGGCCAGGGTGAGATACCCGTAGTTTATGAACGCGGAGAAATGGCCCTGAGCTTGTCGAAGGGCGTGTCAGAAAGTCTATCAACTTTAATGCATCGCTTTATATTGGTTTTAACTAATCGATATGCCCGCCTTTTTTTAAATTCTGATACTTCAATCCGGTTCTCTTTACATTGGTGCGACAAAAGATTTGGAAAAACGCTATGACAATATGAACGTCAACAATATAACCAACCTTGACATAATAATATGTACATATTAATATGTACATAAATACTAGGAGGGTTAAATACCATGCAAATCAATGCCGCCGAGTTTCGTACAAAGTGCTTTAAAATACTCGATCAAGTCAAATCCACCCACAAGGAAGTGATTATCACTAAACGCGGAAAACCGATCGCCAAGCTTACACACATTGGAAAAAAAAATGATAAAGATCCGCTATTAGGCGCTTTGTCCGGATCAGGTCAGACGATTGGCGATTTGACACTGCCGGTTTCTGATCCCAATGATTGGGAGATTGACTGACGATATTACTTGATACGCATATCTGGTGGTGGAGCTTGACCGAGCCGGAAAATTTATCCAAGACCGCAATTAAAACGATCAAACAGACAAAAACGGATCATCGTATGATTGCCTCGATCTCAATTTGGGAATTTGCCATGATGGTCGCAAAAAAAAGAATCAGTCTGAAAATACCCGTGGCAAAATGGCTATCACGGGCACTAAACGAAACCGGGTTAGGCGTAATTGAGATCTCTCCGGAAATCGCCATAGACGCGTGCAACTTACCAGGCCAATTCCATAAGGACCCGGCAGATCGGTTGATTGTGGCAACAGCCAGGGTGAACAATTTAAGACTTTTGACGAAAGATCAGAAAATGCTTGAGTACTCACATGTGGATGCGATGTGGTAATTTTGGTGGACCATTAAGGAAGATTTTTTCGGCATTAATACCAAGGCAAATAACAACACCTTTTGTTTTCATGACTTGCCTGCCCGCCATAGCTCAAGCGACGGAGGGTCGTTTTCCGGCCTGAATCGTCCTCCTGGAGCCATGAATTGTCGTTTTCCGGCTTAAGCTGGCAAGGGACGCTTTCCTTATCTTCGCAACGGAACCTGGATGAGTTGCAGTTTAGGGGCACTCAAATTCATTTGAGTGCCCCTTTTAATTGCGCTTTATATTTTCTGAATGACAAATCCCGGTCTTACAAATGAAATGCCCGATTGACCGTCGATGCCAACCATCACCGCTTCAATGACCGGTTGATTAACCTTCGTATCTGAAACCCATTCCACAATAAAGTTGGCGCCCGAACCTCCCTTCAATTTTTCTCTGGGCAACCAGGAATTCGACGGTTGCCAGGGGACTTAGCTAAATTCCTCTAAAAAAATTTAATGACATATAAAAATTTCTAAAGGCTGCAAGCTGTTCAGATTTGAGAATACCGCAATTCATTTCAGGCAATTCTCACTCAATTTTTTATCAAAATTGCCGATAATAACTTTCACTAAGTGTATATTTTTACAACCAATAGGATACATGTATACTAATTATTTGAAATCATTATAAAATTTCACAATTTCCAGATCTAAAATAGTCTCAAAAATTTGGGCCAACAATGAAGCTTTTACTGAAAAATGCAGGCTTATCCTTACCAACAGTTTGGCCGTCTCGGGCAATATTTATTGCGTCTTTTAGGAATGAATTTTGCAGATAAATAACCAGAATTATTAAAGATATAAAAAAGGTCATACAAAGATAAAGACTTTTATGCCTACGAAAAAAGCCCTTTTATATCGTTTCATGCTGGTATGTGTGCTTGTCTCTTTTGGCTGGATTTTTGCCCCACAGGAGGCCCGGGCAGATTTCAATTTCAAGCAAGGTACGTTTACAAAAAATAGCGGCACAGGCAACCAGGTAGTCGACGTCGGCTTTAGTGCTAAAGCCATAATCTTCTATTGGGTAAATAACGGCATTGTTGATGATATTAACGCCGGGTTTGGTTTTGTCGATGATAGCATAAACCAGAGAGCCATCGGTTTCGGGCATGCAGATAATAAAGGTTCCAGCTCAGTAAAACAAATAAAAAAGCAGTCACAGACCAAGTGCATATTGATTACAGATGCCGATGGCGCAGCTGTTGTCGCCGAAGCACAATTGTCGCTATTTGTTCTCGACGGTTTTACCCTGACCTGGTCGGTAAACGATGGAAACACTCAGACGATTCATTACATCGCCCTGGGAGGGTCTGATATAGCGAATGTGAAAGCCGGTGATTTCCAGACCAGCGGCAGCCCCTCTGTGGATTACACCACTGTGGGTTTCCAGCCTGATTTCCTGATGTTTATGAGCACTGTAAGCGGGGCATGGGAAACTGCAGAAACCAGCAGCGCTGAAGCGAACATCGGTTTTGCCTCTTCCGGCACTGAGGAGGGGGGCATCGGGGTATCTTTTGCCTACGGATCAGGACTGCCTTCGAAGGTCAGGCAGAGAACCGACAACTCGATCGTCAGCCTTAAATTTAATGGCGATGAAGCCTCACTGGGTCACTTCAATTCGTTTCTCTCCAATGGGTTCAGGATCAACTATAGTGCTAGTTACCTGGTCGCCTGCTCTTATCTAGCCATAAAGGGCGGGGCATATAAAGTGGGAAGCTTCAACAAGAAATCCGATGGTACCGGCACTCAAACCATCTCAGATGTCGGGTTTACACCCGACGGTCTCATCCTGGCATCGAGCAATCAGAATACAAATGCGGCCATTCAAAGTGATGCCAGAATTTCCTTCGGCGCCTCGGACGGTACCAATGAAGGGGCGATCTGGTTTGACGACATTGATGGCGGATCCGGGGGTGGCGGAACAAAAACAATCACCGACTATGACCAAAGTACAACAAAAGCCGCCTACCATGCAACCGCAGACAATGGCAACCCGCCGACGGGTGTCTCCATGGCGGATGTATCTGAATTTAATTCCAGCGGCTTTATCCTAGATTGGACCACCAACAACAACGAAGCGGATGAAATAATCTACGTCGCTTTTGCCTCCTCGACCCCTCCTACTTGCACCTTCGACTACAGAAGGTCGATCACCGTCGATGGAGACAAGGTGGGCGGTTCCAGCGGGTACCTGGACAATTTTCCGCTGCTGGTCAAACTATCCGGCAATTGGCTCAAGACCGCTCCCACCGGAAATATACAGAACACTGACGGTTACGATATCATCTTTCGCGGACTGGATGCCACCACCTGTAACGGCCCATCCACCTGTGGGCTGTCCCATGAGATCGAAAAATACGATGGAGTTAACGGGGAACTGCTCGCCTGGGTGCGGGTTCCCAAGGTTTATGCCGGTGATGGCACCCCGGGCAGTGACACGGTCATCTACATGTACTACGGCAACACCTGTACAACAGCCGTGGATGATCCCCAGGATCCTGCCGGGCTGTGGAGTTACACGGGCTCGCCCTACAAGGGGGTCTGGCACCTAAAGGAAGACCCTGACAGTGACGGTGGAACCGAAGAGATAAAAGACAGCACTTCAAACGCCAACCATGGGAATTCGGACTCAGATGATCCTTCCCAATATCTGCCAATAC
The DNA here is from genome assembly GCA_030145015.1 of Desulfobacterales bacterium. Next base: position 9,260 of record JAQYWI010000152.1, read on the forward strand.
AGGAGCAGGGAAAGATCGACGGCAGCCTTCGCTCGCCCAGCACCGAGGAACGCCGCGTGGTGGTCGGCGATAACACCAGTCTCCAGCTGAATTCGGCGATGACGGTTTCGGCGTGGGTCAAGACAACGGACACGGTGGCAACATATTACGGGGCCATCCTCAATAAATGGGGCGCGACAGCCCCTGACCAGAACTACTGGCTGGGCAAGTGGGATGATGGCACCACCGTCCAATTTCATATTGACGGTGGCACGGAGGTCGCGACGGCTCCCCTGAACCTTATTACTTCTGATGGGCAGTTCCATTACGTGGTGTGTGTCGCGGATTTCGACAGCGACCCGAAGAAATTGAGAATTTATATTGATGGAAACCAGGAAGGCTCTGCTGATTATGACGGGACCTCCCAGACGGGAACGGCAGATCTCCGGATGCTCAACAGTGCGGGGGCTAACCAGGAGTTTAATGGCACCATTGACGAGGTCCGCATTCAGAGTACGAACCGTAGCGTCGAATGGATTCTAACCGAATTTAACAATCAGGATGATCCGGGTGATGTGGGCAGTGCCGGGTTTTATGCGATGGGCGCTGAGGAGCCGGGTCCGGCCACAGCCATCAGCCTGCTTTCTTTTACGGCCATTGGTGCCGCCAACGCCGTGCAGGTGGACTGGCAGACCGCGCGTGAGTTTGACAATGTGGGCTTTCACCTGTACCGCGCAACCGCGCCGGGAGGTCCCTACACCCGGATTACCGACAAACTCATCTCCGCCCGCCCGCGGCAGGGCACAGGCGCCGGTTACAGCTATGTGGATGCCGATGTAACGGTGGGCAGCCTGTATTACTACAAGCTTGAAGACATCGATGTATATGGCAAACACACCATGCACGGGCCCATCAGCGTGGACTGGGATGCCGATGGTATGCCCGATGACTGGGAGATTCGCTACAGGCTCAATCCCTGGGTCAATGATGCCGATCTGGACTCAGACGGCGACGGGCTGACCAGCCTTGAAGAATACGAGCGCGGCACCGATCCGTTTAACCCCGACACAGATGGCGACGGCATCTTGGACGGGGCTGAAGACGGCCGCTTAGAACCCCAGGAAGACAGCGGATCGCGCGAGCTGACCCGCGGCATCGAGGTGCTGGCCGAAGATGACAATGGTGTGACCCTGGAGCTTATAACCACCGGCTTTGAAGCCGAAGTGGTTACGGTTGACGGCCAGGAGTTTGAGCAGCTTCACATTGCCGATTACGTGCACGGCTACACCGAGCAGATAGGAGCCCCGCAGCTGCCGCTAAAAGGTATTTTAATCAATATCCCGCCGGGCAAAGTCGCCGATCTTTCCGTGCTTAAAACTGCGCTTGAGCCTTATCACGGCTATCGCATTCTTCCGGTGCCTGAAAATGTGCTCGATAACCGGGGGACCGCCGCAGCCGTCGGCCAGGCCTTTGTTCAGGATCAAGTCGCGTACAATGCCGATGGGTTTTATCCCAAAATATTGGCCGCACTGGGCCAAAGCTATGTGTTCCGCGAGCAGATCAAACAGCAGGTCATCTTTTATCCGCTGAATTTTAATCCGGTGACCGGTCAACTCAACCTGTATAAACGCATCCGGGTGCGCATCGACTATGTGGATGACACCCTGGCCAAGGCCATGGTTGCCCCGGCTGGACCCTGGCAGCCGCCACTTTTAGCTTCTGTTTCCGATGCGCTGAGCCCCGAACAGATCAGCACCCTGGCCATGTGGATGCCGCCTATAGTGGTCAACCCGCTGCCGCCCATGCTCTCATCAATCTCAACTGCGATTTCAGCCCTCTGGAGCCCGCCGCAAGGCGCCGGCAGTGCGGTTTACAAAATATCAACGAGCGCTACGGGCATCTATCGTGTGGATCGCAATTTTCTTTTAGCCCAGGGGCTTGATTCTGCCCAGATCGACGCCATTGATCTTGATCAGATCCGGCTGTTTAACCTGGGACAGGAGGTGGCCCTTTATATCGATGACCAGGGGGTGGCCGGCCAGCTTGATGTAGGGGATTATATCGAATTTTATGCGGTTGGCATAGACGATACCTACTCCAAATACAGCGGCCAAAATATCTACTGGCTAACGCTTTCCGGCGGTGGAGGTTTGCCCAAACGCATGGCAACCGATGACGGCGCCCCGGCCGGCGGCGCCCTATCCACTGATTTTGTTGATATTGCCCGCCATGAGCAGGACATCATCTACTGGCTCAAGGCCCCGGGCGCAGATAGCATCGAGCGCTGGTTTTTTAATATCTTCGTGCAGGGCACCGAGCACGCCGGCGGCGGGCAGCCCAAGGCCTTTACCATCTCAGTGCCCGAGCCGGTCAGTTTGGGTACCTTAAAGATTTTAATGGCCGGCCAAACCGCAACCGAACATGAGGTTAAGGTGGCGATCAACGGCTCCGAGCAAAGCTTTATCTGGTCCGGCATTAACTTTTACGAGGCTACCATCAGCGATGTCAATCTGTTTGCCGGGGATAACAGCGTTACTTTGCAGTGTTTAAGTTCTGATGGTAACGACTCGATTATCGTGGACTTCTTTGAGATCAGATACCGGCGCGATTATGTGGCCGGGGCTGATAACACCCTTAAGTTTGCCCCCGACAACGGCAGCCGCTATGTGATTGATGGCTTCAGCAGCAATACCCTGTTCGCCTATGACATCAGCGAGACCGCTGATGTCATGCGGCTAACCGATTATACGGTAACCGGCCCGGATGGAGGCGGCAACTTCAGCATCGAATTTGAGCCCGCCAGCCCCGGTGACGACTATTTTGTGGCGGCAGCGGGTGCCATCAATGCCCCTGACAGCCTGGCTGCAGAGACAGCATCGAGTCTTTTTGACACCGCAAACGGCGCCGATTACATCTTAATCACCCACCGTGATATCGGCTGGGACGGCAATGGCGATGCTTACGAGTGGCTGGAGGATCTTGCGACCCTTCGACAAGCTCAGGGCCTTCGGGTCGAAGTGGTGGACATCGAAGACATCTATGATGAGTTTAGCTATGGTATTAAATCTCCCCAGGCATTAAAAGACTTTCTTTCTTATGCCTATAGCAACTGGACAGCGCCCGCTGCCCGGTATGTGCTGTTAGTAGGTGACAGCACCTATGATCCCAAAGACCACTGGATGGAGGGTGATACCAGCGCCTATCTGCCCACCTATCTGATTTTTACCCAACACAAGGGGGAGACGGTCACCGATGAGTGGTTTGTCACCATCAGCGGTGATGATGCCATCGCCGATATGCACATCGGCCGGCTGCCCGCAGCCGACGCTGCCAATGCGGCCACCATGGTGACCAAGATCATCACCTATGAGACCACGCCCAACACCAAATTTAGCGACCCGGATGCCTGGGAGAAAAACATTTTGCTGGTGGCCGACAACCAGCGGGTCGGGACGGAATACCTTTATGAGGCCGACTTTGCCGCCATAAACGAAGCGGCAGCCACACTGCTGCCGGCGCCGATGAACCCCTATGCCGGGTATCTGGGCATCCACTATGGTTCGGCGGCGTTTTTAACTGATTTTATCACCACCACCCTTAACACTGAAGGGGCGTTGATGGTCAACTACTCCGGACACGGCGCCACCCAGATCTGGGCCGAGGAGCATATTTTAGACACCGGGCATATAGCGGGGTTAACCGACACGACCGAGCTGCCGGTTTTTGTCTCCATGAGCTGTGAGACGGGCTTTTTTGCCTATCCGGAGGTGTGGTTTAATCCCTCCCTGGGCGAAGCCCTGCTGCGCTCAGATGCCGGTGCGGTGGCCGCCCTGATGCCCACGGGCATGACCACCACGCCCGGCCAGCGCATTTTAAACAGTGCGCTGTTTGAGCATATTTTCAGCGAAGACATCCGCACCCTGGGCCCGGCGATCGCATCTGCCAAACAAACCCTTTTGGCCAACGGCGATGCCTATTTTGAGCAGATCAGCCGGACCTTTATGCTCTTTGGCGATCCGGCCACCGTACTGAAAGTACCGCTGCCCAGGCGGCCGGGGGGGCTTAAGGCCGAGACGCTGGCTGAGGGGGTGCGCATTAAATGGAATGCCGCCGTCGATACCAACGGCAACCCGGTGGCCGGCTACAATGTGTATCGCGCCGGCTCAGCGGCCGGACCCTTTACCAAGATCAACACGGCCCTGATTACCGGAACCCGGTTTATGGACACCGCCGGCAGTACAGAGGGCATCGGTGCTGCGAATGTATCGGGCGGCAGCGGTTATTATGTGGTCACCGCGGTGGACAGCGGCGGCACCGAAAGCG
>JAQYWI010000346.1 GCA_030145015.1 Desulfobacterales bacterium
GGATGAAGCCGAACGGCTTGTCCTGGAAGCATTGAAATACAAACCCGATGATGGTTATATTACCGACAGCCTGGGCTGGGTCTATTATAAAAAGGGCGAGTATGAAAAGGCGTTGGAATATCTGCAGAAAGCGATCGGAATTGTTCCGGATGATCCTATCATGCTGGAACATCTGGGAGACGCCTATTTAAAGCTAAACGATAAGACGAATGCGCTTAAGTTTTATAAAAAATCATTAGAGAATAAAGAAAAAGATAAAGAAGAACTCGAAAAAAAGATTCGCGAACTCTCCGGTAATGGTTCCTAAACCGTATGAAATGGTATCGTGTCATCATTCTGCTGACTGCCGCCCTTTTGTTTTCAAGCTGCGCTGTTTTTAAACCTTCCAAGGAATTGGAAATCATCCCCGCCGAAAAGGCCACCGAAGTTCGTGACCTGCTTGCTGCCCTGCAATCAAAAAATGATACGCTCAAAAACTTCAAAGGTATCGGCAAGATCAAAGTATGGCAAAATGGCATCATACAAGTCGATCAGCGGGTGGCCTGGATCGGGGAAAAGCCCGTAAAGCTGAGCATTGCCGTGTTGATTTCCGGATATCCGGCAATTAAGCTGGCCACCGACGGCAAATGGCTTTACTATCTGGAAACCCGCGGTCATGATACGGATTTTAAAAAATTCGCCTCAAGTGATCCCAGTCTGAGAAACATTATTTCGATTCCGATTACATCCAGCGATATTGTGATGCTTTTAGCCGGTGGAATACCACTGCGCGAATTCGATGCGGTCGATTTGATCGAAGACAAGTCCGGCAGCGGATATGTTTTAGTTTTGAAAAAAAGATGGTGGGGCATTCGGGAAAAGATTTATTTTGACGAAAATGGATCTCAAGTTCGTCAAATTGAGGTATTTGATCGTTCCGGTGAATTGAAGTATCGTGCCGAAATGGAAAACATGCGCTCTGTAAACGGATATCAGGTGCCGTTTCGATTAAAACTCTCAACAGGTGAAGGTGCGGATTTCCTGCTGGATATCGATCGGTATTGGGTAAATGTTGAACTGCCGACCTCCGTATTCGTCTTGGCGCCGCCGGAGTAGGGGCCCTAAAAAATTTTAGAATTTTGGAGTTTGAATTTAATGATTGCCGAGATTATGGCAACGGGCGAAGAGATCCGTACAGGGGCTCTAATTGACAGCAATTCAGCTTACATCGCTGAGAAGCTGGGAGAAGTCGGAGCTATCGTGGCCCGGCATACGTGTGTGGGCGATGATCTCGGTCTTCTGGTTTCAACATTTAAAGAGGTTGGCAGCCGGGCCGATATCGCTGTGGTAACCGGCGGGCTGGGTCCCACTGCAGACGATCTTTCAGCCGAAGCAGCTGCCGAAGCGGCCGGGGTTTCGCTTGTTCTGAATCAATCTGCACGGCAATCGCTTGAAAACTTTTTTAAAGCGCGCAAGCAGGCTATCAATCCAGCCAGTCAAAAACAGACCCTGCTGCCGCAAGGAGCGCAATGTATTGCAAACCCGGTCGGTACTGCCCCCGGTTTTCGTTTAGAAATCGGTAAATGTCTGTTTTTCTTCCTGCCGGGCATACCGCGTGAAATGCAGCGGATGCTATCAGATACCGTCCTGCCCCAATTAGGCCAAATTCTGGGAGCGCAACGGAATTTCTTGCGCGTAAAAACGCTATCGACATTCGGGCTAACCGAGTCCAAAACCTTTGAACGCCTTGCTGATCTCGAGCGCACTTTTCCGGAAATATCCCTGGGCCTGCGGATAAAATTTCCCGAAATCCAGGTGAAGCTATATGCCAATGGATCCCATGAGGCGCAATTGGATGACAATTTAGAATCGGCTGCTCGATGGGTCATTGCAAAGATGGGTAACAAAGTATTTTCCCAGCGGGGCGATTCCATCGAGAAAACCACCGGGCGACTCCTGAGGGCAAACAACGCCACCGTAGCGGTGGCTGAAAGCTGCACCGGAGGCCTGATTTCTCATATGTTGACCAATATACCCGCTAGTTCGGAATATTTTGTCTTTGGCGGTATCACGTATTCAAATCAGGCCAAGATTGATATCCTGAATGTATCCGCAGAAACGATTAAAACCCACGGTGCCGTCCATGAAGAAACTGCCAAAGAAATGGCATTAGGGGTCCAGTGCATATCCGGCGCCACATATGGTTTGGCCACCAGCGGTATCGCCGGACCCACCGGGGGAACCGAAGACAAACCGGTCGGCACGGTTTGCATTGGGTTGGCGACCCCGCATGATTGTGCCGGCTATCGGTTTCATTTCTGGTTTGGCGACCGCACCTTGAATAAACAGGTGTTTGCGGTGGCGGCTTTAGATATATTACGTCGTGAGCTGTTGGGTATCAATCCGCCACAATTTTAGTGTCGTGTCCTTTATATAAAATGCATATCTATGATTTGTTAAATAAGTTTTTCTTTTGATAACAAATTATATTTTGCCCCAAATAATAAAATTCCAAACTCCAAGCACCAAAATTATTAAATCCCAAATCACAAAACCCAAATACCAAACAAATTACAATGATCAAAATTCAAAACCCCAAACATGTTTGGAATTTGATTGATTGGAATTTGAGATTTATTTGGGATTTGGTGCTTGAAATTTGGTATTTTAACGATTTTGGGATTTAAGAATTTTCGATATTCAAAAACTGTTTAGTCGTACAGGTGATTTGAAAATCTGAGATGGAGTATTGACTTGCAATTAGTTATTTATTTACTCGGGGGCCTTATCGCCCTGTATTTGCTAATTACCCTTATTTGCACATATCTTGTTCAGCAGTTGCCGCGGGAACCGATCAGCGACCCTCCGGATTGGGGTCGTGTCATCGATACGAAAATCCCGGCCGTTGATGGCGGCCTTTTAGAGGTATGGCGTATTGAGCCACAGGGCGCCTCAAAGGGGCTGATTGTCTTTGCACATGGATGGGGACGCAATCGGGACCGTATGGTGTCCCGGGCTCGTATTTTTGCACGCTGGGGATTTACGGCGGTTATTCACAGCGCCAGAGATCATGGGGGCTCCAGCCGGCGAAGGTTCATGAATGCGTTTAAATTTGCGGAAGATATTGAGGCGGTCTTGAACTGGTTGGATCAACCCGTTCTTCTTTATGGACATTCGGCCGGATCCGCCGGAGCCATCATTGCCGCCAGCCGTAATTCCAGCAGGATTCGGATCCTTTTTTTAGAGGCAAGTTATGCATACACGAAAGAGGCGCTGTTAAGCCTGTACCGGTGGGTTAATTCTTTTTTCGGTATTTGTTTCGGCCCCATGATTCTGTTTTGGATGAATCTGTTTTACAGAAACCGACTGGATTCGGTCAGCCCGGCACGGCTGGCTCCGGGTATCAAAATACCGGTGATGCTCATTCACGGGGAAAAAGACAAACGATTTCCGCTGGCGTTTGCTTTGCATTTGAAGCGCTGTTTTGCGCCCGGCCAGGCCGAGCTTTATGTGGGCGAAGGGGCGGGCCACAGCGATTCCAGCCAGACCTCCGGGTATGAGGGGGCCATTAAATCCTTCCTAAATCACCATCTGCATAATAACTAAATATATATTATAAAATTAGATAATTATGCAATAATATGAAAAAATTATTTTAAATCTGTTCGGGTGTCAAGTTTATGCAAAACCACCCAGTTGCCTCCCGAATAAAAGCCTTTTGATGCGCCTGATTGCTCATACGATGGTCGCTTTGGGGAAATACCACCAATTTTTTCGGATGGCTGACACGTTCGTATATTTCGCTGGCATGGGAGAGGGGAACGGTTTCATCTGCATCGCCGTGAATAATGACGATGTTCTGAATGCCCGGC
>JAQYWI010000153.1 GCA_030145015.1 Desulfobacterales bacterium
GGGGATATATTAGCGCCTATATAAGCTTTGGTTATAAGCCTATAACTTAATATATGTTGATATTTTCCCGCGAATATAGAAATAAAATTAGAATCTCAAGCGTGCTACCTGATGCAACAGACCTCAGCTATCTTATATTTTTATCGATTTCAACGCAACCTGTCAATTACCGACCCAATTATCAAATTTACAAGCAATCGTAAGCTTAATTGGGTTTTCCAAACCGGGTGCTTCGCACCCGGTTCCACCCGCAACGATTGGGGCACTTCGCGCCCCTGTCTTTTACCGCCCATGGCGGTAAAATCCAAGCCACCCGCTGTGCGGGTGGTCGTTGACTCCTATAAAATATATGCAATGGAGGTAAGAATATGAAAAAAGACGAAGCAACCAACGGACTAAGGGATCTTCGCGGTACGCTTGAATGGCTGAAGTCTAAAGAGCTCCTTCTGGAAACAGATGTCGAAGTAGATGGCGATTTAGAAATTACCGGTTTACAGAAACATCTGGATGGAAGTATCCCGATACTCTTTGAAAATGTAAAGGGCTACCCGCACCTGCGGGCGATTACCAACCTTTTTGGGAATATTGCGGTGATGAACGAAATGTTCGGCTGGGCCAATAACACTGACCGTACAAAGGCTTTGGCACAGGCACTTACGCATCCAATACCTCCGGTTGAGGTGAGTCAGGAGGAAGCACCGGTGTATGAACATATCATAACCGATGACCTCGATGTAAACAAATGGGTCCTTGCCATTCGACACACACCATTAGAAACCGAATTAACAATTGGAAGTGGCCAAAGTGTGGTGGTTGGCAAGTACTTCAAAGAAGGCACGCATGTGGGTTACAATCGAATGAGTTTTCGCTGGGGTAATATCGGAACCTTTCAGGCTGCACCCGGTTCCCACATGTGGCAGGTCCAGATGGAGCACTATGATGAGTCCAAGGGGATACCGATAACGATGTGTTTTGGTATTCCACCGGCTGCGAACCTGATGGCCGGATCAGGATTTGATTATGTGATTTTGCCAAAAGGCTGTGATGAGCTTGGGGTCGCCGGCGCTATTCAAGGACAACCCTTGCGAATCGTAAAGTGTAAAACCATTCCGGATGCATATGCCCTTGCGGATGCCGAACTTGTGCTGGAAGGCTATCTGCGACCTAAAGATCGACGTTGGGAGACCGCTGAGGCTGAGAAATTAGGCAAGCAGGGCAAGGCCTGGTTCCATCCCGAATGGCCGGGGTATATGGGCAAGGCCTATAAGGCTTCAACTTTTCATGTGACTGCCGTCGCGATGCGCAAGCCGGAGTCAAAGCCAATTCTTTTTCCCCTGGGTGTCCATATGCTGGATGACAATAACATTGATACAACTGTGAGGGAAGGCGCCATTTATGAGCTTTGTGAACGCTTACAGCCGGGTATCATCCAGGATGTTAACATTCCTTACTGTTTTACGGATTGGGGCGGCTGCGTTATACAGGTGAAAAAGCACAACCGTATAGAAGAAGGTTGGCAGCGCAACTTCCTGACCGCCATAATGAGCTGTAACCAGGGCATGCGCCTTGCCATCGCGGTGGACACCGATATCGATATTTACAGCATGGATGACATTATGTGGACCCTGGTCACACGGGTTAATCCTCAAACCGACATTTATAGCCCGGTACCCGGCGGCATCGGCCAAACCTTTATGCCGGCAGAGCGGATGACGGCGGGCGACAAAGACTGGACCGCATCCAATACCCGGTTCGAGGGCGGTATGGCCATTGATGCGACGATGCCTTTTGGTTTAGAGCAGGACTTCCACAGACCGGTTTATCCGATAAAAGAAACACCATTGGAAAAATTTTTTAGCGAGGAGCAAATCAAAAAAGGAAAGAGCCATATGAGTGGATGGGCTGAAGTGCTTTCCAAGACAGGAAGGTAAGGGATCCAGAATAGAAATGGAAAATTATAAAAGCACCGTAGGCGCAAGCTCCATACAATATGAAAACTTTCATCGCATCTTGCATGATAAGGCCAAACACTTTGGAGCGAAAGACTGCATCATAAGCGTCGATCAAGGCAAAAGCATCACCTTCGACCAGATGAATATGACTTGTAATAAGGTCGCAAATTATCTGGGGAATAAAGGTATTAAAAAAGATGATAGAATCAGTCTGATCGGAAATAATTCCATTGAAACACTGGTCATCTTTTTAAGTATTTTAAAATATGGGGCCGTTATTAATCCGATTAATTCTGAAGAAAGTAAGGAAAATATCTATCGCATTGTTAAAAGAGTAAAACCCAAAATAGTTATTTATCAAAGCCAAATTGATCTTGATCACCCACCTGCCCCATTATCTGAAGTGGCGTATATAAAAATTAAGGAAATCCTTTCCCTTATTGAGACCTGTGATTCGGTTTTCCAGCGGCACCTTGGATCCCAGGACGATATTGCCGAAATCCTTTTTACTTCAGGAACAACGGAATCGCCCAAAGGAATCGTCATCTCGCGGGAGGGCCTCTTTTATATGGTCAAGGAAGTCATCGCAAAGCTGGAGATTACCGCAAAGGATAGAATTTTAGAGTATCGCGCTTACAGTTGGGCATCCGCCCAGTTATTAACTATTTTATCAAGCATAATATCCGGCGCCACTCTTATTCTGGCGCAAAAATTTTCCCGCACACGGTATCCGCAATGGTTAAAAGAGCACGGCGTAACCATATCATCCGGGGTACCCACCGTCTTTAATATATTGGTCAGCGACCCCGTTAACCTCCATAAAAGTGACGTCAATAAATTGAAGTTCATAACAAGCAGCTCAGCACCTCTTGCGATGGAAAAACAGCGTGCATTCGAGAGAATCTATGAAATCCCCATAAATCAAATGGCCGGTATGTCTGAGGCTGGATGGATGATTGGAAATCCTCCCGGAAAAAGAAAGCCTGGATCAGTCGGAACGCCTTTCAAATTCAAAACCATAGAAATCGTAAATCCAGAAGGGAAAAAATGTAAAATAGAGGAAGAAGGAGAAATCCTTGTTAAAGGGAAATCGATGGGCTTGGGTTATCTAATGGAAGATGGCGAAATTGAACGATTTCCGAATGAAGGGTTCCGAACTGGAGACTTGGGGTATATGGATTCCGACGGTTACGTTTATATAACAGGAAGGAAAAAGGACATTATTATCAGAGGTGGGGTAAATATATCTCCCCTTGAGATTACAGACCGGATAATGGAACATCCCCACGTTAAGGAAGCGGTGACCATCGGTGTGGCTGATCGGATCTATGGAGAAGAAATTGTTTCTTTTATCGTTTCTGAAAGAGGCGCTGAGATTAACGAGCAAGATATCTTGAGCTATTGCAAGCAAAGTCTCCCTGATTTCAAACTACCCAAAATCATACGGTTCTTGGAAGAGATTCCAAAAACAAGAAACAAAAAAGTTTCAAAGCAAGCACTGCTTGAATTCATCACGGATGAAAACAAGTTTAGTCGCAGTGAACCATTTTGATGTTGCGGACCCATGCGGTCTATGATGTGAACTTATAAACATTAATCCAGGGCAAGGATGAAAGCAGCAATATCCCGGAACCCAGTGATCATTATACTCTCGCCAGAAAGGGCTTTTTATCCTTATCCATAAAAAGAAAGGGGTAAAAAATGAAAAAATCAGCTTTGGTTACTTATTTCTTAATCGGTATGTTAGTGGCAGGGTTGTTTAGTTTTAATTATGCGCTGGCAGCTGAAAAGAAAATTCTGATCGGCGGCGGCAGAACAACATCACCCTGGTACTCATTTGCTCAAGCACTGGCAAAGTTTATCAACGACAAGTCTGACTGGCTTAAAGCTGAGGTGGTGTCAACTGCAGGTATTACGGGCAATGTCGATATGTGCAAGGAGAATCCGCAGCAGTATATCGGAATCAGTTCATTCTCCCACATCCACTATCGCAAGGGCCATGAGTGGGGTGAAAAAAGAGGCACTTACGCGGGAGAACGGTTTATCGCAAACGCCACCTCGATGCCCAATGCCGTTGCGACCTTTGATCCGAATATTAAAACCATAAAAGATCTGGCGGGGAAAACGGTCGATGTGGGCAGAAAAGGGGCCGCCAATACGCCGGACCACAAAGCGATCCTTGAAAAATACGGCATTTTAGACAAGGTGAAATTTGTTTATACCGGCTATGGCGGTGGGGCCAACAAGATGAAGGATGGCCTGGTTGACGCTACTTTTATGATATTTAACCTCATCTACCCGGATAAATTCAGCAAGGGGGGTTTCATCGAAAAGATGGAAACCAGAGGCCCGATTTATTACGTCGGCTTTGATCGCGACATCCTTTTGCAGTTACGTGAGAAGGAATTCGCTGTCCTGCCGGCAAAAGTACCCGCCGGGGCCCTGGATCCCAAAACACAGCCGAAGGCGCTCTGGGCGTATAACGATCCGACATTCTTTATCGCCGACGAACGCATGGACCCTAAAGTGGTATATGAGGTAACCAGGGTTATCTGGGAGACACCTGCTGAGGAATGGGCCAAATGGAATCCTATGGGCGCTCACATGAACAAAAAATTCATCCCGGCAATGCCCTCTTTGACGCATTACAAAGCGCATCCGGGTGCCAAGAAATTCTACGACGAGCAGGGTGTTCAGCTAAAAGATCTGGCCGATCTGCTTCGTTAGCCCAAATGGGGTAACTCGTTAGAAAAGAAAAAGCGGGGCGCTTTTTATGCAAGGCACCAAGAATGCCATCGTGATAGCCCTGACAATCGTGGCTATCGCGATGGCGCTTTACCAACTTCTCTACACCCAGATTTTAATCCAAAGTCCTGACGGCCATTTAATTACCCATCTGGGATTTGCGCTTGTCGTGGTTTTCTTATCCGCGCTGCGGACAGCCACGGGCAAAAAACAGCCGGCCCTGATATGGCTGTTGCTTCTTCTTTCCCTGGTAGTGACCGGCTATCTGATGATCGAGCTTGACGAGATACTAGAGTATCGCACATCCATACCTGCCAAGTCAGATTTGCTCATAGGGACATTGGTAATCATCATACTGCTTGTCGGAAATTGGATGATATTTGGCAAGACCTTTACCATCGTCAGTCTCGTCGCCGTAACCTACCTTGTTATCGGTCGATATCTTCCGGCGCCTTTTACGGTACCTGCAATATCATATGAAAGGCTGCTCATGTGGTTGAGCGTTGAGCTTGGAAGCGGCAAAGGCGTATATGGCACTATCCTGGATCTGTCGGCCACCTACCTATTTTTGTTTATTTTTTTCGGCGGCGTGCTATTTGCCTTCGGGGGAACCCGGTTTATTATCGGATTTGGTCGCTGGGTGGGTTCAAAGCTCCGCTCAGGACCGGCCATGGTGGCTTTAATCGGCAGCTCACTTTTAGGTACGATTACCGGAAGCACAGTGGCGAATATAACCATTACCGGCAGCTTTACCATACCGATGATGAAAAAAAGCGGCTATACACCCGAACAAGCAGGTGCCATTGAAACGGTTTCATCCAACGGCGGTCAGCTCACCCCCCCGATCATGGGAGCCACGGCCTTCTTGATGGCCGGCTTTGCAAACATACCGTATGTTGAAATCGTTATAGCGGCTATCGTGCCCGCCTTGATAAAATTTATTTGCGTCTTTTTTTACATCACCCTGACGGCAAAAAAAATGGAAATCCGCGCGACCGTTGAACCGGTAAAAGCCAAACAGCTATTGTTCGACGCTCCGATTTTCTTTCTCCCTTTAGGTGTCCTGGTATTCCTCCTAATTAAAGGTTATACACTGCCCTTTGTCGGTTTTTGGAGCATCGTGACGCTAATTGTCGTTGCGCTTATCAGCAGTGCGTTGCGAAAGGAGGCCCGACTTGATTTTAAGGAAACGTTTAACAAGGTTGTCAGCGGCATTGTTTCAGCAAGTCAGATCGCAATGATTTGCGGGTTATTAGGTGTTGTGGTTTCTGCGATTGTGACCAGCGGATTGGCTGTCAAATTACCCTTGGCCATCGAAGACTTGAGCCAGGGAATTCTTCTTATCGCCCTATTTATAACAATGATAAGCTCAATGCTTCTGGGCATCGGGGTGCCAACACCGGCAGCTTATATGCTGGTTGCCGTGGGAGCCGTACCGACTTTAATCAATATGGGTGTGCCAGTACTGGCAGCACATCTTTTTTGCTTTGTCTCGGCAGTTTCCTCACACATTACACCACCGATAGCCATCGGCGCTCTGGTGGCTTCGAAAATTGCCGGTGCCAACTACTGGAAGACAACCTGGGAGGCAATGAAAGCTGCATTCGCAAAATATTTATTACCTTTTTTCTTTATATACGCCCCGATAATACTCCTACGACCTGATGCCGGTTTTGCAACTTCTTTTCTCCAGGTAATCGCTATTTTAATGGTGATTTTTTCCCTTCAAATAGGCGTATCGCGTTACTGCTTTACCAGCCTCAAATGGGATGAGACAACAGTCTTCATCATCGCCTCAATATTTTCACTAGCTGCCGTCTTTACGAGGGACGCGCTCTTCTTCTTTATTGGTTTGGCACTTTTTGCAGTGAGCATCGCCCGCCAATTCTTAATGCAAAAGAAACTCAGGATACCGACAGGGGATAAACTTTACAGAGTAGAGGCCCAAAAGTGACCGCCCCGGTCGGCGCATCGCAAAATTTATCTGCATCCGGTGTTAAAACATTAACATTTGATTCGAAAACTCTGTACAGGACCGGATCTTCAGCTATTTCTTCCGGAAACCACCATCCGTGCTGAGCTTCAATCATTCTGGGCGGTATCCCGGAAGTCAGCTTTGCTTTTTGTTTAATTTTGCCTCTTGGTGTTTCGATGACCATCCAATCGCCCTCGCCGATCCCTTGCTGACGAGCGGTCTCCGGATTGATTTCAGCTGTGGGGTATGGATAGAGCTTGCGCAGGGAGCGGATCTGGCGGTGTTCTGAGTGATGCATCGGCCGGAACCGAGCCCCGGTGATGAGGATAAATGGATATTTTTTAGCCAGATCCGGTTGACTCACAGGTGTTTCCGGTGGTTCTTCATAATTCGGCAACGGGTCGTATCCCAGCTTTTCAAGTATTGTAGAATGCAGTTCAACCTTTCCGGTGGGTGTTGCAAAACCTTTGGGCTTACCCGATTGCGGATCAATACTTTCATATCTTTTTTCCACCGCCGGTGGCATCCACCAGCGCTGCTTTTTGGCAAATTCCTGGGACGACTTCAAGTTGAGCTCTTTGAGCAAAGGATCCAGGCACCAATCCCATTCCGCATCCAACGTCTGGCGCCAGTATTTTTCCTGCCCCATTCGCATACCCAGATCCCGATAGAATTCAAAATCCGTTCGGCGTTCGTACAATGGCGCGACCACCCTTTCTCCAATGGCAGCCACGCTCCCGCTCCCCTGGAAGGTCTGTGTATATGCCTGGGGGTGCTCCAGCCAGTTGGTAATTGGAAACACATAATCTGCAAGCATTGCGGACGGCGTCAGCCACTGTTCGGCGACGACGGATAGTTCAAGATTTTGGCTTTTTAAAGCCCGATAGACTCTTTTGGTATTCGGATATGCAACCAGTGGATTGCAGGCGCCGCAAATCAATGCCCTGACTTGATAAGGCTTGCCCTCAAGAATGGCCGTCCATATATCCGGTTCGTGACATCCGGGAAGAAAGCCGGCTGACAATCCTTTTCCATACCAGTATGGCTTTGCCGCCGCAGCGACCATTTCATAGCCCGGGTAACACCACAGCCTGTACCGATCGGCACCCAGCTGTTTTTTTCTTTGCTCCGCCGGCAGCAGATCCATAAATTCCAGCTCCGATCCGTAGTTGGCTTTTTCACAAGGACCCGAAAGCATGTCGCCGCCGATAACATCCAGATTACCGGTTATGGCTCTGAGGATGCATTTGGCTTGAGTTACACTGGTGACGTTTCGGCCCTGCATGTCCGATTTGACGCCCCAGATAATGGACGCCGGTTTACTGTTCGCATACAAACGGGCGGTTTGCACAATTTGTTCTTGCGGAACTCCGGTAATCTCAGCGACTTTTTGAGGAGGGTATTTTTTTGCCCGCTGCTTCAATGAATCAAACCCGTAACACCAGGTTTCGACAAAGTCTTTATCGTAGAGATTTTCCTCAATAATCACATTCAGCCATCCCAGAGCCAAAGCAGCGTCTGTGCCGGGTCGCAGCCGTATGTGGTGATCGGCAAGACGCGCGGCCGTCTCCGAATATTTGGGATCAATGACAATATACTGGGTTCCTGAACGTTTGGCTTTAATATGCTGGGGAAAAACACAGGCAAATGCCTCGGCCGGATTGCCACCCCATATGACGGCGCATTTACAAGGCGGTTTTACAGCCCGGCTGGCACCGGCTCCATAGATGGCCGCATGAATTTGTCTGCTGACAACCGAACACCATTGCCCGGCATTGGCATGGTTGGGGCTTCCGAAAAGATTCATAAATCTTACTTTAAACATTTCCGAGAATCCTCTGCCGGTGCCGCCGACAGATGCCAGCGCTTCGGCGCCGCTTTCGGATTTAATCTTTTGAAATTTTTGGGCGATCTCATCAAGGGCATCATCCCATGAAATTCTCTCCCATTTGCCTTCACCCCGGTTACCGACTCTTTTTAACGGATAATTAAGACGATCTTTATGATAAAGATGCTCGATAAATGCTTTGGAGCGTTCGCATATCCAGCCCTGGTTGACGGGATGGTCGGGCTCGCCTTTAAGTTTTACCACCTTTCCATTTTCAACCGTGGCCAATACGCCGGCCTGCAGCCAGCAACCAAAGCAAATACAGCGCTTTACGTCACTGCTTTCCTTGTTATCCATTTTGCCTCCTGCGAATCATGGACCGCGAAACATCGTGAATCTTTCGGCGGGGCTTGTTGAACGGGCAGACGCGAATACTGTTGGCACAATCTGTGCGGTTTTTGGCCCAGAAAGCGAAACAGCTTTCGGCATTCACATACCATTTGAGATCTTTTGAACATTTCGTTCTTCTGATCGAATCGCTGATGCGCAACCGCAAACTGCACCTCGGGTGCGGATTCTCTTGCTGAGATAGTCATAAGGCTCGATTCTCCTCTTTGATTAGCTCTCTTTTAAGAACCTTACCAAGAGAGGTACGCGGAAACTCCTTACAGAATGTGATTTTTCGAGGACACTTAAATGCGGCCAAACGCTCTTTGCAGAAATTGATGATGTTTTCAGCCTTAAAGTGTGCCGCCGGTTTTCGGATCACAAACGCATGTCCCACCTCGCCCCAGGTTTCATCGGGTATACCCACTATGGCGATATCTTCAATTTCAGGAATTTCTTTTAACACGCGTTCAACCTCCGCGGGATAAACATTTTCCCCTCCGGTAATATACATATCCCTGGCACGGTCGACTAGAAAAAAATATCCATCTTCATCCATACGGGCCAGGTCTCCGGTATACAGGGAGCCGTTTTTAATGGTCGCTTCAGTACGAACCGGATCCTGCCAGTACTCTTTCATCATAATCGACCCTTTAACCACGATCTCGCCGATTTCGCCAGGTTTCACCGAATGCCCGTTTTTATCGACAATATTGACGTCGGCATGAAAAACGGGCCGTCCAACGGTTCCGGGTTTGTGAAACGAATCTTCTTCCGAAGCCCACAGTAAGATCGAGGTTTCGGTTTGACCCATGACCTGGCGAAACGCCAGGCCAGCCTCCCGGCATTTTTCAAACAGACCGGGTGTGGTCTTCTCCCCTCCTCCGGCGCATACCTTTAAAGACGAAATATCTCCCCTCTCCTGCGGATCAACATTTACAAGGGCATTGTAAACCGTTGGTATTCCTAAAAATTTGCTTACTTTGTAACGCTCGATATCCTCATAAAATTTACGGGGGTCAAATTTTGAATGAATCACTATGGTGGCGCCTTTGTAAATCGTCGGGGACGCCTGAATAAAAAGCCCCCCGGAATGGAACAGGGGCAAAATGATGAGCATAATGTCGTCAAAATGCAACTTGAAGAAAATGTCGGCATTCAGGCAGTTAAAAAAAGTCTTGCGGTGGCTCAATACGGCACCCTTGGGTAAGCCTGTGGTTCCGGAGGTGTACATGATGACCTGCGGCTCTTCCGGGTCGGTCGGTCCCAAAGAATGCGTAAGAAAAGGCCTTTGCCCATCAAAAACAGCACTCTCAGAGTTATAATTTAAAACGCCCGTGCGCATCGCAACCTTGCCAACAGCTGACAACAAAATCAGCGGCATGCTATTTTTAAAATCCAGCTCGTTGACCGCATCTGTAAATTCCGAGCCGAATACTAACAGCCGGGGGCGGCAGTTTTTAAGAAAGTAATCCAATTCCGCTGCAGCTGAACGAAAGTTGATGGGCACAAAAATGGCCCCCAGCCTGGCACATGCTAAAAAAAGTTCCAGAAATTCCGGGCAATTACTCAATATCGCGGCGACCCGATCGCCCTTTTCGATTCCCAGAGACTGTAGCCAGCAACCGGCCCGATTGGCCCGCCGGTTCAGCTCGGAATACGTAATTTTTTCTCCCTCGTAAATGATGGCCGGTTTATCCGGATTCAGGTCAGCCCAGCGTTGCACCCACCAGGCAATATTCATGGATCGGATCATTGCGAACTCCTGTTATCTGTGGATCTTAGAAACCTGATTTTTCTGAGATGCTAAAAACACAATGCGTATCACCCTTTGCCAAACACTCGGTTTCGGAAGCAATACAATTCCGCGCAAAAAGAACCGTGGCAAGCCCGCTGAGCACGCCGCTGATTAAATGACACACTCCTTTCGTTGAATCACCGTACGCTTCGGCAAATGCAGAATTTTTAACCCTGATTTGCAATTTCCGAATTTCAAAATCATATTCAATTAGCTGAAAATTCCCCCATCCGATTTCAGCTCCCATGGTCATCATAAAACTGATGGTTTCACTGTCAGAAAGGTTCTGCATTTCTTTGTATCTTTTGGCCGATAGATACCCTCCCTGGTAGCCTCCCTGAAATAAGGCCTCTTGGGCGCCAGCCCGGCTGTGCTTTTCGATGGTTTTTTGAAAACCGACAATGGTCTCGGGGCGAATTAACAGATACCTGACATCCCTATATGTCAATGCACCGGAGGCAGAGTCATACATCAGCTGGTCTATAATTGAGTTTTGATTCATAGCAATGCCCTTTGGCTAAACCGTAAAAGAAGGATAACGTGCTCTCATCATGACCACCTAAAGATTTTTGTATACTGTATACCAAATTTAGGGTCAAGTTTTTCTTTCAAATGGAAAGATCCGAGGCGGCGTCTTTAAAAATTTTCAGTCAAAGTGCGCAAATGAAAGAATTGAGGGTGAGTTTGGGAGGGTGCTGGAAAATTGCAGCATAGGGAAAAAATTACGTGTTTTGAATTTGCTTTTCAAGACGCTGCCGCAGCCAATCGGGAATGTCTTTTTTCTTAAAGGTATCCATATCCAGGCACACCGTTACATTGTGGCCGACGGTCCACGGTTCGTCTTCACCCTGCTTAAATACCCGGTAACCAAATGTAATCGAAGTTTTTCCGAATTTTAATACACTGACTTCAACTTCTATCAAGTCGCCGTATCGCAGAGGCCGGCTCCAGTCGGCTTCCAGGTGAACAGTGGGAAGCCCGATGCGGTGCGCATCAATGAGAACAGGATAATCCACCTCCAATTCTTGCCCGAAAAATTCCTCCAGGGCCACATGAAAGTAGTGCAGAAACCGCGGGTAATATACAATGCCGCCATGATCGATATCGCCGAAGCGAATTTTAAGTTGTGAACGAAAAGCCATATTTTTAATCACCTCAAAATTAGAAGCCATCCCAAAAATTCATTTAACACCCGATGGTACAATTTTAAACCGATAAAAAGTGCTTACAACCAAAAATGAGCTAAAATTTAAAATGATCTAAAATGCCTAAAATTATGGTTTCACTCGCTCAGCGCCAGCGTTTGTGCGGCGTTTTTGCCGGGTGGCGCAACATCTTTTATTATAAATAGATCGTTCGACCCAGTCGTTCGACCCTGTCGTTAGACCCTGTCGTTAGACCCTGAGGCTCTCGAAGGGAGGCTCTCGAAGGGAGGCTCTCGAAGGGAGGCTCTCGAAGGGAGGCCCTCGAAGGGAGGCCCTCGAAGGGAGGCTCTCGACGGGTAGAATTCCTCAACTTTAGGCATTTTAGATCATTTTAGACATTTTAGGCACTTCTAACTTTAGAGCACCTTTGGAGTTTATTTCCTCTGTCTTCCAAGATGAACTGCTAATTTTGAGATAGCTTTTAGAATGTTTACTTCTCCAAATAATTGCTTTCAATCGCTTTAACCAAATTGGTCATCGTCACATAAACCGGGGTCGCTATTCCCCTGGCGCGTGCGTATTCGACAACTTTTGCCCCCAAAAAGTCAATTTCGGTGGGCGTTTGATTGGCGATATCAACGCACATCGAATCTTTGTGCACTCCCACCTTTTCCAGGTAGCCGAGCACCTGTTTAAGGTAAGCTTCTCCGATGTCATAGCCCATGGCTTTGGCGACTGCAAGGGCTTCCTTAAAGCAGGCGTCAGCGATTTCTCTTGTGGGCGGATATTCCAGGGCGTCCTTAATGGTTCTATCTGTAACCGCACATATGGAAGCCATGGTACATTTCATAATCATTTTTTTCCACACGAATAATTGGATGTCATCGACAAACTCCGTGTCCAGTCCGCAACCGGAGAGTATGGCCGCTATTTGTGCGCCAATGTTTTGATTTTCCGAAGATAGGGTTCCAAGATGATGGGGACGATTGAAAAATGCGACTTCAGCTTCTCCCGCACGCTTCAATGATACGCCCAGGTTTAACGACATTCGGAATGCGGAATCCCGTCCGAATTTATCAGCGATGAGATCTTCAGGCCCCAATCCGTTCTGGGTGGCGATTATCTTGGTTCCGGGTTCAACCACTTTTTGCAAACGCTCCAGAACTTGCGCAATATGAAAGGTTTTGGTTGCCAGGAAGATTGCAGATGGGCTGAAATCCTTGAGATCTTCGATTTGACTGGAATAATTTTTAACCGCGACTTTATAAGTAATTTCTCCGGAGACATTGATGCCGTTTAACCTGAGCTTTTCACCCAAATTCGGTTTGCGGCCAATAAGAAATGTGTCCGGATATCGGCTCAAAAGTGCAGCGGCCAGAACTGTCCCGGTGGCCCCGATTCCAATAACCGCCATGCGGTGGTCTTGCATGCCTTACCTCCCCTCCCTTAAAAATTTCGTAGGTTCCGGGTTCTGCGTTCACAGGTTCAGGGTTAGATAACAGGAGATAGATAACAGAGGTCAGAGGGTATCGTTAAATAGTTGATTAGTTGAATAGTCAATACATTTTTCCAGTCCGAAGATTGATAATTTGTTATCGTTAGAATACGATTATATTTTTTATCAAATAATTTCAGAAAAATAAAATCATATTCAAAACATAAACTTTAAGTTTTAT
>JAQYWI010000347.1 GCA_030145015.1 Desulfobacterales bacterium
CGGGGGATTCCAGGTTCGCCTGAACCTTGCCAAAGTGCTGGTTTCCGAACCGGATCTATTGCTGTTAGACGAACCCACCAACTATCTCGACATAACCTCCATCCGCTGGGTGGAACGCTTTTTGATGAACTGGCCCCGTGAAATCATGCTCATCACCCATGACAGGGGGCTTATGGACAAACTGGTTACCCACATCATGGGAATATACCGAAAAAAAATACGTAAAATTGCTGGAAATACCGAAAAATTTTACGCCCAGATTGCCCAGGAAGAAGAGGTGCATGAAAAGACTCGAATTAAAGATGAGCGCCGCCGCAGAGAAATCGAACAGTTTATTGCGCGTTTCAGGGCCAAGGCCAGACTTGCCAATCTGGTGCAGTCACGAATTAAAACTCTGGCCAAAACAGGGAAAAAAGAAAAACTGGAGAAGCTTAAGGCCCTTGATTTTGCTTTTAAAAGCAGTTCGTTTCTCGGCAAGCACGTCTTGAGCGCCCGGGATTTATCCTTTTCTTACGATTTCCGCAAACCGTTAATAAAAAACTTTAACATTACCATTGAAGCAGGAGATCGTATCTGTGTTGTCGGAAAAAACGGTAAAGGTAAAACCACGCTGCTAAAACTTCTGGCTGGCGCACTCAGGCCGCAAAGCGGTGACATCGTCTTAAACCCCGCTGTCCGGAAAGGTTTTTTTGAACAGACCAACATCCAGAACCTGATCCATACCCGAACCGTTGAAGAGGAAATTCTCTATTCGCACTCAGATGTGGATCGTCAACAGGCCCGCAATATCTGTGGCGCCATGCTGTTTGAGGGGGATAAGGCCTTAAAAAAAATCGGCGTGCTCTCCGGCGGTGAAAAAAGTAGGGTGCTCATCGGTAAGCTTCTGGCGACGCCGGTAAACCTGCTGCTGCTGGATGAGCCCACCAACCATCTTGATCTGGAATCGTGCGATGCCCTGTTGGCCGCCATCGACAGTTTTGGCGGAACAGTGGTGATGGTAACTCACAACGAAATGTTTTTAAAAACCCTTGCCGAACGTCTGATTGTATTTCATAATGAAGAAATTTATCTATTCGAAGGCGGTTATCAAAGGTTTCTGGAAAAAGGCGGGTGGGAAGATGAAGAAGATATTTTGGTATCCGGTTCCGGTGAGACTAAAAAGGAGGACACCCGAATAAATCTGTCCAAAAAAGAGATAAGGCGGAGGCGCTCGGAAGTTATTAGCGAACATGCCAGAATCCTCAAACCCCTTAAGCAGCGTCTCCACCGGACCGAAACCCATATTGAAAAACATGAAAAAACGCTCGCTGGACTTCATGCTGCTATGCAAAAGGCCACACAGGCCGGTGACGGTGGGAGAATAACGGAACTCTCAAAGTCGATTCATCGCTGTCAAGGGGACATCGAAAAACTTTATGATGAACTTGTAAAATTTTCCGGTATTTTTGAGGCGCAGCAGGCTGTTTTTGAAGAAAAATTAGAAAGATTAGAATCCCAAGCATCAGGACCTCTTATGGTCTCGTAAGAAGTCCAATTCCCATGAATGACGTTTATAGCCGGCCGTGTGAAACGGCCGGTTGTGTGAACTTTCCTGGTAAATCAAGAACAAATTTTTGTTCGTTGACCGTTGTTCCCCACTGGGTTCCTTGATGTTGTTCTGTGAGTCGGAAACCGAACTTTTCATAAAGATGACGTGCTGCATGAAGACCGTCAAATGTCCAGAGATAGACGCGGTAATAGTTACTCCTCTTGCAGAAATCTAAGGCCTTCTTCATAAGTCTATTGCCTACCCCGTGCCCACGCAGCTTCGATGAGATGATAAACCACCGAAGATGCGCCCCCTGGCTTTGAGCGTTGATCCCGTCGATGGTAATGGAGCCTTCAACACGATCTTTTATCAGCGCGGTCCAAAAACCGTCACGCTTTTCGTCGTATCGACCGAGGAACTTTGAAAGCTCAGTTGCCACCTTAGCCTCAAAGAAGAGCCCAAATCTCCAATGATCATGGTAATAAGTACCATGAAGTTCAGCAACTCGACCGATGCAGCCGGGTATATAATTTCTCGTTATTTCAATATCCGACATACAAAGGGCCTCCCACGTACTCCCCGTTAATGTTTCTGAGCCATACCACTGAATTCAGCGGCAGGTAAAACGAAAATGCCCTTGGGCGGGAACCGCAAAAACATAAAATTTCGATAATACCAAAAACCGCGATGCCCTGGCTTTCTTGTTTTTCTCCGAAATTGTATTGACTATTTCTTGAGCTTTGCAATTATTTCCTCAACTTCTTCATAACCCTCCTTATAGAACTTTTCTTCATCGGGATCTAACTCTCGGAGCAGGCGAAGGAACTCCCCAGCGTGCTCTTTTTCCTCATTTGCAATGTCTATGAGAACTTCCTTTGCAAGTTCGTTATCCGTGCTCTCGGCAGTCTGTTGATAAAGCTGTACCGCTTCGTATTCTGCAGCAATCATAAACCGGATTGCACGGACCAGTTCCTCGTGAGTAAGCTTTCGGTCGCTTTTCAGCACTGTAAATGGATTGCAGAATTCTGGCATTTTTTACCTCCTTTGTTTAAGGAATCTTTTTCGTATCTTTCTGGCTTCAAGCCATTTTTTAAATGATGCCTGACTTTCTCCAGATGTTTTTCCTGCCAATAGGCTTTTTACACTGATATCTTCATCTATATCTTCCCAGTGAATTCCTTGACCTCGACCGACCAGCCGCCATTTGTTTCTTTCTGCCGGCATAGCATGTAATAACCGGGGATACCATGCTATTGGAACTGAAATTGTTCTGCCATCACTAAAATCAACGCTCAGGGTATCCTCTGTTACCAATACACTTTCTGCTACCGGAATTTCAATTTTAATCGCCGAAGTAGGCATTCCAAGCCTCCAATATTTTGTCATGATTTTCTTCGATGATCTTGAGAATTGCTGATAAATCTACTCTTCTACTAAAGCCACCACTACTGTCCAGCCTTATGGGTTCGATCCAAAACTTTGCAATTTTATAATTTCGTTCGATATGTACGTGAGTCGGCTCATCACGATCACCGGAATAGAAGAAAAATCGATAATGTCCGACTCGAAGTACTGTTGGCATTTATCTATTCTCCTGTTTTAGTTGTATTTCACGCATAACCATAAAGATTTATAGAGAGATCAAATGGCAGAATCGATATCCTATTGAATATACAAATAAAAAAATGAAATTAATATAAAAGTGAAAAAGCTATCCCATAGGCTTCGATACCCTTAAAATGTGGCTCCCACACCGAAGCCAAAATGGAACCTCGGCTGGGTCTGAATTTCATTTGGCCAAAGTTTTATCTCAATGGCCTCCACAAGGGGATAAACATAATCGAAACCACCAATAGCTCGAACCTCACTCCCTTTGAGTTTTCCCACCAGGGTGAGCAACATTGCCTTTTGATAAATTGCAGGATCAAGGAACTGCTTTGATTGAACAATAAAGCGGCCATTGGATTGGTCAAAATTTACGGGCTGACCATTATTGCCAAGCTCTAATTGCAAGACCGTGAGTTGGGATAAGGTGGATGAGACGTTGGTTTCTAAAATTTTTCCACCGAGCATGATGATCTCATCCTTATAGACGTCCGGAGTTTTTTGCAGTTCTGAAAACGTACCCGCGTAGGTAACCTTTGAGCGTGACTGTTGGGAAATTCCCGTGGCGCAACCCGTCAAAAACATAATGAAAAAAATAAAGAGGATGTACCCGGCTCGTTTGATTGTCATGTTTTCTTCCTACCAATAATAGGGGTGATGATGATACCAATAATAGGGATAATAATGGCGATACGGATACCAATAGAAGGG
>JAQYWI010000348.1 GCA_030145015.1 Desulfobacterales bacterium
CAGGGTCTAACGACTGGGTCGAACGACAGGGTCTAACGACTGGGTCGAACGACAGGGTCTAACGACTGGGTCGAACGACCATTTTTATTAAAAGATGGAGCGCAGCGATACCATAACTTTAGGCACTTTAGCTCATTTTAGGCATTTTAGGCACTTCTAACTTTAGAGCACCTTTTAAACTTTATTTCTCTGTCTTCAAAAATGAACTGTTAATTTTGAGATAGCTTCTAGTACATTTTTATCTGGTTTCAAGTCAATAAAAGGTTTTATTAAGATGGGACTGAGAGAAATTCGGCGGCATCTTCGAAGGGAGCGTCAATCAGCCATCCGGCGTTTTCGAAAACAGAAACGCTTAAATTCGATGGCTTCACCCGGTAGGCACGACTTTATTGTTGTGCTCGATCATTTAAAACCCGCATTTAATATCGGCAAAATATTTCGAAGCGCAGACGCCTTCGGTGCTGCGGAGGTCCAATTGGTTGCCACGAATTTTTTCGATCCGGCCCCGGCCAAAGGGTCATTTAAGTGGGTGCCGGCCAAATTTCATGTTGACTTTAAAAGCTGTTATGAAGATTTGATCAGGCGACACTACACCCTGTTTATGATGGAGGCGGCTGACGGTGAAGCGCTTGCTTACATCAAATTGCCTGCAAAAAGTGCGTTCATCATCGGCAATGAAGAGTTTGGGCACAGCTTTAACAAAGATGACTACAACGCAATTAAATCGTTGAAGATTCCTCAGTTCGGCAGGGTGGAAAGCTTGAATGTGAGCATTGCGGCTTCTATAGTAATGTATGAATATGTTAGGCAGAATGGAGGAAGGTAAAAAAAGTGAGAAGTGAACTAAAGTGACTAAAGTGCCTAAAGTTAGGGTGTCGCTTCCGCAGCGCACGCGCCGCGTGGCGCTCCATCTTTTAATAAAAGATAGAATTCCTTAACTTTAGGCACTTTAGTCACTTCTCACTTTAGTTCACTCCTCACTTTTTTTACAGTTCCAGCGATTCTCCGGGGGTCATGACGGTTACTTTTGTTGAAGTTTCCTTTTGTACCCGTTCGGCCCAGGCGTGCGGGTCCTGTTTGATGATATCAAAAGTATCGTAGTGAATCGGGACCACCTGTTTGGGTTCGATCAGTTTGACCGCTCTGAGGGCATCATCGGGACCCATGGTGAAATTATCACCGATGGGTAAGATTGCCAGATCAATTCCTTCCTCACCGATCAGCTTCATATCGTAGAAAAGGCCGGTGTCACAGGCGTGATAGATTTTAATGCCCTCGATGTAGAACAAAAATCCGCTGGGGTTGCCGCCATAGGATCCGTCCGGAAGAGCCGACCCATGCTGGGCGATGGTGAATTTGACCCGACCCCAGGGGTAATCAAAACCGCCGCCGATGTGCTGGGGGTGTGCTTTTTCGATTCCCTGATTTACCAGCCATGTTTGGATCTCAAAATTTGCGATGACGGTTGCACCGGTTCGCTTGGCGATGTCCACCGTGTCTCCCAGGTGGTCACCATGTCCGTGAGATACAAGGATATAGTCTGTTTCGATTGCATCCGCTTTTACCGTTGAGAGGGGGTTGCCACTGACAAAGGGATCAATCAGCAGTCTGGATTGATCGGTTTCGATTAAAAAGCACGCATGACTGTACCATGTAATTTTGATTGCCACGTTGAACCTCCTTTCCGTGTAGAAGAGGATTACAGGAATTTTTCTATTTTGGCATCTTTTTTTAGCTTGTCAAAGTAAAGCTGGCGTTCGGTCCTCAGCTTCTGATCTTTTAGATGTTTGTTGATCCTTTCTTGGACGTCTGCATAGGCGACCTTTTTTGCCGGTTGTTCTTCAACAACCTTAATCAGGTGGTAGCCGAATTTGGTTTCGACAATGTCGCTGGTCTCATTTGGTTTCAAACTAAAGGCCGCATCTTCAAAAGGCTTTACCATCTGCCCGCGCCCGAAGAGGCCCAGGTCACCGCCTTTTGGGGCACTTGGGCCCTCGGAATAAGTTTTTGCAAGTTCTGCAAAATCTTCCCCTTTCTGTACTTTTTGCTGGACCTCCTTGATTTTTTTGCGGGCTTCAGCCTTCTTTTCTTCGGTTGCGCCTTCATCCACTTTGATTAAGATATGGCTGGCCTTCACCCGTTCGGGCTGTTGGAAAAGCTGCGGATTGGTATCATAAAAAGTTTTGCTTTCTTCATCGGTGATCTGCACTTTTTGATCAACCTCTTTTTCGAGCAGCTGCTGAATGGCCATGTCGCGCTCGATATCCGCTTTTATTTTTGATTCTGTCATTTTGTTTTCTTCAAGCGCTTTATTAAATTCAGCCTCGCTCGGAAATCGTTTTTTGATGTTGGTCAATTGCTCTGTGACGGTCTCGGGTTTTACCTGAATTCCCTTTTTCTTACTTTCCTGCAAGAGCAGTTCGCCGACAATGAGGCTATCCAGGATACTATTTTGCATTTTCGGCATTTGAGCATCAGGAATCTGCTGGCCGCTCTGAGCAGCTCGCCTGAGTTCGTAATCCAGCACACGATCAAATTCTCCCTGGGTAATAATGCTACCGTTGACTACGGCAACCATATCACCGGGGGCTTTTTTGTCTGCGGCAAATACGACAGCGGATACCAGAATAAGTGCCGACGCAACAGCAACCTTACCCGCTATCCTGATTTTATTTGAATTCATAAAAAAATCTCCTTTGAATTGAAGTCTAAAAAAAAGCCTCCTAAGAGCCCCTTTCATTTAAGTAAAATCAAGGTTTTTTAATAAAAAAAATTCACTCTGGAATCTGCGGATCGCTTCGGCGTGAATCGATCCTCAATCATGAGCCATTAGCTTCTCTCTATTGTAAAACACTGCGACTGAATTTTCAATAGCCCAGGCCCGCCGAAGTTAAAAAAGTGATGGGGATTCGATCCTTCAATCTTGTGCAGGTCGTGCCATTTGCTCAAATCAATTCTTGCAGGCTAGCGGATCATTAGAAACGCATAGCGATTCATCGCCTGAGAATAGTCTGTGCGTACCTCAATGGGGAATCCAAATTGCCTGGCGGTGGAATAGACATCCACGGCCATAGATTCCGGCGAGGGTCGGGCGGATCTCGGTTCCTTGCACCCTTCGCGGGTTGCCGCACAGTCCGCACAAATACCGCAACTGTCCATAAACAGTAAAAAAGCTCTTTCATAACCGGCTAAAAAAATGCCGCGTTCCAGTTTAGCGAGCTTAATGTTTACCTTTTTGGACCACTTGTGGCGGTCTTCGGGCTTGTCGGCTGCTTTTTCAAATCGGAAAATGACGGCATCCTGATATTCGAGGAAAAATCGTTCACATTCGGAAACTGACGGCACATTTGGTGGACAACACGCATTATTGCCGTACTGCCCGCAGCCGAACATGCACTTCATACGCACCCATTGGGAGACGATAATTTTGTGAGGATCAATCCATTTGTAATCCGCATATCCTTTTTCTTGAAACAGCTTGTCTAATCTCTTGCGCTCTTTTGCCGTGATGTCAGATCTCGCAGCCATTCGATTTTCCTCCGAATCTTTTCTTTTTAGGGGAGTCCTATCTCCGGCCTAATTTAGCCTTTCGGATATAAATCTACAATAAAAAAGTTGCCGTTGTGAGGCCAGAAGGTATCCAAACCCTCTCCGCCTGTTAAATCAATAACAGCGCTTGCAGCCATGGCATTATATTGACCCGGAAATATGATTATGAAATAATATTGAAGGCGCTTATCCGGAAAGTCCAAGTTACCATAAAAAAAACCCCTGTGGGAGCGGCTTCCAGCCGCGAAATTAAATGATCTCCCGCCGCCGGGATCCCACAACCAATACAACTT
>JAQYWI010000154.1 GCA_030145015.1 Desulfobacterales bacterium
GGGTGGGAACAGAAGAGTAGCAGCGATCTCAAAATTAGCAGTTCATCTTGGAAGACAGAGAAATAAAGTTTAAAAGGTGCGCTAACGTTAGAAGTGCCTAAAATGCCTAAAGTTGAGGAATTCTGCCCGTCGAGAGCCTCCCTTCGAGAGCCTCCCTTCGAGAGCCTCAGGGTCTAGCGACTGGGTCTAGCGACTGGGTCGAACGACTGGGTCGAACGATCATATTTATAATAAAAGATTGAGCGTATCGAAACCATCATTTTAGGCATTTTAGATCATTTTTAATTTTAGCTCATTTGTGGTTGTAAGCACATTTTATAGATTTAAAACTGAACCATCGGGAGTTATATGCAATTTTGAGATGGATTATAGTATTGGTTAATTTTATCTGAATATGGCTCTGCGCACTATCTTAATCCTGCTATTTTCGCCACACCCCTTTCTGCGGTCAAGATCGCTCCTTCTGAATCAGAGTGTTCTTCTGTCAGGAATCTGAATATGGCTCTACGCTCTATCCCAATCCTGCTATTCTCCGCCCATCCTTTTCTGCGGTCAAGATCGCGCCTTCTGAATCGGAGTGTTCTTCTCTCAGGAAAATAATCAAAATTTGTGCCTTTTCGTCTATCTATTATTGAACGTCTTCCCCCATTATCTTTCATTTTTTCTAATCTCCGATGAATTTCTTTTAGCTGCGGTTATTTGGCAAATAAATGTTACTCATCCAAATACCTGAACATTAATATTGCAAAAATACCGATAAGTATCATGGCTATATTAACAATAAGCACCATCTTTATCTCCTTTTATGCATACATAAATAAATTAAAGATGCGATTATCCATTTACAAACTGCAAAACCTATACCATTTTTCATTTAAAAATTTTTATAAATAATCCAGAATGTTAAGAATGGAAGTGTGCAATTTTAAAATTGGAATGTGTACAATATCATACGCGGCGTACGTTATTTTACAATTAAATAGACTTTAAATTACCAATGCGTATGGTTATAGTTTAAAAGTAAACCGGCGCGACTGGGTTTGCCAATTATTTTGACCTTCTAACTTTGTGTAAGGAATAGGTGTTTAAATGGCTTCACATTTAAAATTTGCCGCCATTGATATGGGTTCAAATGCCGTCCGGTTGTTATTATCCGGTGTGTTTGAAGACGGCTATTCAGCGACTTTCCGGAAGATGTCGCTGGTCAGAATGCCCATCCGCCTGGGTGATGATGCTTTTACCCAAAAATGCATTTCAGATGAAAAAATATCCCAGCTTGTTGAGACCATGATCGGCTTCAAACATCTGATCGAATCTTTTCAGCCGCTGGACTTTATGGCCTGTGCCACCTCAGCGATGCGCGAAGCGGAAAACGGACCGCAAATCTGTGAGCGTATCTTAAAGGAAACCGATATTAAATTAGAGATTATTGACGGTAAGAAAGAGGCCCAGATCATTTTCAAGAACAAAAGTGCCGATATGTTCGGTGGCAACGATGCCTACCTGTATGTGGACATCGGTGGCGGCAGTACGGAAATAACCCTGTTCTCCCAGGGCCAAATCATTGCGGCGGGGTCATTTAATATCGGAACCATCCGATTGTTAGAGGGTTTGGTATCAAAGGCGTATTGGAAAAAAATGAGACAGTGGCTCAAAAACTACTCCGCGCCCTATTCCTCCATGGCGGCGATCGGCAGCGGCGGCAACATTAATAAGGTATTTCGTCTGGCAAATTGTAAAACCGGCAAGCCGCTTTCAGAGAATAAAATGATGAAGGTGCGCCGCTTTTTAAAACACTTTACAGTGGAGCAGCGCATCAAAGAATTGGCGTTAAGGCCGGACCGCGCCGACGTCATCATTCCGGCATTGGATATATATCTGAAGGTTATGAAATGGGCCGGCGTCCGTAAAATCTACGTTCCCGAGGTTGGCTTGGCCGACGGCATTGTTCACATCTTATATGAAAAATATAAAACGTCTCGGCCGGAAACAAGCAATGTTGATAATTTGTCGATAACCTAATTAACCGCCTGAAATAATTAAATATACATTCTGTGGGAAAAATCTTAAAATATTAGGCTACTCAGCCATATCTTTATTGAATAAGTCACTATTTCAATCAGTTAACAATTGTTCATAACTATTATCATCTCCCACCTGAAAGGATTAAAAATATCTGAAGACACCCTTTAAAGTAGGTAATCGGCTTGGCAATCTAGCATTTTAGCATTTGTGTCATGATTTTGTTTGTAACATTTAAGTTTTAGTAATTCGTGCTTGTTTCGGCCAATTTTATAAAATCAGGCGATATTCGATTTTCGGATTTAACTTTTTTTCATTGTTCATTTTAGATGGCGGTGATGCCCTTATTGCTGAAGGTTTATAATTTGATTTGCCCTTGACAGTGCCCGATTGATTATCTATGGTGGAAACGATTTATGTTATTTATTTAATTCTATTTCATATTTAGACTTCCCTCCCAAATGTAAAATACACGGCAACAAGTTACGATTATAAAAGGATTGTAAACCAATAAGCGTTCACAATAACCGTAATAAAAACTGAAGCAACCTGAACTCAGTTGTGTATTTTAGGCTCCCATTATTTCCTTATCCTATTGATATTATAATAAATAAAAAAATATCACTTGGATTTGAATATATTGTTCACCTATTTTTCACCCAAGCATGCAACGAAAGGAGGATTAAATGAAAAAAATCGAAAAAGTCCACCCGGCCATTTACGATCTTAAGGTCGATATGGACAAGGGCAAGATCACACGCCGCGAATTTCTGAGGTATGCCACGTTGCTCGGGATGTCGGCGGTAACAGCCAGTCAAATGGCCGGATTGATATGGCCGAAAAAAGCCATTGCGGCCCAGAAACGTGGCGGCGTATTAAAATTTGGGATGCAGGTGCAGGAAATGGCCGATCCGGGGACATATTCATGGACCCAGAAATCCATCGTTTCCCGCCATATGGTCGAGTACCTGGTAGAGACCGGACCGGATAACATTACGCGACCCTATCTGGCCGAAAGCTGGGAAGCATCCGCCGATCTGAAAACCTGGACCTTTCATCTGCGGAAAGGTGTCAAGTGGTCAAACGGCGATGACTTCAATGCCGATGATGTGGTGTTTAACTTTACCCGCTGGCTCGATCCAAAAACCGGATCGTCCAACCTGGGCCTGTTCGATGCCATGCTTGAGGAGACCGGAGAAAAAGATAAGAAAGGGAATCCAGTCAAGCGTATGATCAAAAACGCGGTGCAGAAAGTGGACAATCATACGGTCAGGCTCAACCTGAAATCACCGGTGCTCTCGATTCCCGAAAATCTCTACAACTATCCCACCGCAATCGTTCACCGCAATTTCGAAAAAGAAGGCGGGGATCTCTCCAAAAACCCGGTGGGTACCGGACCATACACTCTGACCGAATTCAGAGTGGGAGAGCTGGCCGTTTTGAAAAAACGCAAGGAACCCTATTGGGGCGGTGAGGTCTTTCTGGATGAAATTCGCTTTGTTGATCTGGGTGAAGATGCCGGGGCGTATCTGGCCGCGATCGCTTCAAAACAGGTTGATGGAATCTATAATCTTGATCTGACAACCCTGGAAGCGGCCAAGAATATTCCGGGGATCAAGATCGCCGAAATCCCATCGACCCAGACCGGCGTAATTCGTATGAAAGTCACCGAGAAGCCGTTTACCGATATCCGCGTACGCAGAGCGGTACAGAAAACCTGCGATGCCCAGAGACAGCTCGACATCGCCCACCGCGGCTTAGGGATCGTTGCGGAACACCATCATGTCGCCAAGATACACCCCGAATACTTTGCCCTGCCCGCGTTCAAGCAGGATATCGCCGGTGCCAAAAAACTGCTGGCCGAGGCCGGCTATCCCAATGGCATTGAATTAACCTGCAATGTGGGCAATGCCGAAGGCGTTTGGGAGCAGGATTCCGTGGCCGTGCTCAAAGAGGATGCCGCTAAAGCGGGGATCAATATCAAAATGAATGTGATGCCGCAGGCACAATATTGGGATGTTTGGACAAAGGCGCCCTTGAGCCTCACCTCCTGGACCCACCGGCCGCTGGCCGTCATGGTATTGGGCCTGGCCTACCGCACCGGTGTGCCCTGGAATGAGTCCAGTTATGCCAACCCGGAGTGGGATGCTGCCCTGACCGAAGCGGAATCAACCCTTAATGTTGAAAAACGCCGGGTCAAGATGGAGAAGGTTGAGAAAATTCTGCAGGATGACGCCGTTCTGGTCCAGCCGTTCTTCCGTGCCGTATTCACAGCGGTCCGGGATAATGTCGTAGGCTTCGAAATGCATCCAACCCGATACTACCGCTTTCACAAGGTTTCCCTGGTGTAGGATGAACAGCGTAAACTCGAGCAAGGGGGGCGCTGCGGCGCTCCCCGGCCCATTATCTCTCCAAAAACGATAAGCATAAATTATATCAGGAGGATTCAAAATGGTCACCTTGGTGGTAAAGCGCATCGGATTCATGATTTTTACCATGATTATCGTATCGCTGATTCTCTTCCTGCTGCTGGAGACAGAGCTTACGGGCGATCCGGCAATCCGCGTGCTGGGCCAATTTTCAAACGAAGAGCAGCGCGAGCTGTGGCGCGAGCAACACGGGTATGATCAACCCGTGATGGTGCGTTACGTGAAGTGGCTGGGCAATTTTGCGACCGGTAACCTGGGGGAGTCCATCCGCTTTAAAGGCCCTGTCGCTGAAGTGATGTTGCCGCGGCTGTGGAACACCGCCATATTGGGGTTTTGGACGTTTGCCATTATGATCCCGCTATCGTTGATACTCGGCGTCCTGTCGGGCATGAAAGAGGGTTCAATGCTCGATAGATCGATTTCGGTGTTTGGTATTTTGACAACTTCCGTGCCGGAATTTGCCAGTGCGGTATTTTTCTCGGCCCTCTTTGTATTCGGCCTGAAATGGCTGCCGGGCACCAGCAGCATGTCGGGCGGGTTCGAGTTTAAACAGTTGGTTCTGCCTGCGATGGTGCTGATCGTCTATGATTTTGGCTATGTCGCCCGCATGACCCGCGCATCCATGGCGGAAGTCATGACCTCCCAGTACATCAGGACGGCGGTGCTAAAGGGCCTGCCTTATAAATCGGTGATTATCAAGCATGCGTTGCGTAACGCCCTCATCGCCCCTTTTACGGTAATCATGTTACAAATCAACTGGCTGTTATCCGGGGTTATTGTGGTTGAGTTCTTCTTTGCATATAAGGGGTTTGGGGCCTTGATCCTGGAGGCTTCGCTGAATAACGATATCGCCCTTCTGGAAGCGTGCGCCATGGTGGCGGTCTTTGTTGCGGTTGCCACGCAAACCATAGCCGATATTGGCTATACATTACTCAACCCTCGCATCCGTTTTAGCTAAGTCCATCGATGCGTAAATACGATTACGTATTTACTCACTCAGGACTTAGTGCTGAGTGAGCAATTGTGTTGGATTGGTCAATAATTATATGTCACTGTAATTGCGAATCGAAGCACTAAGGAGATGACCGATGAATACAACTGTGGCAAAAACACAAATGCCTACTGCCGGATACGGTGCGGCTATTTGGCGTGCGCTGAAATCTTTCGCGCTGTTGCGCGAGAGTTGGGTCGGTATGGTGGGGGCTTTCCTGGTTTTATTCTGGGTGATGGTTGCCATTCTGGCACCGTTGCTGGCGCCATTTCCCCCCAACGACCAAATTCAGCCATTTGCCAAACCGGGGATGGCGGCGGTCAAAGGCAGCGGCACATTCTGGCTCGGCACCGATCATACCGGGCGGGATATCCTGTCGCGGATTATCTGGGGTTCGCGTACGGTGCTGATCTATGCACCCCTGGCGACCCTTTGCGCTTACACCGTGGGTATTCTGATGGGGCTTTTGGCCGGGTATCGCCGCGGCTGGGTGGATGATGTCCTGTCTCGCCTCGCCGATATCATTCTCTCATTTCCGGTGCTGGTGCTGTACATTATCATTATCGCCACGATCGGCGCATCCGGAATTAACATCGTTATTGCCATCACCTTTGCATCCTCACCGGGGATCATGCGTATTGTGCGTGGATTGGTGCTGGATCTGCGCAATCGTGACTATGTTGCCGCGGCTCAGACCAGAGGCGAATCAGACTGGAAAGTGATGCTGGTTGAGATTTTACCGAATGCGCGCGGCCCGCTGATTGTCGATGCCTGTCTGCGTCTGGGCTATGTCATTATCACCATCGGCGTGCTCGGTTTTCTGGGCCTGGGTCTGCCGCCGCCGGACCCTGATTGGGGCGGCATGGTAAATGAAACCCGGCAGATGGCGATGGCTTTTCCGCACATGACGCTCTTTCCCTGTATCGCAATATCTTCGTTGATCCTGGGGTTTAATCTCATGGCGGACGGCCTGCGTGAAATCTCATTGCGCGATTAGGAGGAAACCGACATATGAACGACAATCATGCACCGGTGTTGGTCTGCAAGGATCTCTGCATCTCTTACTATACCCGGGCGGGAGAGATTCCGGCGGTGGTGGATTTTTCAATAACGGTAAAGCCCGGTGAAACCATCGGTATTGTCGGCGAGTCGGGCTGCGGAAAGTCTACCGTCGCAATGGCGATCATGCAGTACATGGGCGCCAACGGCGGCATCAAGAGCGGCAGCATCACGTTTAAGGATCGCGATTTAAACCAGATGTCGGAACATCAGCTGCGCCGCCTTCGAGGATCAGAGATCGCGATGATTTACCAGGAACCTTTTGCCTCTCTAAATCCAAGCCTCAAAATCAGCACCCAGCTGATGGAGGTGCCGCTGGCACATGAGAACATTACCAGGAAAAAAGCCCGGCAGCGGGCTGTGCAGATGCTGGCGGATGTCAAGCTGCCCGACCCGGAACGGATTATGGACGCATATCCGCACCAGTTATCAGGTGGACAGCAGCAGCGCGTGGTTATCGCGATGGGACTTTTGTCGAATCCGTCTCTGTTGCTGCTGGACGAACCCACGACGGCGCTGGATGTTACGGTTGAGGCCGGCATCGTCAAGCTGGTCGCCGATATCAGCAAGAAGTTCGGCACTTCCCAGATCTATATCTCGCATAACCTCGGACTGATTCTGGAGACCTGTGACCGTGTATTCGTGATGTATTCCGGTGAAGTTGTCGAAGAGGGGACGATTGACTCGCTGTTTGCCTGGCCAAAGCACCCTTACACCCACGGCCTTTTTGCCTGTATTCCGTTGCCGACGGCCGACAAGAACGCTGCCCCGTTGAGGCCGATCCGGGGTCAGCTCCCGTTGCCGTTCGATCGACCGCCGGGCTGTTATTACCACCCGCGCTGTGATCATTTCAAACCCGGGCTGTGTGACCAGGATCATATCGCTATGGAGCATGTTGTGGATAGTGCCGCCGACCATCGCGTACGATGCTTACGCTATAAAGAAATCGACCATCGCCTTGAGGTGGCGGACGGTGAAGTCAAAGCGGTGCTTGAACTCGGTGAACGGGTACTCGAAGTGGATCACATGAAGAAGTACTACGCGGTTCGTGACAGCTCACTGCGGGCGTTATTTAGCGGTAAAAGAACGCGTTATGTCAAGGCGAATGAGGAGTTGAACTTTACTGCCAGAGAGGGAGAAACCGTCGCCATCGTCGGTGAATCCGGCTGCGGTAAATCAACATTTGCCAAAGTCCTGATGGGTTTGGAGAAAGGCACGGATGGCGCGGTGCGTCACAATGGCAAGGATCTCTCGGAAGTAGCGGTTCGGGACCGCAGCGCTAAACAGATCGGCTCGCTGCAGATGGTATTTCAAAATCCGTTTGATACCTTGAATCCAAGCCACAGTATCGGCGGTCAGATATCACGCGTGATCAAGAAATTCGGCGTGGAGACAGATAAAAAGAAAATATTTGACCGCGTAATGAACCTGTTGGATACGGTCAAACTACCGAGGGATTTTTATTTCAGAAAGCCCAGACAGTTGTCGGGCGGACAGAAGCAGCGTGTCGGTATCGCCCGGGCATTTGCCGGAAACCCGAGCATGGTCATCGCAGATGAGCCGGTTTCTGCCCTGGACGTTTCGGTCGCGGCGGCTGTGACCGAGCTGCTTATGGATATTCAGCGCAAACATAAAACCACGCTGCTTTTCATAAGTCATGATCTGAGTGTCGTGCGCTACCTGTCGGATCGCATTGTCGTCATGTATCTCGGGCATATTCTTGAAAGGGGCACCACGGAACAGATCTTCACTCCACCCTATTCCCCTTATACCGAGGCGCTGTTATCAGCGGTGCCGATTGCCGATCCTGAAGTGACCAAGCGTGAAATTGTGCTGGAAGGAAACCTGCCCAGCGCCATGAATCCTCCCAAAGGCTGCCCATTTTGTACCCGCTGCCATCGGAGAATCGGCGATATTTGCGATAATGAGCCGCCGCCGGAGCAGGTTGTGGCAGATCGGCACGTCATCAAATGTCATATACCGCTTGAAGAGTTGAAAAAGGTGGCGCCTGTTATCCATGTGCCGG
Source organism: Desulfobacterales bacterium (assembly GCA_030145015.1). Next base: position 8,528 of record JAQYWI010000154.1, read on the forward strand.
ATGAATCCGAACGGCTGCACGCACGCCACCAGGAATGATCCGGATCGTTTAGCCGGTTACGGCGTCGAATATTCTGAACTCGGCTCTATTCGATACGTGATTTCTGCACCAGATTACCCCCGTGCCAGAGATAGAGCGCAAGCAGCGGCATGGATTCCATTTTGTGCCTTTATTTGACCGCCACAACCGGGCAGGGTGCTTCAAGGATAACATACTGAGCGGTGGAACCAAACACCAATTTTCCAACCTTTGATCTTCTTCTAACTCCGATAATGATTTCATCGATATCGTTTTCTTTTGCAAATCGGACCAGATCTTCTCCAGGAGACTGGTAACTTACAGACGCTTGCGCCTCACAGGAAATGGCATCTGCTTTGAAGGACGTTCTTAGCTTTTCCAGCTTGCTTTCAGCTTTATTGATATCTTCTTTTTTCAACTCAGGACCTTGCTCCAATGAAGTCATAATATGAATGTCGGCTTTAAATGCATGCCCGTGTTTTTGGGCCAGCTTGACTGCATCTTCGGATACCTTGGAGCCGTCATAACCCACAAGAATCTTCATTTTGTCCTCCTTCCGTGTGTCCACGTTGGAAATGGTATGAGTCTTTTTGGGATTAAATATGAATTTATGAAACAAAAACACAACTGTCAAGAAATCGTTAGGTAATCAAAGCAAAAATAAACCTTTACCTGCTTTGTGGTTATGCGCTAAAAATAATAATTTTATAAGATCCATATTGCAGCTGAATATCTCAAGAAATTCTAACTCGATAACACTCGCATGGGGAGGAAACATGATTCAGCCAGGATCAACGGAAAAAAGATCGGTGTGGTTTCGGGTTCTGAGTGACGACCAGATCGAGGAAATCAAGCGGGCGGCTCTCGAAGTCATGTCAAAGGTGGGATATCGCGTCCATCACGAAGGCGCCCGCAAGATGCTCAAGCAAGCCGGGGCTTTGGTCAGCGGGGAAAACGTCAAAGTACCGGAACATGTCGTAATGGAGTGTCTCAGGACGACACCTAAAGGCTGGACCGTCTACGATCGAGAGGGCAACCGCGCCATGGAAATAGAAGGACGCAAAAGCTACTACGGCACTTCCACTGCCAGTCCGAATACGAAGGATGCGTTGAGCGGTGAAATTCGCCCGACCCGCGTGGCCGATATTGCCATCGGCGCCAAGGTGGCCGATGCTCTGATGAACATAGACTGGGTCATGCCGATGGGTTCTGTGCAGGATGTACCGCCTACGGTCGCCGATTTATTCGAATTCGAGGCTGTCGTGACCCACACGACCAAGCCCATTGTTTTTTTAGGATATACACCTCGCGGGGTTGAGTTGGTTTTTGAGATGGCCGCCGAAGTCGCCGGTGGAATCGAGAAACTCCGGCAACGGCCGTTTGTCATTTTTTATCCGGAGCCGATCTCTCCGCTCGTCTGGCCGGCCGATGTGATCGATCGCCTTTTTGTCTGCGCCGATCTGTCTTTGCCTCAAATACAGGGACCGACGGTTCAATTCGGCGCCACCGGCCCCGTAACGCTGGCGGGGGCCGTGGCGCAGGCTATGGCCGAAGCAATGATGTGCCTGGTTCTGGCACAACTGCGCAAGCCGGGGTGCCCCATCGGCCTGGGATGCAATTTCAGCGTATTTGATATGACGGCCGGCCTTCTGTCAATTGCCAGTCCGGAAATGAGCCTCGCCCTTGCGGCACAGGCTGAGGTCGCGCAATCCTTCCAGCTACCCACATGGGGGCTGGCCGGGGCTACCGACGCAAAAGTGCTGGATGCCCAGGCCGGATCCGAGTCTGCTTTTTCCATCCTGGCCCAGGGCTTAGCCGGTCTGAATCTGATCCATGACGTCGGGTATATGAGCAGTGGTATGGTCTGTTCTACCGCACAATTGATTCTCGGTGACGAGAACATCGGGATGGCAAAGCGCTTTATACGCGGCATAGAGGTCAACCGCGAAACGCTGGCCCGCGAAGTAATTGAGAAGGTCGGACCCGGGGGACATTTTCTTGATCAAGATCACACCTATAATCATTTCAGGAACGAGCTATGGATACCCGGCCTGATGACGCGATCCGCCTATGAGGATTGGCAAAGCCAGGGCGCCAAAGATATGGCTACCCGGATTCAGGAAAAGCTTGAAGATATTGTTAAAAATCACGAGGCGCCGGCGCTGCCGGACAAAACGCGATCCGCGCTGAAATCAATTAGACAAAAGGGTGAGAAAGAACTTGTCCAGGAAGGTTGAATATTTGGGGCCGAAACCGTGGAGCTTAAATTTCTCATGCGGCTGAATCCGTGTTGTATACTGGCGAAAAAATGCCGAGCTCTGCTAATTTTTCCGGGGTCGGATTTCCCTGATCGTCCCAGCCCATGATCTTATAAAACTGCTGCTTCATGGGCTCCATCCACTCGGCCGGTTTTGAGGGCTCTACACCGGCATTATACTCTTTCTCAAAAAACATATCCGGTAGCCGATCATTCGAAATTCCGGCCCCGTGCTGCAGATTAAACAGCCGCTCAAGGTTGACAACCCTTTCACCGGCCGTAAAAAGCTCGGTGACGCCGATCGCCCGGCTGCTCAAAGCAGAAACGAGTTCGGCCTCACTCACCAGATCATAGGTGCAAATCAAACAGAGTGCCGGAACCTTACATAGTCCCAGACAGTCTAATACCGAACCCACAATCATGGATCGTCGCACCAGTTCAGCTTTTCCCTGTATCGAGCGGGGGTCCACTGAAACGGGGGTGCCGAAGACTTTAGTCGCTTTATCCGGCAGCCACTTGTATTCCAGGGTTGCATAGATATCACTGAAATCCGCGCCTCGGCTGGAAACCGAATACCCCAGGGCGGTTCCCATCATGTTATAGGGGTGATAGCCGGCCATTTCGAGTCCTTTGATGTGGGCCGCATAGTGCTCGGCTCCGCGGCCGATGATCTGAGCCGCTCGGCGAACACCTTTGGCAAGGATTCTGCCAAACCCCTCGCCGTAAGCCATTTGCCGGATCAGCGTTTCCATCGCCTCCCCGTTGCCCCAGTTAAGGTCCAACCCGCCGGTATCCGTCTGCGTTAAAATACCGCGATCAAAAAGATCCATGGCAAAGGCAATGGCGGTTCCGGCTGAAATGCTGTCAAGACCCAGCCGGGTACACAGGTTGTCCAGATAAACCAGGGTCTGCAAATCGTTTAACCCGCACTTGGCGCCCAGCGCCAGCATGGGCTCGAATTCGGGCCGCACGGCTTCTTTGCCTTTTAGTCTTCCGGTTGAAAATCTAAGATCGGCTTTGCATTGAACCGGGCACCGCGGACAACCATGCTTACGCGTAATATTTTCTTTCAGGTGCTTGCCATCAATACGCTCGGCGTCCTCGAAGTGATAGTCGCGATAATTTCGGGTAGCTAAAATACCCAGCTCGTCTGCCCAGCTTACATAGCCGGCCCCGCCATGTTCTTTCATGGTTTTAAACTCAGGCGAGTTTTTCATCTGCCACAGGTAGCGCTTGATGGCTTCATGGAAGTCATTATTAGGACGGAAGGCAATTCTTGATTTTGGGTCTTTGATAACAATGGCCTTCAGGTTTTTGGATCCCATGACGGTCCCCATGCCGGTGCGCCCGGCCGCATGATCCCGATCGGTAATTATACAGCCGAAACCACATCCGTTTTCGCCGCCCGGACCGATGGCCAGAATCTTTAATTTTTCACTGCCCAACTTGGTTTTCAACTGGTCCTGAGTTTCCCATGTATCCTTGCCCCACAGGGACTTGGCGTTACGAATCTCAATAGAATCGCCATCAATCCAGAGGTACACCGGTCTCGAAGCCCGACCGCCTATAATCAGCTGCTGTATGCCGCACGACCGCAAGCCTGTGCCAAATCCGCCGCCGATATTGGAACTGCCTAAAATGCCGGTTAACGGGGAAAGGGCATTGATGTGAAGTCTGGAGGAAACCGGCGAGCCCGTGCCGGTCAATCCGCCACAGGACAGGGTCAGAATGTTATTGGGTCCGTAAGGATCTGTGCCGGGAAGAACCGACTCATAGAGGTGTTTGACATTGAGGCCGCGGCCGCCGAGGTAGTTTTGTCCGACGGTTTCAGGAAACTCCTTAAATTTCCATTTTTCTCCAGTTAAATCGACTTCAAGAATCTTTCCCAGCAATCCCAATGTTTGCGACTCCCTAATATTTATATCGCTTTCCATAATAGTGTACCGTATGAAAAGAAGTTGCCTTGAGATAATACGATAAGTTTAACACAAACCCGCAAAGAAGGAGAAAATATTTTACAGGTGAAAACATGATAAAAAATACGCTCATGAAAGCCACCTATTGAAGCTCGCCGACCTGTTTTTGAACCGCGTTTAAGATCTTCGCGCTGCGCATCAGCTGCTTGACGGAGGCAATGTCTGTTGAAAGGATCCGATCTTTTTCCAGATGAGGGACGGCCTTTCGAATAACGCGGTATGCTGCCAGGGTGCCTTCGCCGGGTTTCATATTGGTAAAAAGATCCAACGCCTGGGCTGCGCACAGAAGCTCAATGGCAATGACATCTTCGGCATTGCTGACAATCTCCCTGCATTTCCGCGCGGAAACGGTTCCCATCGAAACATGATCTTCTTTGTTGGCGGAGGTGGGAATCGAATCAATGCTGGCCGGATGACACAAGACTTTGTTTTCGGATACAAGGGCCGCAGCGGTGTATTGCGCCAGCATAAAACCTGAATTGAGACCACCGTCATCCACCAGAAACGCCGGCAGTCCGCTCAATTTGGGATTCACCAGGCGTTCGATCCGCCGCTCGGAGATGTCGGCCAACTCGGCAACAGCCATACCGAGAAAATCCATCG
>JAQYWI010000032.1 GCA_030145015.1 Desulfobacterales bacterium
GATGTTTTGAATAAAACCGCTAAAAGCACGATCCGGTGTCGCGAAGTCGACCGGCATAAAATAGGGTTTCCTGGCAAATTTCCTTCTTCCCTGCGAATGCTTCTCTTCAAGCTCTTTTAAAAGGATGCGACGGTCTTTAAACGGCATATCCAGAATGATCTCAAACAATCGGGCAGTTACAACGGAAATGTTAGGCTCGCTTGAATGTTTATCGGAAGGCTCCATAGCCGAGGTCCTTTAGTAGTTGTGTTAGCCCGCCATATGGGAATGCCGCTGGGATGTGACAATGATTTGTATTACACAACAAAACAGATTAAAATAAATTTCTCGTAATGTCAATTTAAGATAATGTAAAGTTAAATCGTTAAATCGTTGATTCGTTAAATCGTTTAAAATGGATTGAGTCCTCTGACTATTTGACTATTCGACGAATTAACTAATCGACTAAAACTACGAAATATACATGCCACAGGCCGGCTGCCAGAATACAGTGGCTTGAGAAGTTTTATTCAAGCAAATGCCCCTTTATTCTCTCCAACATCTCCTCCGTTACCCCCGCTTTTGATTTGAGATAATCGGCGGGGGAGCCGTATTTTTCATGAAGGTGATGGAGCAAGGCCTCGATGCAGTATTGCGGTGCCGTAAAATAGGGTGAAATTCTACTCCGATCGACACCGGACGACTCGAATTGGGCGTAAATCTTGTCTAACACATCGGCAATGAAGATATTTGAAAGACCATGATCACGGATGACCGTCTCTTCCGGAACCCCCAAAGCAAGGAGCACGAGAGCCGCACAGGTACCCGCCCTGTCCTTTCCGCCCGTGCAATGGAAAACCAGCGCCAGCTGGTCCGGGTCTGCCAGACACCTGAACACCTCGCCCCAGATGGCGGCAAATTTGTCGATATTTAAAATATAGCCGTCAATTAAAAATTCCGGGGTCAACCAGCTCGTATCCCCGCTTTTAAGCTTTTCAAATAAAGTCGTGGGGTTAAATTTTAGATTGTCGATCGGCAAATGAAGATACGCAGCGGGCCCATCTCCCGGAAACCGATCCGGTCTTTTTTGCGCTTCAGCCGGTGTTCGAAAATCGCAAACACATTGAATCTTCATCCGTTGCAAAAAAGCAATGTCGCGATCCGTCAGCCTGGACAGATGATCCGAACGGAAGACCTTGCCCCACCTTACGCGTCGTCCGTCGGTTGTCTCATAACCGCCAAGATCCCTGAAATTAACCGTTCCTTCCAAAGGGAGGCGTCGCTCGCCGATAATAATACCTGCGCTATTTTCTGACATGATTTCAAAGTAGTGCGGAATATCCGGATTCAGCCCTGCAATTTCAACGGCAGTCTGCCCTTCAATTTGCGAAATGGGTTTGTTGCGTTCTATGGTATCCGCTGAATCTCCGTGATAAATCGAGACCCGCAGGTTTTTAAGGTGGGTTTTCCAGCTCAGGCGCACGGCGTCTTGGCCGGTTCGCTCAACTGAGGCATCCAAAATAGGCGAAGTATGGTCAAAGACTGCCATCTATTTCTTTTCCAGCTTGACCGCTATAGCGTAACGCCCGGGACCGACATAGATCAGGCCAAAGAAAACGGCGGCCAGCCCCAGGGACCAGAGCATAAGGGTGTTGTAGCCGATTTGAAAATAATTAAAGAAATATAACCCGAAAAGAATAAATAAAAGTATGCACGCCGCCCTGAAAAAATAGCCAAATACAAAGCTAACAGCGCCCAATGCTTCCAGAAGCAAAATCGCAAAACCAAAGATCAATGGCGGCAAACCAATATTAATAAAGCCTAAGCTTGTTCCAGCACTTTCCCAGGAGTGTGCCCCGGCAAACAATTTAGGCAAAGCATGCAAAAGAAGCACGGCCGTGAGGCCCAATCGCATGATGAGTAGACCAAAATGTATTTTGCGATCCTGCGAATTAAACATCTTTCCCTCCAGCATGAGCTTACCATCTAGTATTCCATACTGGTAAGATTTATCAACTAAAAACTAACTGCCACCCATCTATACCCTATGGTTTCAGGCGTCAGTCAGGGTATTAGGTTCAGAGGTTTAAGGTTCAAGAATTTGTTCGATTGGTTTGATTGGTCTTATTGGTTGAATTGGTTGGCTTAAACCGAACCAATGGAACGAATTAAACCAATCAAACCAATATAACGTGTGCGCGACGCTGACACCTGAAACCCTTATATTTGAAAAAGAAAATTGATAAAATCGATTCGAGTTTTTAAAATTAGTTGCGGGTCGCAACACGAAGGGCGCCAGCCCACTTTGACATAAAAAAAATAATGCCCTATTATTGGCTGAGATTACTGAAAGGAGTGGAACGCAATTTTTGATGAGTGAGTTCTGGGACTGGTGGCAGCACCTGCCGCAACATATAAGCCCGGTCATAGTTGAAATTGGCTGGTTCAGGCTTCAATACTATGGGCTGATGTATATCGTGGCCTTTGCCTTCACCTATTTTCTGGTCCTTTACCGCCTCAATCATGAGGCGCGCTTCGAATTCTCCAAAAATCAGGTCAATGACATAACCACTTACGCCATCTTGGGGCTCATTATCGGTGCCCGGCTCGGCTATGTATTGTTTTACAATTTGTCCTATTATCTGCGCCATCCGCTCGAAATCTTTCTCCCGTTTTCGTTTTCAAACGGATTTGCCTTTACCGGCATTTCAGGCATGTCATACCACGGCGGCCTTATTGGAATATTGCTGGCCGTCTTATGGTATATTCGCAAGGCCAAACTTAACTACTGGGATGTGATGGATTTATATGTACCGGTGGTGCCGCTGGGGTACACATTCGGCCGGCTCGGAAATTTTATTAACGGGGAGTTATTCGGGCGGGCAACCACCTCGCCGATCGGCATGTATTTTCCCCAGGCACCTGAAAAAGCGCTGCGGCATCCGTCCCAGCTTTATGAAGCCTTCTTTGAAGGGATTTTCCTTTTTATCATTCTGTGGAGCATCCGCAAATTCAAGGTGCCCAGAGGCGCCATGCTGGCGCTATATGTAATCGGATACGGTACGGTCCGTTTTTTCATCGAATACTTCCGTGAGCCTGACGCTCATTTAGGATTTATTTTCCTATCTTTTTCCATGGGACAAATGCTTTGTGCCGCCATGATCGCCGGTGGTATCGGCCTGTATTTTTATTTATGGCACATAGGGCATCGCGCACAGAAACCGTAAAGGAGGCACATGAAAAAAGAGCTCGGCGGCATCAATTTGTTATATCCGACTCCGACAACGATCGTTGGTGCTATTGTGGAAGGCAAGCCCAACTTTATCACCATCGCCCACATCGGTATTGTCAATCACGCCAAACCCTTTCTGATATCATTAAGCATGGGTAAACCCCACTTCACCAATGCAGGCATCAAAGAAAACAAGGCCTTCAGCGTAAACATCCCATCGGAAGATTTAGTCGTCGCCACCGATTACGTAGGTCTGGTAAGCGGCAAGAAAACAGATAAATCCGGTGTATTTGAAATTTTTTACGGCAAGCTGGAAAACGCCCCCATGATCCGCACGTGCCCGATCAATATGGCATGCAAACTCTTTGATGTCTACGACACCCCTACCCATGATCTATTTATCGGTGAAATTGTCGAAACCTACGCAGAGGAATCAGTGCTGAAAGACGGCAAGGTGGACCTTGGCAGGGTAAGGCCGCTAATGTTTGACATGAGCAGCGTGCAGTACTGGTCGATCGGCCAAACGGTGGCCAAATGCTGGAATGTCGGTAAAAAAATGAAGCAACGATAATGGAAACGGTTCCCCAAGAAGAAATCCGTCAACGCATCAGCAGGTTTCAGATAGAACTGGCGGCCAACGGCCTGGAGGGTGCTTTTATTCTGCAAAACGCAGATCGTTTCTATTTTACAGGAACCATCCAATCCGCGGTTCTGTTCGTACCATCAAGCGGTGATGCCATTCTCATGGTTCAAAAGAATCTCAAGCGTGCCCAGCTTGAATCTTCGATAGACAATGTCATTCAGGTCAAAAATAAAAATCATATCCCGCAGGTGCTTGATGATTTCGCGGTAAATCAATTAGCGACCGCAGGACTTGAAATGGATGTCCTGCCCGCCAACCTTTATATCGGATTTCAGAAAAATTTTCCTAAGTGTCGCTGGGTGGATGCCTCCGGCATCATTCGCAAATTGCGTATGATAAAATCAGCCTATGAAATTGAACAGATTAAAAAAGCCACTGCTATTTTGCACACCGGTTATACCCAAATCAAAAAAATCATCCGCGCGGGCGTGACCGAACTGGAAATTGACGGGCATCTGGCCATGATCGCTCGGCGTGAAGGGCACATGGGTATGATGCGAATGCGGGGCTGGAACCAGGAGATGACCATCGCCCACGTGCTGGCCGGTGATAGCGGCTCCGTTATTACATTTCTAGACAGTCCCCACGGCGGCACCGGCAACACACCGGCCATGGCTCAGGGCGCAGGCTTTCGCAGAATTAAAACAAATGAACCGATTGGGATCGACTATGGTGTGGCGGTTAATGGTTACATCGGTGATCAGTTTAGAACCTATGTCATCGGAGAACTCTCGGACACTTTGAAAAAGGCGCATGCCTGCTCCCGAGAAATTCATCTCCTTTTAGCCCAAGAAGCAAAGCCGGGCGTTTCCTGTGCGCAACTGTACGACCGCGCAGTGCAGAAGGCGACAAAAGAAGGCTATGGTGACTTTTTCATGGGCTATGGCGAGGGGCAGGTGCAATTCATCGGACACGGAATCGGCCTGGAGATCGATGAATATCCCATCATTTCACCGCGGTTTGATGGAATTTTAGAGGAAGGCATGGTTTTCGCCCTGGAGCCCATGTTTGTTTTTCCGAAACAGGGAGTTGTCGGGCTGGAGGATGACTATCGGGTGACTTCCGAAGGTTTAGAGCGGCTTACGCTTACAGAGCAGTCATTGATCCAAATATAAGGGTGTCAGGTGTCGGGTTTCAGGTTTCAGGACTTTGCCGGGTATAGCGGCTGTGATCGCGCAGATGAGTTTCAGATAACAGATGACAGAAAACGGTCTGCCCTTAGTCTTCTGTTATCTGTCCTCTGTATCTTCCTGACACCTGAACACTGAAACCTGAAACCAGGGCCATTGCGGCTTTTGCAACATTTCTGTGGAACATAACACCAGCAGCATCTTGAATCCAATACCCGGCTCCCGTTTCAAAATACGTCTCCGGTTGACTCCCTGAGCTGTTTTCGTTATAGCCTCTTTAAAGCGTATCGCTATTCTGCTATTTCAGCAGCCTGGGTGTGCGCTATGGCCAAGGATTCAACCCGTTCAATTTGATGAAACCAAATGATGCTCGAACTAAATAAATTAAATTATAAATACCCGGGATCCGTCAGCAATGTCTTGCGGGACTTGAACTGCCGGGTGACCGAACCGGGTTTCCATGCCTTATTCGGACCGTCGGGGGTGGGCAAGACCACTCTGGCAAAAATAATTACCGGAGAAATTGGCGGATTTGCCGGCGATATCTCCACCCGTGGGACGGATCAAGTCCTGTATACCTTTAACCTGGAAAGACTTCCGGGATGGTACACTTTCCAGGAGCACCTGGAAGAAATCACGCCGGCAGCCAATAAGGAAAAAATTAGAGAATTGGTGGAATCATTTGGGCTGCAGTCCTGTTTGCATTCCCGATTTGCGCAGCTTTCCCTAGGCCAGCAAAACCGGACGAATTTAACCCGCTATCTCCTGCAGGATTTTGATTTGCTGATTATGGATGAAAGCCTGGCCAACGTAGACGAAATAACCAAAGAAAAAATAATTTTAAAAATCAAAACAATGTTTCCCGAGCGCTGTTTTTTATATATATCCCATAATGTGGTCGAGGTTTCAAAATTTTGCAAACAGATCCTGGTTCTGCGCAGCCAGCATAAAAACCCCCAGGCAGTCTCGCTGCAAGGCCTAGACTTTAGAGACGGTCGCGCTCTGAAAAAAATGGAGCTCGAGCAAAGTATGCTGGAGATCGTAAATGCTGCATAGGCGCATTTATCAATTTTTTATGATCTATTTTATCGGCCTGGCCGTTCTGATGCTGGTAAAATACAGCTTGAATCTATCCGATTACACCATCCCCGGTGTTAATGAAATCTGGAACACATACCGCCGGTATTTCGGGTTATATTTTATGGCAGTGCTTAATACGCTGGCAGTCGCGATCCTAGGCCACCTGTTGTCCATTTGCGTGGCTACGGTTGTGGGAATTATCGGTCGATTAACCGTCTGGATCGGCTCGTTTATCCGGGTGGCCGCCTATAACATTCAGGCGTATCCCATTGTGGCCGTGGCGCCGATTATTTTCATTTTACTGGGCGACGGGCTTTCCTCGCGTCTTTTAATTGCAGCAATGATCTGTTATTTTCCGCTGCTGCTGTCATTCATTGGTATATTATCTGAGCCCGTAGCGGAAATTGAGCATTTTTTCAATTCTACGCGAAGAATGAACTGGCGCCTGCAAGTCAAAATCCGTGCCTTTGAAAATATTCACAAACTGGTTACGGTCATCGTAGGAAGCGCAACTCTGGCCATGGTCGGTACGATTGTTGCCGAGTTTATTGCGGCCAACGCCGGGATCGGATATAGTATCCGCATCGCCCTGTATCAGAGTGATCTATCAAAAATTCTGGTGGCTCTTTTTTTAATCGGCGTATGCACATCATTTTATCTGGTTTTTCTGGAATGGCTTGGATCGTTTATTAAAAAACGGTTGGGCAGCATTTAAGGCATAAGATTAAAAACCGTTCGGACACAATGGGTAAGTTCAATGTGAACTAAAGTTAGAAGTCCAAAATACCAAAAGTGCCTAAAATGCCTAAAGTGATCTAAAGTGCCTAAAGTTAATGAATACTGTCATTTAAATATAAAAAAGATGGAGCGCTGCGCCTGCGCTGCGCGAGCGACTCCGTAACTTTAGTCACTTCAAACTTTAGTTCACTTTAGTCACTTTGAATGCGACCTGCCAACCAAGCATGAATGAAACAAAAGTTTCGTCATATTTGGCTTTGATAGACACTACCTGAGGGAGGTAATCAATGATGGAACAACTTCTAAAAAAACTCAGATTGCTGGCAATAGGCGCGGTTCTTATCATAATAACAGGTGGTTGTGCTCAGGAGGCCGACAAACCCCTGGAGGAAGTCAGTTATCGCCTCAAGTGGCTTTTTAATGTCAGTGTGGTCGGCGATCTTTACACCGATGACGCCGGATTATTTGCCAAAAATGGTCTTAAGGTAACCATTAAACCGGGCGGCCCTGAAAAAGATGCCATTAAAGAGCTCGAATTAGGCCATGCCCAATTCGGAGTGGCTTCGGCCGACCAGGTCATTCGGGCAGTTTCCAAGGGGGCACCGATTGTGGTCGTCGCCCAGCTTTTCCATACCAATCCCTTGCATTGGATTTATCGGCCGGATAAAACACCCCTCAAAACACCGCAAGATCTTAAAGGCAAGACCATCGGCATCACCTTCGGCGGTAATGATGAAACCATCATGCGCGCACTGCTGGCCAAGCATAACATCAAAGAAGACGAGGTGAAGTTTTTCAGTGTACGCTACGACTATACCCCTTTCTACAAAGGCGAAGTCGATCTCTGGCCCCTTTACCGCAATGCCCAGGCGCCGATTATCGGCGCTAAGCTTCGCAAAGCCGGAGAATCGTTTGACCTGATGGATCCCAGCAGAATGGGTATCCGATTTGTGGCGAATTCTGTGGTCACTACCAGAAAAATGCTGGAGGAACGCCCCGAAACCGTCAAAAACTTTACAAAAGCGCTGCTTCAAGGATGGCGTGAAATCCTGGAGCCGTCCCGTAAAGAAAAAGCAATTGAGACGGTTTTAAAGTACAACAAAGAAACCCCTGAAGAGATTGTCCGCCAACAGCTGCCGGCCACACGCATCCTGATGATGCCGACACCGGATTTTGAGTTCGGGAAAATTGACGCCGATGCGTGGAAACAAACCGAAGAAATCATGCTTGCCCAAAAGCTCATCCCCGTACCTGTATATGTGGAAAAGCTGCTGAAGCCTGTCGGGGAAAAATAAAAAGTCCAAAGGAGAGTTCACATGATAAAAGCTGTCGGCCACTTAGGAATTGTCGTAAAGGATATCGACGTGAGTTTGAAAGCGTTATCTAAAATTATCGACATTCAATCTCAGGCCATAAAAGAGTTTTCAGAAAAAAAGATGAAATGCGCTGTTGTCGAATTGGGCGGAATCACATTGGAGTTTATCCAGGATTCAAGTGAAGATGGAATGATGACCCGGTTCATCAAAGAAAAAGGAGATGCCATTCATCATTTCTGCCTGCTGACGGACAATATCGAAGACGATGTTGAAGCCCTCAAGCAACGCGGAATCGAAATGCTGGATCAAAAGCCAAGGATTGGTTTGCGCGGCAAAAAGATCGCCTTCACCAAGCCCAGCGCCTTAAACGGGATTACGATTGAACTATCTGAACCCTAAAAGAAGGAAGAACCAAAATGAAGAAACGAAGTGATTTAATGACCAAGGGCCCCGAACGGGCTCCCCACCGATCGCTTTTAAGAGCGGATGGATTCACGGACTGGGAATTGGAGCGGCCGATTATCGGTATTGCCAATTCGTTTAATGAAATTATACCGGGGCACATGCATCTGGACAAACTCGTGGATGCCGTCAAAGCCGGCATTTATGCCGGCGGCGGCACACCGCTGGTTTTTAATACGATCGGAATTTGCGACGGCATCGCCATGAACCATGAAGGCATGAAATATTCACTCCCCAGCCGAGAACTGATTGCTGACACCATCGAAACCATGGCTGTTGCCCATCCCTTTGACGGTCTCGTTCTTCTGGCTTCCTGTGATAAAATTATTCCAGGCATGCTGATTGCTGCCGCCCGCTTGAACATCCCTTCTATTTTTCTTTCCGGAGGCCCGATGCTGCCGGGGAAAATCCACGGCAAAGACACCGGTCTGGATAAGGTCTTTGAGGCCGTGGGCCGCTTCAAGAGTGGAAAAATCTCAAAAGAGGAGCTGGATACATACGAATGCGCCGCCTGCCCCGGCGCCGGCTCCTGTTCGGGAATGTTTACGGCCAATACGATGAACAATCTGTCTGAAGCGCTGGGCATGTCTCTGCCGTATAACGGCAGTGCCCCCGCCGTTTTTTCCGAGCGCATATGGCTGGCCAAAGAAACCGGCTATAAAGTCGTGGACCTCGTAAAAAAAGACCTCAAACCGCTGGACATTATGACCAAAGATGCATTTCACAATGCCATTGCGGCAGATATGGCGCTGGGCGGATCCACCAACACGGCCCTGCACATTCCGGCGCTGGCGTATTATGCCGGTCTGGATTTAACCCTCAGGGATCTTGACCCGTTTACAGCCAAAGTCCCCCACCTGACCTCCATCGCTCCGGCAGGTCCTCATCACGTGGTAGACCTTTTTTATGCCGGCGGGATTCCCGCCATTTTGGCCGAACTGCAAAAAGCCAAACTCATCAAAGAGGACCCACCGACGGTCTATGGGAAATCGCTTGGCGACATGCTGGTCGAAATCAACGCCGGCGTGAAGGATTATGCGGTTATTCGTTCAATTGAAAAGCCGGTTCATCCAACCGGGGGACTGGCCATCCTCACCGGCAATCTGGCTCCTGATGGCGCCATTGTAAAACAGGCCGCCGTATCTGAAGAGATGCTGACCCATTCCGGTCCGGCCCGAATTTTTAATTCCGAAGAAGATGTATTTGAAGCCATCATGGATACCAAAATAAAAAAAGGCGACGTCATCGTCGTCCGTTATGAAGGGCCAAAGGGCGGACCCGGCATGCGCGAAATGCTGTCGCCGACCTCGGCATTGGCCGGCATGGGAATGGACAAAGAAGTCGCCCTGATCACCGACGGGCGCTTTTCCGGAGCCAGCCGCGGGGCAGCCATTGGGCACGTCTCGCCGGAAGCCGCTGCAAAGGGTCCCATAGCGGCCCTGCGGGAAGGTGATATGATTGAAATTGATATCCCCCATAAAACGCTAAACGCTCAGCTGACCGGTGAAGAAATCCGCCAAAGACTTGATGCGTTGCCGGAATTTGAGCCCAAGGTTAAAACCGGCTACCTGGCCCGCTATGCGCAAATGGTTTCCAGTGCGGACCGAGGAGCGGTTTTTCAGAGATAGCCATCGATTCTGGCTTCGACAAGCTCAGGCCCCGGGAATGCCGAGGGGAGCCCTTCGGCCCTGAGCCCTTCGGTCGTGAGCTCAGGGTCGAATGACTTAGGGTCGAACGACTCATCGCGAGCTGTTTTCTGTATTCTGTGATCTGTCATTTGACACCTGCTTGCCCGCCGTCTTGTCCCGTCGAAGCTTTAGCGGAGTCGGAAGCCTTTACAGCAAAGGAGGGACACCTCATCCGCCACTGGAAAATCAACAGGATACAGACAATCGACACGCAGTAAATTAAAGATGAACACCGACGAATTATACCACCAGCGGCTAACCCGAATCCTAAAGGCCGTCGCATTAGAGGAACCGGACCGCACGCCGGTTGTTCTGGAATACTCCGGCTTTGCTGCCTATGCGACCCGCACATCCATGGCAGAGTTTCTTCGATCTCCAAAAACCAATGTTGACACCATGATCCGGGCGTTTTGTCTAGTGGGAGATGGGGATGCCGTCAACTATGGCGCTTTCTGGCCATACGGGCTTTGCTATGACTTTATGTCTAAGGTTCGCGTGCCGGGGGTGGATTTGCCGGATAATGAGATGTGGCAGGTGGTGGAAACAGAGTTGATGGACCGCAAAGACTACGACTGCATCCTGGATCTTGGATGGGCGGATTTTTTTGAGAAAATGATGCAAGAGCGCATCTTAAACGATGTGCCTTCCGAATATTTACCGCCCAAACGCAAATCTGTAAATGTGCGAGCGGAATGGCACGCTCATGGCATTCCTGTGCTGAGCGGCGGGGACATAACAACACCTATAGAGCTCCTTTGCGGAGCCCGTTCGTTGCCTAAATTTGCTGTCGATCTGATCGAAATACCGGACAAAATCGAAACCGTTATGAACATCATCATGCCTCATTTAGCAAGTAAAAGCATCCAACGCGCAAAGGAACTCGGTTACCCGCTGGTATGGGTTGGGGGTTGGCGCTCGGCGCCATACCTATTATCACCCGCCATGTGGAATCGGTTTGTGTGGCCCTACATCCTCAAACTGGTCTATGAGGTGGTCGATGCCGGTCTCATCGCCCTGCTGCATCTGGATTCGGACTGGACCCGAGAACTGAAGCGTTTTCGAGAGCTGCCCCGGGGCAAATGCATCATGGCGCTCGATGGTGAAACCAACATTTTCAAGGCCAAAGAAGTCCTGGGAGATCATATGTGTTTGATGGGAGACGTTCCAGCGTCCATGTTGTTTTTTAAAAATTCGGAGGATGTTTACAATTACTGCTCCCGGCTGATCCGAGAGCTCGGCCCCGCGGGTTTTATTCTGCAATCCGGTTGCGATATTCCGGCCAATGCCAAACTGGAAAATGTACAGGCTATGGTCACCGCTGCGGTCGGATAGCGCCTCGAAGTGACTAAAGTGAACTAAAGTTTGAAGTGCCTAAAGTTAAGGAATTCTATCATTTAAATATAAAAAAAGAAGGAGCGAAGCGAGACCATAACTTTAGGCACTTTAGATCACTTTAGTTCACTTTAGTCACTTAATTTTTACGCATTTTACAAAAGATGAGGATTTAACGCCAATTCTAGTGGAGATTCAGTGATATCGGCGCCGGCTGTATCCACCGGTTGGTGCTGCCTTCATAAAACCATTTATCCGGAAAGCCGCGCCGCCGGGTGAAAGTCGGATTTTCCGCCCAATCCATCATTTGCGCATAGGCCTTGTGGACCTTGCGAAATACAGCTGCATCGCCGCCTTGGTCCGGATGATGGCGTTTGGCCTGCTGGCGGTAAGCGCTTTTAATAATTGTTTGAAGCTCGGGTGAGCCCAGATCCGACCGATCGAGTTCAAGAAAAGTGAGTGACTTGGCCATGCGAGCCGGTTCCACGATTTCGAAGGGTTTGATGGAAGAGGTGGCGTTTTTGCTTTTGGCCCTTTCTAGAATATGCTGGGTCGCAATGTAGCGTTTGTTGGTCCGTCGTTTCTCAGCCCACCATGCATTTCCCAGCACATTGGCCATCGCGTAAAAATCTTCTGCCGGTTTATTGGCGGGCGTCCGCGGAAAAATAAAACTGAATAAACTCACTGCTCCATAAGGAAGTACGTCCATAAAAATCATGGAGTTCGTAAAATAAAAAGTCGCAAACTTTGTACTTAGCGCCTTTAACAAACCGGTACGCATATTCAGTTTGTAACGCAGCCGTTGCCGGCATTCGATTGAACAATATTTCCGTCTGCCCATATTCTCATCCGTACCGCAGGATAAGCAACGGTTATGGGCTCTAGTTTGCCACGCAAGAATATTTTTTTTGTCAGTCTTTTTCATCGGAACGAACTTCAAAAATATGGAGAATTTAAGCGAATCTTTATCATAGCATGTTAAGCGCTTAGCGGTCAAAAAGGCGGGACCGGTCTTATCCGGTCTTTTTAAAAGTTAAAAAAAGCTGCGTTTTTAGTAAATATTTAGACTTGCTGTTAAACGTATTATCTTGTAAAAATAATAATTAAAAACCCAAAGTTTTGGGATCATTTTCAAAGGATAAACAGAAAGGGCTCAGAAAAAATGACTCAAAAAACGCCGTTTATAGTGCTGGCCTGGTTGCTGATGATATTACTTTTGTTATCCGCCTGTGCCGGGCGCGAGTTGGAAGTTGAATCTATCCCAAAATCAGGACATCCGCAGGTACTGATTGACAATCTGGAGAACGAGATTGCGCTCGCACGCAACGCGCGCATAAATGTATTGTCACCCACCTGGTTTGCCAAAGCGGAATCTTCGCTCAGGGAGTCCAAGAAGCTTCTGGATGAAGGCGCTCAATTGGTGAAAATTTTTGACGATGTTGCAACCGGTCGCGCACAGCTTCGCCGTGCCAAAGAAATCGCCGCAGTATCAAGCGCCACCCTTGCCGATGCCATCAAAGGTCGCGAGCTTGCACGCGATGCCGGAGCGGCCGCACTCGGTAAAGATTATACGGAGGTGGAGGATGAATTTTTAAAACTCACCCGGGCGATTGAACAAAATAACCTGGGTTATGCCCAACGCAACCAGGCTGAAGTGACCGAAAAATTTCGCCAGCTTGAAGTAAGGGCGATTAAAGTCCGCACCATCGGTGAAGTTCGCAATTTGCTCAGAATAGCACAAAAACAAAAATCAGATAAAACAGCCCCGGAATCGTACGCAGCTGCAATAAATAAATTAACTGAAGCCGATGCGTTTATCACCGAAAACCCTTACAATAAAGAGCAAATGGGTAAATTGGCCAACGAGGCTCTGTTTTTGTCGCGGCGCCACCTGCAAATTGCATCGGAAACCAAAAAAATACAGGAAATGACGCCGGAACAAACCGCCCTGCGGATGGAAACAACGCTGCAAAAAACAGCCCGCTACTTATCTGCGCCGGATATGCGGGATCAGCCATTTGATCAACAGATTGAAAACATTCTGGCAACGATTTCCGCTCAGCAAGCCAATCATGAATTTACGAGGAAAAAAACCAAAGAGCAGCAAACAGAAATCAGAGACTTACAGCAAAAAATCGCTTCGCTGGAGGGACAAAGCCGCAAACAACAAGAACGACTAACGGCACAGAAACGTTTGAACCAGCTGTTCATGGAAGTGCAAAGCTATTTCAGTCCCAATGAAGCCGAAGTGTATAAAAGAGAAAACCAGTTAATCATCAGGTTAAAGGCCATGCATTTCCCCATCGGACAATCCGTAATCATGCCGGAAAATTATGCGCTGCTCGGCAAAGTCCAGCGTACGATTCGTGCCTTTGGTGAACCGGATGTCATCATCGGCGGCCACACCGACAGTACCGGGCCGGAACCTATAAACGAGCACCTGTCCCAGGAACGCGCGGAAGCAGTTCGCCAATATCTGGTTGCCAACCGAACCTTACCCTATGATAAAATCATTGCCGTCGGATATGGTTCGATGCGCCCTCTGGCAACAAATTCAACCGAAGCGGGCCGGGCGACGAACCGGCGCATTGACGTTACGATTTCACCTGCGGTCCAGACAACTCCGTAAAACCGATCGGCACATTAAATCGGAGCGTTCCCAATTCTTAGGATAATGACCCGCTGCTGGGCAAAGAAAGCCAAAATTGCCGCCCATGGCGGGTCTTTTTTGGTACCCAACCCGACATTCAACCCAATAAAAGTTCTCTTTTTCAATGCCGATTTGACCTAAATCAATGCATGGCGACATCGCCTGTGTATAAGATAAAATATAGAAAAATGTAAACAGGTCCAATTCTGATAAAAACAGGAGGTAATGATGAAGCATCTTAATCTTTATGAAGAAAACGATTTTGCCGAAAAGGCATTCAAAAAACTTCTGGTACATGACTCGCCCTATT
Source organism: Desulfobacterales bacterium (assembly GCA_030145015.1). The sequence continues at coordinate 14,561 of JAQYWI010000032.1, forward strand.
TTAAAATCCTTAATTTCAATTTTAAGGCCGGCCAGGAATTACCGGTTCATAACCATGACATCGAGGGCCAGCTGAGCCTGGTCATCCTTGAAGGCGAAGGCGAGTTTTTGGGGGAGGGTGACACGACGATGCCGGCAAAACCCGGAGATGTTGTCATCAGCGAAATTGCCGAGCCTCACGGCTTGCGCGCCAAAACCGACCTCAGGCTGCTGGTCACCATTGCACCGCCGATATGATTGAGCGAAACCGCTCAATGTTCGTTGCTCGTCGTTTGTTGTCCGTGGCAATTTATACCGTTTTCCATAATTATGTTCCAAAATTCAGAAGAGCGGCATAAGCGGGTGTACGGTTGTCAAAAAAACGTTTCAATACCGGAACGTTTTTTTGACAACCACTATAAAAAATGACCTTCGCACAACGGACCACGGACGAATGACAACTGACGAATTGAGCTTAACTCAATTCATTCATATTATTTTCTCGATGATCGGGATGGTTAGTTTCTGTGAGGGCAAAAGAGCGCTGAAATCAATGTCGATGTTGTACTTTTTGATCAGCCAGAGCGGAACCTCAAATTCTTCAAGCGAAAGATCCCAGATCGTATCGCCTTTTTTTATATAGTAGAATTTTACTTTTTCGACGCGATAGGAAGCAAAAAAATCTTCGGATAGCTCTTTATGATACTCAAATCTTTTTTCTTCAAATTCTTCTTTGGAAACCTGGTGCAATGGAATTTTTATCTGCTGATCAAGACGGATCGCTTTTCCGTAGGTAAATCCATTTAAGCGCCGAATCTCCCAGGCTGTAATGCCCAGCCATTCGGCATAATGCCCCAGGGTTTCTTCAACTTCTACCTGTATAGAGCCGACGGGTTTGCCCTGGTCGTGCCAGATACGCTCAACAGCAAAATTGCCCTGTAAGATCTCCGGATTAATTTCGGACGCTTGAGCTGCAGGCTTGGCTGCCTCGGCATCCAACTCCGGAAGGGTTGCCGTTTCAGGCTTTTCTTCCACCCGTTTATGATCCTGAGACGCCATGACCGCCTGTTCCGCAACAAGATCTGCTTCCTGACTGGCCTGTACCGGGAGTCCCTCTTTGCGGGCTTCACCTTTTTCCGGCTCAACCTGCGGGAATTCAAGCATGTTCTTTTCGGCACTATCGTATGGCTTTTTGCTCGCAAGAACCGGGGAAAATGGACCCTCGGTCTTTTCTGGCGCGGGCTCAAAAAGGGAAGCATCTGTGACCAATTTTTCCTGTGTTTCTCCGGATTCAGCGGTTGCGTTCATCGCGAGCACCAAGTCAACCGTCGGACTGGTTAAAGGTTGTGCTTCGATCGATAGTGATTTCGGGGATTTTATTAGACTTTGCTCTCCAGTTTTGGGGCGCTCTCTCCTGGCAAGCGTAATCGGTTTCTCATCAGATAGGGGAATCCGTAAATTTTGGTTCACATAGATGGTGGCGCGGGTAGTCAGATTATTGGCCGCAATCAGATCGCGCAGCTTTACGCCGTGCATCCGGGCAATTTCTCCAGCCGTATCTCCTCTTTGAACCGTATAGATGTGACTGCGTTTCTGGTAATTTTTATAAATTTTCGGCGCCAGTTGCGCCATCATAGGTTCCCAATCCTGACCGGATTTCAGGGGTAGCCGCAAACGAAAACCTTTCGGTACATATTTTTGCCCGCGAATAACCGGATTTCGCAAAGCCGGATTCAGTTCGCGCAGGACGTCAAGCTCCAGTTTCAGCTGCCGGGCGATTTCCGGCAATGCGCCGTATCCGGCCATCACCACTTCCTGGCTTTCGAAGGAGGTGTCCAGGGCAAGCTCACCGAAATATTGCCGATAATTTTGTGCCACCTCACTGGCCGCTAAAAATTCAGAGTAAAAGTTTCGGGACGCAAATTTAAATATGCGGCTACGGTATTCTTTGAATATGGTTTCATAGCTGCCTTTGCGCCTTTTGGCGCGCAGCATGCCGGTCATGCCGTGGTTGTAAGCCGTAATGGCCATCGGCCAGTTCCGAAGTTTTTCGAAATTTTGCTTCAGCAATCGAGCGGCGGCGTGGGAAGAAAGGATGGGGTCCCGCCGTTCATCCACCGCATAACCGACGGTCATAAATCGTTTGCCGGTGGAACGGGTAAATTGCCAGACGCCGGCAGCACCAAATTTACTATAGGCCTTGGGGTTAAAAGACGATTCCACATGGGGCAGATAGGATAATTCCGTTGGCAGGCCCGCATCACGGAAAATTTGTTTGATTTCCGCCAGGTAAGCACCGGATCGAATGATACCCTGACGGAATGGATCTTTCTGGCCGATCTGACACCGCAAATTGCGCATCGCCGACCGAAAATCGGACCGCTGCGCTTCAGCTCCAAATAAATTGGCCACGCGCTTTTCTTCCGACCCTTTAGGGGATTCACCCTGGGCGAGTTTGGCCAGAATCAGTTTATATATCTTTTTGGCCTTTTTAATTCGATCCCGATTGATTTTTCGGCTGCCATGGAGATCGCGGCCTTTAAGCTCGATGACCCCATAGATGATACCCAGATTGCGCTTATCATGAATGACACCCTGGGTGGTTGAATATTGCGTATATATTTTTTTCCAGAAAGAAATGTTGGGGACAATACTGTCATACACCGGAAAGGTACCAGAGACGGTATCGGCGCCTGCCGGAATACTGAATAACACCATCGATAGGGCTATTATTGATAAAAAAACGGTTTGGGTTCGTATTGTTTTCATGGGCTCAGATATTTTGTTGTTATATACGGTCCGGTTTAGCGGGTGGGTATCATCTAAAGTTTTGAAGCAAAATCCAAGCCAAGATCTGCTAAAATCAATAATTAATATTATTTCAACTCGTTATGAATTTTCCCGATTTGCTTTTGCCCACGAATTCTGGAAAAATTTTGACAAAATTCAGAAAATTGTGCCTCAATTATGCACAAATGTAATCGGGAATTGCCCGGCGCGGTTTATAAATCTTGCAGATACTTATTTGGATCCTGCATAAAGCTTTTGTAGACTTGAAAATGCTCGGTTTCTTCATAACCAATCGGCTCTAAAGATGACTGGCCGAAGCTGTAAATTTTAGCGCCGGGACACGCCAGAAGAATCGGTGAGTGGGTGGCGATGATGAACTGGGCATGGCCGGCAAGGCTTGTTTGACTGATCAGTTTCAGCAAATCGATCAAACTGGTCGGAGAAAGTGCGGTTTCCGGTTCATCCAGCAGATAAAGTCCCTTAATCTTAAAACGTGATTTAAAAAAAGACATCAGGGATTGACCATGGGATTGAATCATCAAGGATTTACCGCCGAAATATTCAAGCAATCCGGGATCCATGCTCGCCCATTCATCCACTATTTGGGCAAAGTTTTTAAAAATTTCAGAAGCAAAAAAAGAGCCCGGAACGGTATTTTGGACCCATTCAACCTCAACTGCTTTATAAAATTCGGTCTCATACGGATTATATTGAAATCGCGCCCGGCGCTCCCCCCGCCATATATAAATGCCGCAGCGGTGGCTAATGGCCTGCAACAGCGTCGATTTACCCGTACCGTTTTCTCCAACAAAGAAAGTCACCGGACAATGCACATCAACGGTTCGCGGATGACTAAAAATGTGAAGATTAAATGGATAGCGGTCGTGGATGGGAAATTTTTGAGGAAAAATACAAACTTGCTTAAGATGCATCAGCATTCTCCTGTCACGCACATTAAATTTTGCCGGAATTCTCGAATCGAATGACGCTGCTGAAAATAGAGCCTATCAGCATTTCAAGTTTGAAGACAAAAATCAAGCCTTTCGATATTGGCAAATAGCGGGTTTAGGTTAATGTCACAGGTTAAGGGTATATTTAAGAATAAACTTTTTTATTGACAGATGCTATTGTATTGTGAGATTTGTCATTAATTGCAGTGGGATAGCCATCCACGGGAGCTTTAGCCCGCAGAACAGGCCTTTTGATTCTGCAACAGGACCTGATCCGAAAGCAGTTCGCCAGCCACTTTGATTATCCTTACATGCGGCCCACACCGGGTGCTATCAATATAGCCTAAGTCACTCTAATAATACCTCATCGGTTGGCCGTGAGGTATATGTCCTGATATGTCAAATCTTAAACAGTCTTAAGGGGGAAACCAATGGCCATACAAAAACTGTTGCTGCCTTACAATTTCACGCGTTTCGATCTAAAAGCGTTAGATTTTGTTATCCGCATCTTTGGAAAACTCGAGGACATTGAGGTAACCGTATTTAACGCTTACACACCTGTTCCTGAGATTGAGACGGCCGCGAGTTCGGTTACGGGCAAACTGAAAGGGAGTCTAACTTACCTTTCCCAAAAAATTGCAGAGCAGGAATCCGAACTCAAAATGATCAAACAGAAACTTGTGGAAAACGGATTTGCAGACGGCCTTGTTCATACTGTTTTCCAGCCTCGCAAAAAGGAGGTTGCCAGCGAGATTATTGATTTAGCCACGAATAATAAATTCGATGTCATCGTCATCAGTCACAAACCCGGCAAGGCAACCCGGTTTTTTACCGGGAGCAGATATAGCAAAGTGATTGCAGCTTTAAAAGAAGTGACGGTCTGCGTCGTGTCTTAGGGCCGATTTAAAACAGCTAATCCAGTGTCAGCAAAACGTCTTTACACCCGTCGACATCGTTAAACCCTAATGCGATTGAAGCACGGTTTAACCCACAAAGGAGGAATTTCATGCCTGTCGAAGAAAAAATTAATATCGATATTTATAAGGTTGTCTTCAGAGCGATAGCGGAATCGGACAACCTGGAAATCATGGCCAATCATCTGACCCAACTTCTGGTGGCAGCCCTTGAGATTAAAGGATGTACCCTGTTTGCACTAGATCCGGAAACACAGGAGCTGGAAATATTAGCAAGCTTTGGATTAAGCATGAAATACTTAAACAAGGGGCCCTTATTAACAGGAAAAAGCATTGGCGCAATCTTAAAGCGAGAACCCATTGTCATTCGAGATGTGAAAATAACCGACCGCTTGCAATACCCCGATGATGCCAGGAATGAAGGCATCGGCGCCATCATATCCGTTCCAATCATTTTTAATAATAATTCTATCGGAGCCTTACGGCTGTATCACCATAATTCCTGGGACATTTCGGAGAAAGATATCGACTCACTGTCGGTACTGGCCGAAAACATTGGATTGGCCATGACGTATACAAGACTTCTTAATGCCTTAAAGACCATACGGTATACGGTGGAGGATATACAGCCAATCGGGGGGGAAGCCACCTAAGGTTAAGGTTCCATAGCGACATGCAAAGGCGCAAACAACAAAATGGGTCTCCTGAGACCTGGGTTACAAAATTAAAGGCTTATTTTGCCAGATATGAGGGGGCGATTATCGCATACAGCGGCGGTGTTGACAGTGCCCTGCTGGCATATGTCGCGCACCTGGCTTTCGGAAACAATATGCTGGCCGCGATGGCAGACAGCCCATCGCTTTCCCGCAGGGAATATCGCCATGCGTTAAATTTTGTCCAAACCCATAAAATTCCCCTTCAAATTATTCAGACCCAGGAAATGCAAAATCCGTTTTACGCGGCCAACCAGGGCGATCGATGTTACCATTGCAAAAAAGCCCTGTTTGAAAAAATTAGTGGCCTGCGTGATCAACCTGGAAATCCCTTAAGTGATTCTGCCTGGCCTATTTTTTACGGCGCTAATCTCGATGATCTCGGAGACTACCGGCCGGGAATCCAGGCAGCTGACGAGGCTTCGATTCTGGCACCCTACGTGGAATTGAAAATGGGTAAAACCGCAATCCGCAAAGTCTGCGACTTTTTCGACCTGGATGTTGCCGCCAAACCGGCCATGCCGTGCATGGCCAGCCGAATTGCTTACGGCCAGGAGGTCAGTGTCGAGAAACTCAAACAGGTCGAAGCGGCTGAGGATTTTCTTTACAATCTCGGGTTCCGGGTATTGAGAGTTCGGCATCACGGCGATACGGCCAGGATCGAAATCTTACCCCAGGATTTCGAGTTGGCGATTCAACATCGAGAAAAAATCGGTAGAAATCTCCACGAATTGGGATTTCTATATGTTGCGCTTGATTTGGACGGTTTTAAAAGCGGCTCTCTCAATGTCGCTTTAAAGAAAAATAAAAACCACTAATATCACCGTTTTCAAAATACAGCATTTGTTTAAATTGTGTTTATAAATCCGAAAAACGAATATCGAAATTCGAAACAAATTCAAATATCAAATGACCCAAATTCTAAAGTTTTGAACATTTGAATTTAAGATTTCGATATTGTTTCGTATTTCGGATTTTGATTATTTAAAAAATTTAACAATAAAATATTTTGTTTCAAATAAGAATAAAATGAAAAAAATTAAAGCCAGAGTAGCAGTTGGACTGAGCGGTGGCGTGGATTCCTCCGTAGCCGCGGCTTTGCTGCGCAAACAGGACTATGAGGTTTTCGGCGTCACCATGGAAATATATGACGGCTCCGTTATCCCCAAAGCGTCTGCTACACATGCCTGCTACGGACCCGGCGAGAAAGAGGATGTCGAGTCCGCCGCCGCCATTTGTGAAAAACTCAATATGGCTTTTTATACAATTGATCTGCGGCAGGAGTACAAAAGCCATGTCATCCATTACTTTAGAAACGAATACCTCAAAGGTAAAACCCCAAATCCGTGTGTTGTCTGCAACCAGAAACTCAAGTTTGGCTTCCTTTTGGAAAAGGCCCGGCAGGCCGGTTTGGATTTTGATTATTTTGCCACCGGCCACTACGCCCGGATTGAAAAATCCGGCAGTCGGTTTTTGTTGAAACGGGCTGCGGATCTCTCAAAAGATCAAACCTATTTTCTTTATGGTCTGACACCGGAGCAACTCTCACATACACTTTTTCCGATAGGAGATCATACCAAACAAGAGGTCAGAACAATCGCGCGCTCGCTGGGGCTGGAAACAGCAGATCGTGAGGAAAGCCAGGATTTCATCGACGGCGGGGATTATTCTATTCTTTTTGATAAAGACGAGATACAAGCCGGCGAAATTGTGGATGAAGCCGGTCAGGTCCTTGGAATGCACCGGGGAATTATTCATTATACCATCGGCCAGCGCCGCGGCCTTGGCATCGCTTCCCGGAGCCCGCTGTATGTCAGCCGAATCGATGCGGCCAACAACCGTATTATCGTCAGCGATCATGAGAACCGATCAAAAGGCCTGATGGCCACTGATTTAAATCTGATCGCCGTCGATCGGATTGAACAACCCCGCCAGGTACAGGTCAAGATACGTCTCAAACACAAGCAAGCGGAAGCAACGGTTTTTCCGCCGGATGGCGGTCAAACCAGGATTTTATTTAAAGAACCGCAGATGTCGGTGACGCCCGGACAATCCGCAGTGCTTTATACCGACGATACCGTATTGGGCGGCGGCATAATCGCAGGGGCTCTCTGACCTCGTCGGCATGGGTTCTGTTTTCTTATTAACGACCCCATAGCTAATCCCGGATGGAAACTTTCAATTTCAATTCATCCCGTAGCATTGGACCGTTTCGAGTTTCGCGTTCCGGGTTCCGGGTTAAAATATTGCAAACTAAGCTCTGCTTTGCATGACTCGCAACTTGTAACCCGTAACACGTAACGAAAGAACAAACCCAACATTCCAGTACGTCAATGCTCCAGGGCGAAGACTTATTATCACTTCTGGCATCCTTAAAACTCCCTTTTTATGGGTCATCGTTCCGTTTATTAATTATTCAAATTACGAATCTGAAGGCCTTGGACAATCCGATTTTCAGGCTTTAGTTGCAATCTTTTTTGTTGACACACCTGCCACAATGTAACAAATTAAGAGGGGTAAGTTTAACATATTAATATCCCTTAAAGGACGGATTTTATGGAACGCACAGAGTTTAAAAAGCTTCGAGCAAAATTAAAAAAGACCCAGGCTCAAATGGCCCAGCTGCTAGGCGTATCGCTAAAAGCGGTGCACAGCTATGAGCAGGGCTGGCGCAAAGTACCGGCTGCCGTCGAACGCCAGATGTATTTTTTAGCCGTTAAGCAGAGTACCAAAACGGGCAAAGTGAAAGCATGCTGGCAGATCAAAAATTGCAGTCCGGAACAAAAAACCAAATGCCCGGCCTGGGAATTCGGAGCCGGAGAACTTTGCTGGTTTATCAATGGAACCATTTGCGATGGCACCGCCCAGAAAGACTGGAAAGAAAAAATGAAGATATGCCGGACCTGCGAAGTATTTGAGCCGCTGATAAGATAAGCTGCCCGCCGCAGATCATAAATCATTTCACCAAAAACTACCCGCCGCGCCGAATGACCGTCAGCGCACCTGATAATTCCAGATTTTAAGGAAAATGAGGTACTAAAAATGAATGACAATTATAAATTCGAAACCCAGTGTTTGCATGCCGGCCAGGAACCGGATCCGACCACCACCTCCCGCGGGGTGCCGATCCACCGCACCTCTTCTTACGTTTTCAAAAACACCGAACATGCGGCCGATCTTTTTGCACTCAGGGAACCGGGCAACATTTACACCCGTATCATGAACCCCACCCAGGATGTTCTCGAGCAGCGGGTTGCCGCCCTGGAAGGCGGCGCAGCTGCCCTGGCCCTTTCTTCCGGCACATCGGCGGTGTATTATGCCATCATCAATATCTGTACCGCCGGAGATGAGATCGTTTCGGCCTCAAATCTGTACGGCGGTACTTATACGATGTTTGATTGCATTCTTCCACAATTTGGTATCCGGGTAAATTTTGCGGATGCCAGGGATCCGGAGAATTTCGCCCGGGCGATCACCGCAAAAACAAGAGCGATCTATATTGAGACCATCGGCAATCCGGTACTGGAGTTTACGGATATCAGCGCCGTCGCCAAGATTGCCCACAACCACAACCTGCCGCTAATTGTGGATGCCACCTTTACCACGCCCTATTTACTGAAAAGTATCGAATATGGTGCCGACATCGTAGTGAATTCCCTGACAAAATGGATGGGGGGACACGGCACCGGTATCGGCGGTGTTGTCATTGATTCAGGAACCTTTGACTGGAAAGATCCCAAATTCAAGCTCTACAATGAGCCGGATCCCAGTTATCATGACATCCGCTACGCCCATGATCTGGGCGAGATGAATCCCATCGCCTTTATCCTTAGGATGCGGCTCGTACCATTGCGCAATTTAGGTGCCTGTATTTCCCCGGACAATGCCTGGATGTTTTTGCAAGGCCTGGAAACACTGCCCCTGCGTATGCAGCGGCATTGCGAAAATACAGCCGAAATTGCCCGGTTTTTAAAAGAACACCCGCAAGTTGAATGGGTGCGCTATCCCGGATTACCGGACGATCCTACCTACCCGGTGGCCAGCAAATATCTTAAAAACGGGTTTGGCGGCATGGTCGTTTTCGGGATTAAAGGGGGTTTGGAAGCCGGCCCAAAATTTGTAGATAGCTTAAAACTGTTTTCCCAGCTGGCAAACGTGGGAGATGCCAAAAGCCTTGTTATTCACCCTGCAAGTACGACCCATTCTCAGTTATCCGAGGAACAGCAAAAAGCCGCGGGATTGACGCCGGATCTGGTACGCCTGTCTATCGGCCTTGAACACATCGATGATATCAAAAATGATTTAGAACAGGCATTCGCCCAAACCTGATTTTTCTTGCCCTCGTAAAAAAAATCAAGTATCAAAATTAGCCGATAATGAGCGAATATATAGAACACGACAGGGACGGCGTTTCGGTGGGCATTGTGGAGAAGAAACTCTTCACTTTTGCCGAACCGCCCGATGAAATGGTACTGGATAACGGAGCCAAACTAGGCCCGGTAACCCTTGCCTACGAAACCTGCGGCACGTTAAATTCGGATAAAAGTAATGTCGTTCTGATTTTACATGCCCTCTCCGGAGATTCCCACGCCGCCGGCTATTATAAAAATGAAGATGAAAAGCCCGGCTGGTGGGATATTATGGTCGGACCCGGCAAGGGAATCGATACCGACAAGTATTTTGTGGTCTGCTCAAACATCCTTGGCAGCTGTATGGGATCTACCGGACCTTGTACGACCAATCCTAAAAACGTCCAGCCCTACGCGCTTGATTTTCCGGTGGTCACCATCGGGGACATGGTCGCAGCCCAAAAAAAGTTGATGGATCATCTGGGAATCGAAAAAATTCTGTGCGTCGTTGGCGGCTCTATCGGTGGCATGCAGGTTCTGGAATGGACCGTCCGCTACCCGGATATGGTGGTTTCAGCCATTCCCCTGGCAACCACTACCAAACACTCGGCCCTGGCCATTGCCTTTAACGAAGTCGCCAGACAGGCCATCATGGCCGACCCCAATTGGAACAACGGAAACTACTACTACGGACCCAAGCCGAATCTGGGGCTGGCGGTGGCCCGCATGATCGGCCATATTACCTATTTATCGGATGAATCCATGCGCTTAAAGTTCGGTCGGCGGTTGCAGGATAAGGGCGACTTTTCATTTAACTTCGACGCCGATTTTCAGGTCGAAAGCTACCTGCGTTATCAGGGCAAAAAATTTGTGGATCGTTTTGATGCCAACTCCTTTTTGTACATCACCAAAGCCAGCGACTACTACGACATGGAAAAACTATACGGTGAGGGTTCGGCGGTAAAAGCCTTTTCAAGGGCCAGAGCCAAGTTTATGGTGGTATCTTTTACCTCCGACTGGCTCTACCCGACCTATCAGTCCAAGGCCATGGTGAAAGCCATGAAGAAAAACGGATTGGATGTGAGTTTTTGCGAAATTGAAGCCGAATGGGGCCATGACGCCTTTTTGATACCCAACGTGAGATTGACGACCTTGATGAGAGGATTTTTGGAGCGTGTCTGCCGCGAAACCAAAAAATAACAGCATGCGCTACGATCTTCAGATTATCGCCTCCTGGATTGAACCGGGAACCCATGTGCTCGATCTGGGCTGTGGCAACGGCGCACTGCTGAAATTTTTAATTAAAAATAAGCAGGTGACCGGCTCGGGAATCGAACTTGAAGAAGGCAAAGTCGCCACGTGTATTGAAAAAGGGCTTTCAGTTCTTCAGGGAGACATCAGTGCGGAAGTTTCCGATTATCCCGACCAAACTTTTGATTATGTCATCTTGAGCCAGACCCTGCAGCAAGTCTATGAGCCGGATGCGCTCATCCGGGCGCTAATGCGCATCGGCAAAAAAGGCATCGTCAGTTTCCCGAATTTCAGCCATTGGGCCTGCCGCATGCAGTTGCTGTGGACCGGCTATGCGCCCGTCACCAAACAACTGCCTTTTGAATGGTATAATACACCCAATATCCGGGTGATCACCATCAAAGATTTTAGAAAATTCATTCATGATGTCGGTTTGAAAATTTTAAATGAGGTCGCCATTAATACCCATTCCCAGGATCGATACGGCAAGATTATCAAGTTTTTGCCAAATATGAGGGCGACGTATGGCATTTTTTTGATTGGGAACAAATAAGCGTGATACAGACGATAATTAAAATATTTATTAAAAAACCAGGAGTCTGTTGATATTGCTTATAAAAGTGACTAAAGTTAAGGTATCGCTACGCTCTATCTTTTATATATAAACGATCGTTCGACCCAGAGGCTCTCGACGGGCAGAATTCCTCAACTTTAGGCACTTTAGCTCACTTTAGGCATTTTAGGCACTCTTTAAGCCTTGATCGAAGCTAAATTTTTCAGATCACGAGCACCACATGGCGAATTGAACTCAAGAGATTGGGACTTGAGAATATGAAAATCATATCCATCGCAACCAGCAAGAAAAAGGGAACCCAGAAAGTCACGGTTGATGAAGCCTTTTTAAAAAAGGAACATGGCCTCGAGGGCGATGCCCATGCCGGCACCTGGCATCGACAGGTGAGTTTTCTGGCCTCCGAAGAAATAGATAAAGCCCGTGAAAAAGGCCTTGAGGTTACTTTTGGCGATTTTGCCGAAAACATCGCCACCACCGGCGTTGACTGGAAAAACATTCCGGTGGGCACCCGTGTCCGATTGGGACAGAATGCCCTTGTTGAAATTACCCAGATCGGCAAAGAGTGTCACAACCGGTGCGCCATTTATTATAAAGCCGGCGATTGCATAATGCCGCGGGAAGGTGTTTTTGCACGGGTGCTGGAGGAGGGCAAAATTCAATGCGGTGATCCGATCAGCATCGAGGAACACACCGACCCATAATACGCAGCCAATTCAAATACTGTTTTTCACCCTGCCCACCGCATGACAGATTATCCCAAATATTCATAAAAACAGACGTGAGATCCCGCACGCATTGCGGGGCAACGCAGCCAGCGGACACTAGATGGGGTTTTGAAACCACTTCTAATCAAAAACACGCCATTCTTTTCATCGGTCCGCTATGAATACCGAACTTCGCTTAAATCGCCATTGCCGGACCGTCGACTGAAGGGTCGTACCCCGAGCATATTGCTTTTCCTAAAATTTGCCGGCAAAGAACTGATCAATCCGGTAACCCAACAAACGCGATAAACTTAAATTATGAAAACATTTATCAGTTTTGACGAAGCGCTCGATCTGACACGGGCTAACGTTGCTCCCGGCGAAGCCGAAATCCTGCCGCTTGATCAACTCACCGGTAAAATTTTGGCCGAAGATATTGTTGCCAAAGTTGACAGCCCATCTGTTTCCACCTCCCGCAAAGATGGGTATGCGGTCCTTTCGTCGGATCTTGCCGGGGCAACCGGCGAAAATCCCGTTAAGCTGGTGCTGGTGGGTCATCTTTCGGCCGGCGACATGTCGGATTCTCATATTTCCGGTGGACAGGCGGTTCGGGTCACCACCGGTGCTCCATTACCAAAGGGTGCGGACGCCGTCCTATCCGAAGAATTCTGCGAGCAGTCGCAAGATACGCTTCTGGCTCACAATACCGCCGCAGAAGGCCGCAACATCCTCGAACGCGGAACCGATATTCGGCAGCACGAAACCGTTGCCGCAAAAGGAGAAAAATTGTCGCCGGCGCTTATCGGCCTGTTGGCTTCGGCCGGTCTCGATAGCGCCCCGGTCCATAAGGCTCCCAAAGTTGCCGTTATTGCCAGCGGTGATGAGGTTGTCGCTCCCGGCAAACCATTGCCGGACGGGAAGCTCTATGCCAGCAACATGATCGAAATTTGTTCCTGGCTTTCCTTTTACGGCCTTTCGTATTTTGCAGTGCTTGTCGGCGACAGTAAGCAGGAAATTCAATACGCCATCACGTCCCGGCTTTCAGAGGCAGATGCATTTATCACCAGCGGCGGTGCCTGGGGCAGTGAACACGATCTGATTTTAGATGTGGTCGAAGATCTGAACTGGCAGGGTGTTTATCGCCGGGTAAGAATGGGACCCGGAAAACCGGTCGGATTTGGGCTTTTAGAAAAAAAGCCGTTTTTTATTTTACCCGGCGGACCGCCATCCAATGAAATGGCTTTTTTGCAGTTGGCGCTCCCGGCGCTAATGAAGATGAAAGGGGAAACCTCGTTTTCGTTTCCGATGGTCCCGGCACAACTATCGGAAACCGTTGCCGGACATAAAGACTGGACTCAATTTATTCATGCCCGCCTTGAAAAAGGCAAAAATCAGCTCATCGTTAAGCCTGCCAAACTCAAAAGCAGGCTCATATCCATGGCCCGCAAGGAGGCCTTGATCATAATTCCCGAAGGCTGGGAAGAATGGAACGCCGGGGAAACGATTGAAATCCAGCTGTTAAATCCGGAATTTCCCCGATTAAACTTCGATATCAACCCGTCCGAATAACGCAATCGAGGGCAGATCAGGTGAAAAATACAAATGCGCTTAACACTCGCGGTTCCAGTGGCTTTCTGATCATCTCCGCCTGTCTGCTACTGTTACTGTCGTTCGGATTTCGTTCGGGTTTCGGTTTGTTTGTAAAGCCCATTACGGAAGCAAACAATTGGGGACGCGAAGTCATTTCGATTGCTCTGGCCATTCAGAATCTTTGCTGGGGAATCGTTGCGGTTTTCGCCGGGGGATTGGCCGATCGTTTTGGCAACCTGAAGGTGGTGGTTGCCGGAACCGCTATTTACGCCCTCGGCATGGCGTTAATGTCCAATGTCGATAGTCCCTGGTTGCTGAATACTTCGGCCGGATTTTTGGTCGGTGCCGGAGTTGCGGGCACATCATTCGGAATCGTGCTGCCGGCCATGGCCCGCGCCGTTGGCGAAGACCGCCAACAGTGGGCGCTGGGGTTGGGCACAGCGGCCGGCTCACTTGGCCAGTTTGCGGTCGTGCCGTTGGCGCAATTTTTAATTGAGGTTTACGGTTGGGTTACCGCGCTCCATATCCTGGCGGCCTCGGCTTTGGCAATGATTTTGCTCGCCATCCCCCTGGCGCCATACTCCGGCAGACAGCAAGCAAAGCAGCAAGACAGAGGGCAAACCGTACCAGCGGCACTTAAAGAAGCCCTGGGGCATCGTTCATTCCGGCTGCTGGTGACGGGATTTTTCGTTTGCGGGTTTCATGTTGCTTTTATTACTGCCCATATGCCGGCCTTTCTGACTGATAAAGGTTTCGATCCAAAAGTCGGTGCCTGGAGCATTGCGGTCATTGGATTATGTAATGTTTTCGGAGCCTATTTATCGGGCATTTTGTCTGGCAGGTTTCCCAAACGATACTTGCTGGTGTTCATCTATTTAGGTCGTGCCGTCACGATTACTTCGTTTTTATTATTCCCGTTTAGCCTCGTAACGGTGCTGGTGTTTAGTGCGGTGATGGGCTTTTTGTGGCTGGCAACCGTGCCGGCGACCTCAGGCCTGGTTGCCGTGATGTTTGGTACCCGTTACATGGCCATGCTTTACGGTATTGTATTTCTGGGGCACCAGATCGGCAGCTTTCTCGGCGTTTGGCTCGGTGGCTGGCTGTACGACCAAAGGGGCAGTTACGATATCGTCTGGTGGCTGGGAGTGGCCTTTGGCATCATGGCCGCCATCGTTCATTGGCCCATTCGCGAGCGGCGAGCGACGTAACTTGCCGGGCATTTAGTTCTAAACAGGATTCGATGGTAAAAAAGAAAGCGGATATCATTTCCGACCCGGAATTTGTGCCGGCGTCCCTGACCGAGGAGACATTTGGGCAGGGTTTGCATTTTTTGTCCGAGCGCGATCCAGACCTGGCACAAATACTGACAAAATTCGGTCCCCCACCGATGTGGGCGCGTGAGCCCGGGTTTCCAGCGCTTATACACATTATTTTAGAGCAACAGGTATCCCTGGCATCCGCCCGAGCTGCTTATGATCGTCTGCGCGAAGCAGCTTCACCGCTGACCCCGGTTCGGTTCCTCGAATTGGATGATGCGACGCTCAAGGCTATCGGTTTTAGTCGTCAAAAAACCGCCTACGGCCGCAGCCTGGCAAAAGCGCTTGTCGACGGGCATCTCGACCTGGTTAGGCTGGCGATGATGCCCGACACGAAGGTGCGCGCCGAGCTTATCAAGATCAAAGGTATCGGCCCCTGGACAGCGGATATTTATCTTTTAACGGCGCTTCGTCGGCCGGATATCATGCCGAGTGCAGACCTGGCCCTGCTGACGGCAGTCCAAAAAGTTAAGCGGCTGGCATCGCGCCCCACACCAGACGAGCTGAACACCCTCAGCCAGAACTGGAAACCCTGGAGAGCCGTCGCCGCCCGACTATTGTGGCATTATTATCTGCTACAGG
Organism: Desulfobacterales bacterium; assembly: GCA_030145015.1. The sequence goes on from JAQYWI010000032.1 coordinate 30,272, forward strand.
ATAATTGAGGCATAAATGAAAGAAAAAAACGGTGAACATCCTCTTGGAGACGCCGGACAGCTGATCCTGTTCGGTGTGTTTATGGTCATCTGGATCCTGGATTCATTTGTGCTGCATCGACCCACTTTTTTGTCGAAATACATCCCGCTGGTTATCCGTTTGATCATCCTGGGTGTTGCCCTGAGCACCGCCTTTTATCTTTTCAAGTCGGGTCATGTGGTCGTCACCCCTGATCAACGCCCTACCGGGGTCGTATCATCCGGAGCCTTCCGATATGTGCGACACCCCTTATATTTGGGAAGTTTTCTTGTCTACCTTGGCTTGACCGTTTCAACGGCTTCGGTATTCTGCCTTGGTCTGCTGGTAGTCGCTTTCCTGTTCTACAATTATATCGCCGGATATGAAGAAAAATTGCTGGAAATAAAATTGGGACAGGCCTATACTGCGTATAAGGAAAACACGGGCAAGTGGATGCCGCGTTTCGGCAAGGGCAGGTAGCTAAACAAACAAAAATCTAAAAAAAATTCTTCCTGAAAGTCTAGCAGAAAAAGTCAATGAAGGCTTCAAAAGCAATGATTCTGAACGACAGACTATTCAACTTATTTAGAGATAAAGCCGCCAAAACCCGTGTGGATTTGCTGTGTCTGGGTCTGGGTTACACCGCGGTTGTGACGACAGACGGCGGTATCGGAATTGCCTATACCTATTTTGCAGATAAAAAATCCTGCATGGTTTTAAATGAAGCCATCGATTACGAAGGCCGGCCGGCAATCGCGCTGCTGGAAAAAATAAAAGGTGAAAGCCCGCTTGAAAGAAGCATGGCCCTGGCCCTGGTTAACGCGCTTAACTATCAACATGCGCTGCAGTTGCCTGAAGATGAAAATAACGAAATCATGTTCGAACAGTTTAAAATCACAAGGGGAACAAAAGTCGCGATGGTTGGCTACTTTAGTCCACTGATCAAGCGTTTTGAACAAAGAGATGCTGTTCTTGATATACTGGATCAATCTCGTGGACTTGGCCGCATGGAGGATTTTTATAAAAAACTGAGAAACTGGGCAGATGTGCTCTTTCTGACGTCGACCTCTATTTTGAATAATAGCACTGAAGAAATACTCGCAAACGTTCATGCTAAGGCAAAAATCTTAATGCTGGGTCCCAGTACACCGATGGTTGCAAAGGCCTTCGAACACCTGCCCGTTCATATGCTTGCCGGTACGGTTCCGATTGAAAAAGATAATATACTGAAAGCCATCCGGCATGGGATGGGCACCCCGGTGCTCCATAGATTCAGCCGCAAGTCATATTTAGAATTAAATACCTAACGCAATGACAAGTGACAATAACGGGTAGACAGCAGGATTTGCACCATGGAAAAAATAGAACCTGAATACACAGCCAGGATGGTTGTAGACGCCTGTTCGGATTGCGACGTTTGTCGATTCCTTATGGATTCAGATTGCCTGATGTTTCCGGAGTTGTACAGGCTATACGATCAGGCGATGCAAACCGGCAAAAAGATTACGTCTAATGAGCTCCGACAGCTGGTCGATCGGTGCAATTTCTGTGCGCTTTGCCCATGTCCCAACATCCGTGCTGACATTATCAAGGCCAAAACCGAATTCATGGCTCGAGACGGATTGAAGTTCCGTGTGCGAACCTTAGAAGATGTTGAGCGCATCGGCAAGCTGTGTGGCGTATATCCGCAACTGACCAACATCCTTTTTCAAAATAAGCTGACAGGTCAACTCCTCAAATCGGCCGCGGGAATTCACCAAGAGCGCCGGATCCCAATATTTCCCGAAGAGAATTTCCCGCGATGGGCTCAAAAGCATAACTTGAATACCCAGCCAAATAAGCAGCCGAATCGTAAAATAGCCTACTTTGCGGGTTGCACGGCAAACTATCTTTTTCCGAATGTGCCTAAGACCGTGGTTCAAGTTTTAAATCACAATGGATTCGAGGTCTACTATCCGGAACAAAAATGCTGCGGCATGCCAAGCTTACTGGAGGGCGATCAGAAATTGACAATGAAGTTTGCTCGCTTCAATCTGGAGCACCTGGCCGAAGCCGTAGACAACGGATATGACATTGTCTGCTCCTGTCCCACCTGCGGATTCATGCTGAGACGAATTTTGCTCGAAGGCGCCTACTATTCAAAGGAATATCAGAATTCAGTCGGGGCCGATAAAGATTATCTCAAAATCCCGACTGGAAAGCCAACCGGTAATCCGAAAGATCGGCAGTTTGAACTGATCAAGAAAAACATGTATGCAAAGATTCTCAAAGACCAGGGGTATTTCTCAACGATCGCCCCTCTCATACGCATTAAAGTGGCTGAACACACATTTGACCTGGGAGAATACCTGATGGGTCTTCAGCGAGCAGGGCAGCTTAAAACCAACTTCAGTGAAGTATCCGGACGTATGGTTTACTATCCCCCATGCCACCTCAGAGAGCAAAACATCGACCGGCCTTATCAGGACCTGTTGAATTTATTACCGGGCGTTAACCTGGATCCGGTGAACGGCAATTTGTATTGCTGCGGTATGGCTGGAATTATGGGCTTCAAAAGGGATTTTCACGAAACCTCCGTTCGACTGGGAAACAGGTTAATGGCCAAAATTAAGGAGTTGAAACCTGAAAAACTGGTTACCGATTGCCTGAGCTGCCGTCTGCAGTTTAACCAACTCTTGCCCTACAACGTCTTCCATCCGATTGAGATTCTAAACGAAGCATATTCAAACATTCATTAAAAGCAAAGACAACTTCAAATTACCACATTGTGGCATTTTTTTCTTGACCCCCCAATAAGAGAATGTTAGGTAGAGGGTAATGCAATTTATAAATCGCCATGGATAAAAACGAATTTAAATTTTTGCGCAACAAGCTGAAAAAAACGCAAAAACAGATGGCCGAACTGCTCGGCACATCGCTAAAAGCCATCCACAGTTACGAACAGGGGTGGCGAACGGTGCCAACCCATGTGGAGCGTCAGATATTTTTCCTCGTGTCAAGGCACGAAAGAAGGGGCAAACGCATAAAACCATGCTGGACGATACGAAAATGTTCAGTGGAACAAAGACGCAACTGCCCGGCCTGGGAGTTTTCATCCGGAGATCTTTGCTGGTTTATTAACGGAACCAACTGCGACGGAACCGTTCAGAAAGATTGGAAAGAAAAGATGAAGATATGTCGAAGCTGTGAGGTCTTTAACGCGATACTATGATTTTAATATCCTCTCCCCATGGTCCTCCCCGTTGGGGGAGGGCCTTTTTTTTGGAGGTTTTTAAGATATGAAATCAAATAAATTCTCAGATATGCCACCTGATTTTTCTGAAATCCTACCATCAGTGGCGCAAAGAATGTTAGCTTCCTGCAATACGGAAAAATGCTTCCAGCACCTGGACGCCACCCCGATTCCCTCACGCGATTCAGTTGCCCATACCATTCATAAAGCCAGATGCATCCTGTTTCCCGGATATTTTACGCAAACTATTCTGGCACCTTCAAACCTGGAGTATTGCTTGAAGGAAGAGCTGACCGCGCTTTATAAAGATCTTTCAAAACAGATTATTTTCGCCACGCAGCATGATTGCATGCGTTGCGATCAGCCCTGCATTGAGTGTAAAGAGATCAGTCGCAGCAAAGCACTACAATTCATACAGGCTTTGCCCAGACTAAGAGAAGTGCTGGCTACAGATGTCCGGGCCGCCATGGAAGGAGACCCCGCTGCGAAAAGCTTTGATGAAGTTATATCGAGCTATCCCGGACTTTTTGCCATTACCGTACAACGAATTGCGCATGAATTACATCAATTAAAAGTGCCGCGGCTTCCAAGAATGATGACCGAATACGCCCATAGTTTTACCGGTATTGACATCCATCCCGGTGCCAGAATCGGAAAAAGCTTCTTCATCGATCACGGAACCGGTGTGGTGGTCGGTGAGACCACTGAAATTGGAAATCAGGTCAGAATTTATCAGGGGGTAACTTTGGGGGCGCTATCGATGCCGAAGGAGGCCGTCGAAAATTTTCGCGATAAAAAGCGCCACCCGACCATCGAGGACGATGTGATCATTTATTCTAATACAACAATACTAGGCGGCGATACCGTTATCGGGGCACGCACCACCATCGGCGGCAACGTCTGGATTATAGAGAGCGTGCCACCCGATACCAAAGTGTATTTAAAAAAACCCGAGCTGATCTACGCGGGAAATGGGCACAAGCGAACTGACAAAGAGCGCAGGAAAATGATCGCTCAATTAGACACCGATCGAATAACGGGGGCTGGATGCTGAGTCAACGACCACCCGCACAGCGGGTGGCTTGGATTTTACCGCCATGGGCGGTAAAAAACAGGGGCGCGAAGTGCCCCAATCGTTGAAAACAACGCGGTGAAACCGGGTGCGAAGCACCCGGTTTGGAAAACCCAAAAAAACCGATATGTTCAATGCTCATCTGATTAATTTATTGACTCATGATCGATCTTGTGGAAATTATGGTCCCAAGGTAGCGAGGGTAAAAAACCATATGGAAAAGAAAACAACCATTATTGATACCAGCGGGTATTCCTGCCCGATTAACCTGGCAATGGTATCCCGAAAATTGAAAGGCCTCGAGATCGGGGATACATTGGAAGTTATTTCTGATGAACCCGAATTCAAAAAGCAGATTAAAACCTGGAGCTATGAAACAGGCAATCAACTTATTGATTTTAAACAACAAGAAGATAGCTGTATCACGCGCTTACGCAAAGGTTCCGGCTTTAAGGCTGACACTTTAATCGAAAATATAAAATTTGTTGCTCTGGGGATAAAATTACATTTCATTAAAACGCTTCTTCAGATAATTCCGCTAAAGAAAATACAATATCTGGTAACTTTCGTATCGGTTGCCGAGGGTCTCAGAGCACAGGGGTGGCTACAGGAAAAAAAAATAAATAATTACATCCCGCTTCCCGTACCCAATAATATCACCAAACATTGCGGACTGGTTTTCGGATTTCAAAATAAGAGTGACGCCATAAAAATATTTAAGCTTTTGGATGAGAGCAAATTTGCTGTTGAAGACATTTATTTTGAAGACAAAGATAAATCCTACAAAATTTTGAATCTTACTTAGAAATGGTTTCAAAGCCTCAGATTGTGTTCGAGGGCAAGGCGCAAGCCGAGTCAAAAGCGCAGCATACACGGTAGTATGTGAGCATTTTGAATCGGGTTGCAACGCGGCCATGGGACACTAGATGGGGTTTTGAAACTATTTCTGATTTATTTCTCCCGCGGAACCCGATGATGCTTGTCGATTACCAGTTCCGGCAGGTACCACTTATCGTATTTTCGGATCATATCGACCACAACCAGCCGTTTTAAATTTGCAATCCTGTTTTCGACAAATCCCAGTTGCTCAAAATCAAGAATACCTTTTTCCGTATGACATGTATTACAATCATGCCCTTTGGGTTTGATATTTTCATGAAATATGTTCTTGATTCCTTCCCTTTGTTCGGGGCTGAGTCGATCTCTAACTTTCACAAAGTCCCTGGCGATGGGCGCCTCCTGGACCTGGATCGCCGACCAAACTTTATCATCTTTTCCCGATTTAAAATAAGGGGCTATTTTTGAAATCAGATCCTTGCCCAGGGAGAGACTACCTGATTGCGGGTCATAGCTGGTGCCGTAAAAAGGCCCCGGTGGATTGTCATCCAGGGGATTATACCATTTATAAACAATCGTGGTTTCCGGTTTCTCCTTGATATGACAGGTTTCACACACGAAAAACTGGGTATGGATGTTCATCAGCGCTCTGATCCGTTTGTTTTTGCTGTGGGGCAAATCGGAATGGCATATGAAACACACGGGCCGCAGGTTCTCAGGCAGCTTCGGGGGCTCATCGGCAACATTATGAAAATGCCGGTGTTTTTCATATTCTTCGAGACGTTGAGCCTCATCAAGAATCGGGGATCTGCGTTGCTCCTGATGTTTTTCTAAAAGCGGTCTCAAAAGCCCGGGGCCGTGATGAGAGATGGTCAGATGGTGGACGACACCCACAAAAACCCCCAGGGTAAGCACCAAAAAAATGGCGCCCAACAAATAGGATATCATGGGATGGTTTAATCTTCTGGGTTCGCCGGCCACGTTTTATTTGCTCCTCATGTCTTTTCTCCGGGCGCCGCATCAACCGGTTGTGAAAAAGATGCGTCTTGATCGGCGGTGGATAACGCTTTTGAACCGTCGATTCCCAGTTCCTTTAAAAGGTTTTTCATATATTCTCTTTCCGCGGGTATCTCTCTGAGGTTATTGAGGTATTCCAGAAAATGTTCCTCGATCTGATGCTCCCGGGTAATTTTTCCATTTAAAAAAGCCCACTGGATCGGAAATCTGCCGGGTACCAGGTGGACATTGATCCAGTGCCAGAACGCCAGCAGAATTAAAGCCATGACCGCCTCATCGGCGTGCATGAGTCTCGCAAGGTCCTGAAAAAAAGCAGAATATGAATCGGTGTCGGCTCCTGCCGACGGCAGTATTTTGCCCAGCGTTTCAGGGAATAATTGAGCCATGACATCGGGAAACAAAAGCACCGATCCGGCGGCAATCAAAACAAAATTTCCCCAGATAATGGCCAGATAATGCGCCTTTTGCTTATACATGAATTTTTCCATTTTGGGCCGATAGGGCGCGCGCCCCAGAAAATATTTAATATCATGGATTAAATCGAAAAGATCTTTCAAGCGGGGCAGCTGGGTCCTTTTATAATCGAATTCATGATGATAAATTTTTTGAATCGTTCCGGCAACGATGGTGATCATATGATAGGCCGCTGCGAACATCATAATAAATGCCGCGATTCGATGAATGAATCTTGCGACATCAATGCCGCCGAAAAGTGATACGAAGTAGGACGCCCAGAACAGATCGCTGAAATATATCGGTAATCCGCTGACGGCCAGGACAATAAAGGTTATGAAAACCAAAAGATGCTGTATCACGATATGAACGGAATACCGCGGCAGATCACCGATCGGATTGGATTTTACATGTTTGTAGATATCCCTGGGAACCGATCCGACCCCATCCACATGCGTAAAATATTCGGCCTCTTGCGCCTTTGCGCGCGTGAGGATGTCGATGGGCTTTGAAACTATTTTCGAAAATGTTGACATACCGCCTGCTATTTTTCTTTTTTGGATCTAGGTTTTGATTGCCCCCGCCAGCTCGTACCGTTTATGAGTATCAATTTAATACCATCTCTCCACCGGCCGAATGTCTCAAACAGCATCAGGCCGACCATGCTGAAAACGGCTCCGTACAGGGCCACCCGGAAGAAAATGCTGACCAGATAAATAATCGGGTCCCCTTCGCGTTCTGCACTGGGATGGACCGCAATATTTATAAATGCGCTATTTGTTTTTTCGTGGCATTGACTGCACGTTTTGGCGATGTTGTCTTTATAAATGGTGGCCCGGGGGTCGTCTTTTTTATAAATATCATGCAGGGCATTGGAAGCATGGCAGCTGATGCAGTTGGCTGCTTTCTGGGAGCCCAGGCGCACTAACTTGCCGTGTATGGACCGGTTATAGCTTTCCACGGCCGTTAGGGCCCTTTCGGAAACATTTAGTTTTTTCATTAAGGCAACGTCCGCATGGCAGGTTGAACATAATTGGACGATTTCTTGAGAGGAACGCGAGGTCTTTTTCCGAAGCCGATGGGCCATATGCTTGTAGGCCTGGACGACACCTCTTTGGGGATGGCAGTTAAAGCAGCGCTGTAAAGATTCTTTGAAAGGCACCGTCTTTTCGGATATTTGGGTGTACATCGGATTCAGATGGCAATACTTGCAGAAGGGCTTGGCGTTTTTTAATTCTTCCGAATCCTGGGGTTCGATACCGTGGGCACTTTGGTTGTATATACCGATAAGTTTTTCATGCGAAAATTTTTCTTGCGCAAACGGCGGTTTTATATGGCACTGATTGCCGCAATTGACGTTTTGCGTAACCGGATCGTGAGGGATTCGCTTAATGTAGGAATGACAGTCACGGCATTCGATACTGCGGTGGACACTATGATTATACAGAAATTCATCAACATTATAATTCCAGCGCTTGCCGTTTTCATCGATTCTTCCGCTGTAGCGGTGTTTATGGCACATGAGGCAGTTATATTCATCAGCCGCCCCGGCCGGGGAGCCGGTCAATAAAAGCATGAATATCCCTGCCGCAAGTAACGCGGGGATGATCGGTCTCTTTATTATTTTCAGAACACTGCGCTTCATAAATCTGGGTGTTTTTTACCGTCTCCGAGCTGCTTTAATTCAAAAAAAACCCTTATTATTTACCTTAGCGACAACCTGTGCTATTAGATGGTGATCCGATGGCAGTTGACAGACGCTAACACCCTGTGGCATGTTTTACAAGTATAAATCTTATGAAACCACTAGCGACAATCGCATTCATCATCACCATTTTCAGCATGGGCTGTACCGATGAAACCCTGGAGACCCGATTTGGTAAAATAGGTACGCGCTTCACCTCAAAAAGTGAGCAGGAGGCGCCGAAACCGTTTGTATCTGAGGTTTCAAATACAACCGATATACATTATTCCGCTAGATACTGCAAGGAATGCCATGTAAACGTCCCCCCCAAAAAAGGGCCGCAATTTTTAAGATATGGCGGGGATTTCAAACAATTATGTCGTTGCCATTACAACACTTCCGAAAATTACATCCATCCGGTTGATATAGAACCCTCCCAGGATATAAAGCCGAGAATTCCTTCAGAACTGCCGCTGCAGGATGGAAAAGTCACCTGCGCCACCTGCCATGATATTGTCATCCAATGCAGTGATCGGCCGGCCGAAAAAATTTTTTTAAAAGAGCAGAAATTTCTTAGAGGCGCACCCCATAAGAATAGGACGTCCCTCTGTTTTGAATGCCACAACATTGCAGAATATAAAAAATTTAACCCCCATGAGCAATTGAATGAAAAAAAACAGATTATTGAAGCGCGATGTCTATACTGCCATGATGAACTTCCGGATGAACACCGCGCAAACTATGCAGACGCAAAGCTTCTCGGAAAGCCGGAGGTGCTGTGTTTGGGATGTCATAGCAAAATAACCGCACACCAGTGGCATACCCGGCACCTTCGCAAACCCCCTCTTGAGATTGAAAAAAGAATAAAAGAGCTGCGCGATCAGTACGAAATCATTTTGCCGCTTGATCCTGATGGAAATATTACCTGCTCAACCTGTCATAATCCCCATCAAAAAGGGGTCATTCCCGATAAAAGGGTGGGGGCCAAAGGCGCAGGTGAAAAATTCCGGCATCGCCTTACAAATAACATGTGCGTCAAATGTCACCCCATGCAGGACTTAAGTAAATATCCGGAACTGCTGTGATGCGTTTGTCAACGCAAAGATATTCATTCGAATATGGCTGTTTATTGACTCCCGAGATCAAGGACTTCCGGCAGGTAAAAGGTTTCATACTTCTCGATCATACTGGCAACTTCGGATGATGTTAAATGATCGACTCGATTTTTTGCAAATCCCAGTCCGGCAAAGTCAAGATACCCGCCGCTTTTATGGCAGTCGAGGCAACCGACCGGTTTTTTTGATATATGCTCGTGCAGCTTTGCCTTGGCTT